>JBBSUB010000251.1:0-6198 GCA_038235345.1 Chitinophagales bacterium
TGAATTTAGGCACGAATTCCACGAATTAAAGCAGCAAGGTCGGCACCGAAGACTGGTTACCCCTTTTTGGCTATTCATTTTAGCAGGAATTTCCAGGAAACTCCATTGGCTCAATCGTCTCAGGCCATTGTTGGCGTCCCCGCCAACAACTTTCTTTGATCTTAGGAAGTCTGAAAGATTGTTTTAAACTTCCATTAATTTGATTAACAATATTTTTTATTAGCTGGTATTAAGGAATTGGAAAAGAAGTTATTCCGCAGGGGGCATGTTGGCGGGGACGCCAACATCGGCACGGGGTCTGGGTTCCTGGATTACGTACCCAACAATTTTATGAATATGAATTTATTTTTTGAAACATGAATTTAGGCACGAATTCCACGAATTAAAGCAGCAAGGTCGGCACCGAAGGTCAGACCGGTTACTCCTTTTTGACTATTCGTTTTAGCAGGAATTTCCAGGAAACTCCGTCGGCTCAATTGTCCGCTTGTGATGTATTAATTTTCAAGTAAAATCCAATTAAATGAATCCTTTTATCACACAAAAATCTTTTGCACTGCTATACTTCCAATTCTCTTACCTCATTAATCAGGAAGTTTAGAATTCGGGCTCAAAAAATAGATATAAACTTTCTCCTGATTAAACAACACAAACGGACGAGCTAATATACGAAACTTAACCTTGCGCTAAGATGGGGTACTTCTTTAGACGGAACGCATACTTCTTTCGACTGAATAAGAAATAAATTCTTTTTTTGAAGAATGGACTTTCCCCAAAAGGATAAGACTACCTGTTTTCAATACGATATTTTATTGATAACAGGCTACTATGAAGAAGAAAAGGAAAATAGTTACAAAGACTATTATATATTTAATTCAAGTTTTAGGGCTTAATTGACGCAAGTGTATAAATAATTTGTTGATAATGAATAAAATAATTTTTTTTGTGGAATATGTTTTTATATGCGTAGTTTCGGCAATACAAATTTTGCCTGCAAACATTTTGACACACCCCAATTATGCAAGTAAATTTCATTGGACACGGTTTACATAGAGAAAATCAAATCAATGTCGGTGAACAAATTGCTGTCTCATTTGACAGTAATATCTATGACACTTTTTATGGCTTTGTGGCTTTTGCTGCTGCATCTGGAATTCTGAAACTTATAAAATCAATTGAAGCCGCAAAACAAAATTATAAACGGCTGGTGTTTTTTATTGGCGTTGACAACAAGGGAACTTCAAAGGAGGCATTAGAGCTTTTGGTGAAAAAGGAAATTGAAACTTACATTTTTCATAGACAAGAAGAGTATATTACTTATCATCCAAAACTTTTTCTGTTCGAGGGCTTAACACATGCAAGAATAATCATCGGTTCATCAAACTTGACAAGATCAGGATTTATAAATAACATCGAGGCTTCTATACAACTTGACTTTCAACCACAGACAGACAAACAAGGGAAAAAAGTTTTAACCGATGTTAAAAATTACTTCAACGACTTAATTAATTTCCAAACCAATAGCCTTTTCAAACTTGACTATGAATTAATTAAAAAATATGACGATGATGGTTTACTTTATTCACAATTTGCATCAGGCAAAGAAAAAGAAACCCAACCGACAGACGGTGAAAATGTTGATGAAACAAGCGAAATATTTATTCCCGATGACTTTGAATTTGAAAATGGAGAGTTACCGAATGCAAGAACTTATATTTATAAACAACCCGTACTAACAGAAACAGATTTTGAAAACTTTGAAATTTTCTTACCACAATTTGTTGAATACAAAAAATTAGTAAATCCTACAGGAGTTATAAATGATAACTCAAAATATGTAGAGAATAGACCATTAGTTAATTGGTATGATCGGATTAAAGATTTAATTAGGAATGACATTTTACCAGTAGAATTTGAACTTAGGCTACGTGAGGCTGGCTTTCCAGTTGGAGATGGAAAATATTCAAGGAGTGCATACATTTGGGAGCAGAATTTTCAAAAATTAAAAGAATATATGGTTATTTATAAGCAGACAAGAGCTTATGTGCCACAAGTAAAAGACAAAACAAATATCTACTATGCTTTAGGGCAGTGGTTTGCTAGACAAAAACTAAGACGTAAGAAAATAATTACCCCATACTTCTTAGATGGTGAATTTGAAAAACTTCAATCGGTTAAATTTGTTTGGGAAACAATGAACGCAGGTGGAAAATTCGATGACGATATTTGGTTAGAAAATTACTTTCAATTAGAAACAGTTTGGAATGAAAGAGTTGATAAATTAAAATTACCCTTGCAAACTAATCCAGTTGGAAAATGGCTTGCAGACCAAATTGCGAATTATAAAAATGTCAGCAAGAAAAATTCTAATGGAGAAGTACTAAAATTACTTCCAGAAAGAGCTGCAATTATTGAAGATTTGTGCGGAAAACAAATTTGGAATTGGGAACAGTACAAGAGAGAACAAATACTGAATTCACAAATTGAAAGATATTTAGATTTCCGAAAGAAATATCCTAACGAAAAACCTGATAATGACAGAGGTTTTGACGATGTTTTACAATGGAAATCTCAAACTAGATACAGGTATAAAGGCGACACATCCGAAAAAAACAAATGGCGAATGGATTTTTTAAATTCTGACAGAGTAAAGTTTCCATGGGACGAATAGTGTCTGCTAATATGCTAGCAGGCAACATAGGTTTGCAGCAAGTGGGTAGACGTAAGAACAATGAACTTTTTGTTCATTATTGAGCAGCAGTTCGGGCTGAAAAATCTCTGTTGAGCGAAAGAATAAACAATGAACTTTTAATTATAAATTTGGCAATGGTTCCGGGCAGAAGGAGTTCTAAAATCCCGCCTGCACAAAGCTGTAAAACGTAAGCGGCTATTTATGAGCGACATCAAAAACTATAAGGAGCATTGGGAAAGAACAGACGACATTGCTAGTGGTGGACAGGGGACAACTATTAAAGCAATAAGTACCCAAGATCGAGAGACTATTTCGGCTGTAAAAATTCTCAACAAGCAAAATGACGCTGAACGCAGGGCGAGGATGCAACGGGAAACAGTTGCCTTAAGTACACTTTCCCATTCTGGTCTTCCAAAAGTTCTTGACAATAATACAGAATTCTGGAAAGACCCAGATTATAAATTATTTATTGCGACAGAATTTATTCCAGGTGACACACTTTCCAATTTTGATTTTTCAAACTTTACTTTAATTGAAAAAGCTAAATTCATAATAAATATATCAGAAGTAATTAATTATTGTCATCAACGAGGAGTGGTTCATAGAGATATAAAGCCCGACAATATAATTATAAAAAACAATTCAATAAGTGAACCAGTAATATTAGATTTTGGAATCTCATTTAATTTCAATGATATTGATGACGACAACCTTACGCCAGACGAACAGCACTTGGGAAACAGATTTTTAATTCTTCCAGAACAGAAAGTTGGTGAGGTGGGTAAGCGAGATTTCAGGACTGACACTACTTGTATTGTTGGGTTATTCTATTTTATTCTTACAACTCAACTACCAACCATTATAATTGATGAATACAATCAAAATCCGCATCAAAGAAAATCTGCAAAAGATATAATAGATACATTTCCGAAACATCAAAAGGATATAATTAATAATATTTTCGATGTTGGATTTAATCAGCTAATTGATAAAAGGTGGCAAACTGTTCAAAGCTTAATTGACCAATTGGAGTTTCTTATTAATGCAGAGCCGGTTTTACTTAATACAGAAAAGGAAAAAATAAAACATATCAAAAATAAAAGTTCAACTCAAGCAGTTGATGAAAGCAAAAGTCTAATGGCTTTACTTAAAGAAGTCGATAGATATTGCAACGAAGCGGCTATTGAAGTAATTCAAGATTTAGGCAATGACTGGAATTATAGGCAAAGCGGAAACTTAAGTTCTGGTCTGAATTATAGTAATCTATTTAATATTTTCAACAAATACCAGCAAAAATTGACAACTAGCACAATGATTGTTGCTATATTTACTGGTAATGAGCTTTTGATTAAACTGGTTGAAACAAATGATAAATTAGAAGTTTTCAGGCAGCCAATATTGAGCGATATAAATTGGTTACAATTCAAAGAAAATTTAAAGTCTCATTACATAAACGTAATTGCTGGGCAATTTTAAAACAGCCGCTTACATGGCATTGGCGTTAGCTGGGGCTGACGTGCATTTCATCTACTTTTTGTTCGCTATTGGGTTTTTGTTCCGGGCTGAAAATACTCTATTGAGCTATGAATTAAAATCTCAACTATTTGTTCGTTTACTGTACTTTTGTCCCGGCTGAAAATTAATTGAATGCCTCGCCATCGCCAATGCGTAAATGTTCTACGGAACCGGTGAATTGAAAATAATTTGTTGTTATAGGGATTGCGTCAAGACGTCTGTTTGTTAAGCGCAGTTTCTTTGGAGAGCGGGAGTTGTTATCCGTAATTTGTTCAGAGACATACAGATATCTTCCGGGTTATTTTTCATTATCAACACATTATTCCCTTTTGCGAAGCATCAGACCAAAACCGGGTTCCAACCTCTCCCTCAAATCCCGTAAATTTGAACTCCTTAACCAAATAACCAAAACCAACAAATGTTCGAACAGACTTTTAAAAATATAGATGATATTTTACACAAGGACGCCGGATGTGGCAGTGAACTGGATTACGTAGAACAAACATCCTGGGTATTGTTTCTAAAATACCTGGACGACCTGGAAAAAGACAAAGCTACAGCAGCGGAACTAACAGGCAAAGAATACAAGAATATTATAGACACCAAATACCAGTGGAGTGTATGGGCAGCACCTAAATTAAAGGATGGCAAAATTGACCATCATAAAGCATTGACGGGTGATGATCTTTCTGATTTTGTAAACATTGAATTGTTTCCCTACCTCAAAAAGTTTACCCTGAATGCGGAAAGTGCCGATACGATTGAATATAAAATAGGCGAAATCTTTAGTGAGTTAAAGAACCGCATACAGAGCGGGTATAATTTGCGCGAGGTGATTAACCGGATTGATGAGTTGCGTTTTAGAACCCATGCAGAAAAGCATGAAATGAGCCATCTCTATGAGGACAAGATTAAGAATATGGGCAACGCCGGACGCAATGGCGGGGAGTATTACACACCACGGCCTTTAATTAAAACCATCGTAAAAGTAGTGGCTCCGGAAATAGGCCAAAAGATTTATGACGGCGCTGTAGGTTCAGCGGGTTTTTTGGTGGAAGCCTTTGAGTATTTATGTCATCCTGAGCTTGTCGAAGGGAAACAGAGTAAAAAATTAACCACTGCCGATGTAACGACGTTGCAGAAAAAAACCTTCTACGGCAAAGAAAAAAAATCCCTGGCCTACATCATTGGCATCATGAATATGATTTTGCACGGTGTGGAAGCACCGAACATAATTCATACCAATACCCTGGCCGAAAACATTGCCGACATACAGGAGAAAGACCGCTATGATGTTGTACTTGCCAATCCTCCCTTTGGCGGGAAAGAAAGAGCTGAAGTACAACAAAACTTCCCGATAAAAACAGGCGAAACGGCTTCCTTGTTTTTGCAACATTTTATTAAAATATTAAAAGCAGGTGGCAAAGCAGGTGTGGTGATTAAAAACACCTTTTTAAGCAATACCGATAATGCAAGCATCGCCTTGCGAAAAGAACTGGTAACAAGTTGTAACCTGCATACTGTATTGGATTTACCGGGCGGAACCTTTACAGGTGCGGGAGTAAAGACTGTCGTGTTGTTTTTTGAAAAAGGAAGCGCCACAAAGAAAGTATGGTTTTACCAATTGAATCTGGATAGAAACCTGGGCAAGACCAATGCATTGAATGAAAAGGATCTGGCAGAATTTGTAGAGCTGCAAAAAGTAAGAGCTTCCCTTGCGGATGGCCCCGAAACAGCAAACTCCTGGAACATTGACCTAAAGAATATTGACAAAAACACTTTTGATCTTTCTGCCAAAAACCCGAACAAGAAAGAGGAAGCCGCCTTGCGCCAACCGCAGGAGATTTTGGAAGCAATGCGTGAATTAGATGCAGAAACCAATGAAATTTTGGAAACCATAAATGAACTGCTGCATGGATAGTTTGAAAATCATACAATCCCATTTACTCAAGCAATACCTGGAGCAAATTGGCGACATCCGGGAAAAATTTGAA
>JBBSUB010000252.1:0-6146 GCA_038235345.1 Chitinophagales bacterium
CGATGAAAATTCCAAAAACTTATTTTTGGGCTATAGTGTAGCGGCTTTCCGGCTTAAAAAACAATTGGAGGATTTACAAATCCAGGTCGATATAGATCATCCTCTTTTTGTCTATTCTCCCTGCGGTGTGGGTGGTTCTCCTGGTGGTGTTGCTTTTGGATTGAGACAGATTTTCGGAGATCATGCGCATTGCTTCTTTGTGGAACCCACTCATTCGCCCTCCGTATTGCTGGGACTGGTAACCGGTAAAATGGAAAAAATAAGTGTCCATGATTTCGGAATAGATAATATGACTGAAGCAGATGGATTAGCTGTAGGGAGGCCTTCTGCCTTCGCGACTGATATCAGTAAATTATTGATCAGCGGAATTTATACCCTTGAGGACGATACTCTGTTCAAATTACTTTATCTCCTGGCAAAATCTGAAAACATCTTTTTAGAACCTTCTGCAACGGCCGGATTAATCGGTCCACAAAAAATTATAGATTCCGGTTACATTGCTGATAATAAAATAAATCCTGCCAACATTACACATATCGCCTGGGCTACGGGCGGAGATCTTGTTCCTAAAAGTGAGATGGATAGTTTTTATGAAAAAGGTGAAAGGCTGAATGAACAGGTGATCTGATTACAAATCCCGGATTTTTATTCTACAGAAATATTAAGGACTTATGAATAAAATGTATTCAAAAAAGAAATAGATAAATGCCTCTCAGCTATGATAAAAGGCTAACACTCATTTTGATTATCATGGGACAAATAATAAAATTGATTTTGTTTAACAATTTTGAAAGATAACAGATAACCAACCTGATTTACTCTCATCATCAACTTCATAATTTCTATCTTTGCTTCTTAAAACCACACTAAAATGTCATCATTTAATTTATCTCTACCAGTGGCCATAGGCTGTGACCATGCCGGATTTGAATACAAAGAATCTCTTCTTTCTTTTCTGGATGGAAAAAATATTTCCTACAAAGATTTTGGTACATACTCTACAGATTCTGTGGATTATCCTGACTTTGCACACCCGGTTGCAACAGAAGTAGAAAACAAAAAAGCGGCTTTTGGAATTTTAATATGTGGAAGTGCCAATGGGGTTGCCATTACTGCCAATAAACACCAGGGTATCCGCGCGGCTATTTGCTGGGGAGAAGAACTTGCTGAACTCGCCCGTAAGCATAATGATGCAAATGTAGTTTGCATACCCGCCCGTTTCATAAGGGAAAAAGACGCCGAAAGAATAGTCGATATTTTTATCCATACTGAATTTGAAGGTGGAAGGCATGAAAACCGTGTGAATAAAATGGCCTGCAGTTAATCAATACACAAGCGGTAATTTATTAAATCATAACTCCTCTACTTTTACAGCAAGATTTACACTATTGTTCTGCTTTGGCAGTAACATACATCTATTACACAAACCAAAAATAAACTGAAATGAAGAATGTTTTTCTGGCAGTATTTGCCTTTTTTATTTTTGCAGCAAACTCCTATGCACAGGATGACGCGATCAAATATGCAAAGGCTATAACTGAGACCAACCTACTGAAGCAATTAAAAATTATTGCTTCCGCTGATATGGAAGGTCGTGAAACCGGCACTCCCGGAATCAGGATGGCAGCATCCTATATTGAAAGCCAGTTTAAAGAATTTGGCTTGAAATACTCCGAAAAATTAAACGGTTATCAGCAGTTCTATCCATTACACCAGGATAATCTTACACCGGGAGTTTTTAAAATTGGCAATCAGGAATTAGTCTATGGAAAAGATTATATTTTACAGCCGGGCTCTGCGAATGCAGGCTCTATAAAATCTGCACCATTGGAGTTTGCCGGATATGGTATCGATGAAACAAACTATAATGATTACAAAGGAAAAAATTTAAAAGGGAAGATCGCTGTCCTGATTTCCGGAGAACCAAAATCAGGAGATAAATACCTGGTAAGCGGCACAGACAGACCTTCCAGATGGGGATTCAGCACACCAATGAAAGTAGAAGCAGCAAAGAAAAATGGAGCTGTTGCTGTAATCTTTATCAATACAAACTGGGATGCTGTTCCGGCAAGAATGGCTGAATCATCTCTGAAAACAGGCGTTTTCTATCCACGTCCGGGTGATAAAATAGCGACTGCTACCCTGGCAAAAACTCAGTTACAAAATATCTTTGGAGAAAAAGAAGCTGCTGCAATTACAGGAGCTTATACGAACAAAACAGCTCTGAACAATTTGAAGATCTCTACCAAAAATACCGCTCAATTATCCTATAATGTAAAAACCAATGTTATTGGATCTACAAACGTGATCGGATATATTGAAGGAACAGATAAGAAAGATGAATACGTTTTTATTACTGCTCACTATGATCATTTAGGAAAACGCGGAGATGTGATCTATTATGGCGCTGACGATGATGGAAGTGGAACCGTAAGTTTAATGGAAATGGCCAGAGCTTTTTCTATAGCAAAAAAAGAAGGTAAAGGGCCAAGAAGATCAATCGTGTTTATGACCGTAAGTGGAGAAGAGAAAGGTCTTTGGGGATCAGAATATTATTCGGAACACCCGGTATTTCCCTTGGAAAAAACCACGGTTGATTTAAATATTGATATGATCGGCCGTTTGGATCCGGGAAGGACTTATGGTGACAGTACAAATTACGTATACGTTGTTGGAGATGATAAATTAAGCAGCGATTTGAAACCAATCAGCATCGCCGCAAATGATAAATTCACCAAGCTGGAACTGGATTACAAATTCAATGACCCGGCAGATAAAGAGAGAATTTATTTCCGCAGTGACCACTATAATTTCGCCCGAAAAGGTGTTCCAATTATTTTTTATTTTGATGGTATCCATGCGGATTATCACAAACCAAGTGATACCTGGGATAAGATCAATTATGATGTAATGGAAAAAAGAGCACAACTTGTTTTCATGACCGCCTGGGAAATGGCTAACAGAGATGCCATGCTTAAAAGAGACATTCCTCTGCCTGCAGAAACAAGATAAAAAAACAGATATTTTAATACTCAAATAAAAATCCCTTCTACAAATTCAGTTTGAATTTGTAGAAGGGATTTTTATTTGATTGAAATGTGTAATTTCTAGTTTGAAAACCAGCAGTGGCATGCGCTTTGGAAAGGAATAGGGCTACACCCTATTTTGATGTATTACTCTCTTTCAGGGCTTTAGTTTGGGCGCTAATCCTTCGAAGAATTTCAAGAATCTGCTTATTGTGCCCGGAGAAAATAACAAGTTGAGCGCTTGA
The DNA here is from genome assembly GCA_038235345.1 of Chitinophagales bacterium. Taxonomy (GTDB): domain Bacteria; phylum Bacteroidota; class Bacteroidia; order Chitinophagales; family Chitinophagaceae; genus Ginsengibacter. The sequence continues at coordinate 3,272 of JBBSUB010000252.1, forward strand.
AATTCAACGTGAAACATTCAACGCAAAGCATTCAACGTGAAGCATTCAACCTGAAACCTGAAACCTGATACCTGATACCTGATACCCGACACCTGAAACCTCACCTCCTGCTCACTCCCGGCACCACCGGTAAACTCTCATTTCCACTCTCATTCACAGACTGCACCGCAAAGAAGTAATTGTCTTTGGAATAAGGAACTGACATCGTTGTTTCTTTTGTAAATAACTTCTTTTGCCAAACTGGACTGGTGGTTTCCCGCATTAAAATATAATAGCCAGAAACTTTCCCTGCTTTTGGAGCCTCCCAGGAAAGAAGTGTACTGTTACTCAACCCTTTCATTGTGATCTTTACCTCTGCGGGCATGGATGGAGCTTTCGCAAGGTTGGCGAGGTTCGACAGATTCATAGCGGTATTTTTTCTTAAATATTCGAAATCAATATACTCCGGTAGATCTCCATATTGGATTCCGTTTTCCAACCGAACGTCCTGGTGCTGCCGGGTATAATTCTCATTCATTTCTGTAAACCGCACGGCAGCAAAACCATTTTGTAGAAAAGGCAAATGATCGCCTCCTCTTAAAAAACGGTCAGAACGGTACACCATTACTACTTCCAGATTATCTACATAACGTTCACCAATCTCTTTTACATAACGCGCAAGTTGCCGGGATTTTCCATCATTTTCCAATCCAAGGGAACGGATCATGGCAATGTTTTTTTCCGTTTCATAAGCAGGAATTCCTTCACTGAACACACGCAATTTTGTATTATTAATGATATTGGTTTCGTTGCTGTTATTACTTCCTACAATATCATTATTCAACATGGCTTCTACATGCCAATTTTGATTTTTTGCTTTCTGCGCTAAATAATTAGCTCCTAATAATCCTTGCTCCTCTCCACTTACGGCCACAAAAATGATGGTAGCAGGAAAGGAATGCGAACTCATGATCCGGGCGCACTCTATCACTGCAGCAGTTCCACTTGCATCATCATTTGCTCCCGGCGCATCCCCCGTTCCGTCCATAACATTGGTGCGCATATTATCCAGGTGGCCACTGATAATAAATATCCGGTCATCATTCGGATCATTTCCTTTTAAAGTAGCCATTACATTTCCTAAAATGGTCGGCTTATCAATTCTTTTTCCATCAGGAAGTAGCGTGGTCGTATCAATCATCGCGGTCAATCTTCCACCGGAAGTTTTAGCATATTCATTGAATTTTTTTAACACCCAATTCCGAGCGGCGCCTATTCCTCTCTTAGGATCTGTTTGTGTGCTCAAAGTATTTCTTGTTCCAAAACCAACAAGTGTATGAATATACATTTTCAGCGAATCTGCAGAAACTTCGGATACCATTTTTGCAATTTCGGGATCACGATGGATTATCGATTGAGAATACATTTTATGGGAAGAGAACAGTAGGGCAATTAGTAAAACCTTTCTCATTTTGTAAAGTTTAAAGATGAATGAATGGCGTAGAGGAATCATGAAAAAATCTCTCTTAAAAATAACCTGATTTTTTAATTCGTTGGAAGGAAATTATTTGCGCGGTAAGATAGGATGGTATTTTTCACAATATCCCTTTCTTGAGGGGATCAAAGATATTCATTAGAAGGTCTGAATCTTTTCAAAACTTCCCCATCATTTATTAAAATAGTACTTTTGCAGCAAAAAAAATATACCATGAGTAAAGGACCTGTTTCACAATTTATAGAACATCATTATCGTCATTTTAATGCGGCTGCGTTGATGGATGCTGCGAAAGGCTATGTCACTCATTTAGAGGAAGGCGGAAAAATGCTCATCTCTCTTGCCGGTGCTATGAGCACAGCGGAATTAGGTATATCATTGGCAGAAATGATCCGACAGGATAAAGTAGCTATGATCAGTTGTACAGGAGCTAACCTGGAAGAAGATCTGATGAACCTGGTAGCACACAGTCATTATAAAAGAGTTCCTCATTACCGCGATTTAAGTCCGCAGGATGAGTGGGAATTATTGGAAAATCATTATAACAGGGTAACTGATACTTGTATACCGGAAGAAGAAGCTTTTCGTGTATTGCAACAGTACATTCATAAAGTATGGAAAGATGCTGAAACAGCCGGTGAGCGCTATTTTCCACATGAGTATATGTACAAAATGATCAACAGCGGTGTATTGAAGGAACATTATGATATTGATCCAAAAAATAGCTGGATGCTGGCAGCAGCAGAAAAAAATATTCCTATCGTAGTGCCGGGTTGGGAAGATAGCACTATGGGAAATATTTTTGCTTCGTATGTAGTAAAAGGCGAATTGAAAGCAAGTACCGTAAAGAGCGGTATTGAATACATGGTTCAGTTAACAGAATGGTACCGCGGGCTTTCTACCGGAAAAGGATTGGGTTTCTTCCAGATAGGTGGTGGTATTGCGGGTGATTTTCCAATTTGCGTTGTACCCATGATGTACCAGGACCTGGAGTGGGAAGATGTTCCTTTCTGGAGTTATTTCTGCCAGATCTCCGATTCTACTACTTCTTACGGATCCTATTCAGGGGCAGTTCCCAATGAAAAAATCACGTGGGGGAAACTGGACATTCACACGCCGAAATTTATTGTAGAAAGTGATGCGACGATTGTGGCACCATTAATTTTTGCCTGGATCTTAGGTTTGTAATACCCGATAAAAAAATTATTCCCTGAAACTCCCTGAGCTTTGAAGGATGCATTTCAAATTGTCGCGTGTTAGTGAGGACACCAACTCTAGGTAGAAAGTCTCATTCGGAAATGCACCATTTTTTCAGCGCAGGATTTCAGGGATTTTTTAATAAATAACACCTGAATTTTAAAATGGTCACAAAGAAAAATTTTTCACCACAACAGGCAGCCC
>JBBSUB010000253.1:0-6130 GCA_038235345.1 Chitinophagales bacterium
ATCGTCGCATTTACAATCGCTCGGCTGCATTTGATGAAACTCTAAAAGAAAATCCTTTTTTAAGATACTCCTTTAATACGGCTTTGGTCATGGGCATGGGTTTGAGCCTGAACCAGGCGTTTCCAAATAGAAGAAATCCAAACCTTCTCCATACGTTAAAAGCAAATATTGAAGAATCAGGACTTATATGGGGCGTATTGAAGGAAGGAAGCCGTACAGCACAAACGGGTAATTTCTTTAATAAATACTTAAAGGAATTTATTAAAATGGATGCCGAATACACCTATACGATCAAACATACAAAATCGGCTATCGTTTTTCGTGGCTTTGCAGGTGTAGGCATTCCAATTTCTAAAGGTGATACAACTCTCCCCTTCTTTAAACAATATTTTGGTGGCGGACCAAACAGTATGCGTGGATGGCCTGTACGAGGAATTGGTATAGGTGGCCAAAAACTCGCTCCTTACCAGATTTCCGGAGCCAGGTTTAACGATCGAACGGGAGATATACAATTGGAAGGAAATGCTGAATACCGATTTGATGTAGCACCGATGTTTTCCAATGCTATTCTTTTTAAAATGGCATTTTTTGTTGATGCCGGAAATATATGGAATTTTAAAAACACCAGACCCGATGGCTTAACCGATACGACACAATTTAAATTCAAAAATCTTTATAAACAATTAGGGGTTTCTTCAGGCGTTGGTTTCCGATTCGATTTCAATTATTTTCTTATTAGATTCGATGCTGCTTTCCGATTCAAGCGTCCGGATATTTACGAAAATAACGGTTGGCAAATTCCTGCCATCAATTTCCGTAATTTATTTTCATCGGCTACAGATAACCGGAGATGGCGTTATGAAAACTTCAATGCTACTATTGGTATAGATTATCCCTTTTAAATGGCATAGGCAACCTTTTACCATTCATACAAATAAACATTCTGTTTTATAAAATATATTTTTAATTGTGCGGATTAGTTTATATTTTTATTAAATCCCTTAATTTTGATCATTAATCATTACTTCTCCACATTAATAAAAAGGAAGCTATCTTTTTTCCGATGTTAGCTTTTTAAATAAATCTTTCATATTATAGTTTTCAAGACAATATTTTGTCCTATAATTGAAAAACCATTTCCATCTGGGGTTGTTTTTGACAACCCTTTTTTATTTGGAAAAAGGTGTTTGTTAGATGACAATCCTATTATTGGATGTTATAAAAACAGTCATTCGTGGTAGAATTCCAGGTGTATTTGTCGAATAAAATAAGCCGACACCGGATACAAAATATCTTACAGTTATAACCCAGGCTGATACCTGATACCAGACACCTGATACCTGACCCCTGAAACCTAAAACCTGATACCTGATACCTGAAACCTACTCCGCTACAACCACTTCTTCCTCTTCCTTAATTAAGGACTCTTCTTTACGCAAAGATTTATCGAAAAAAAACGCCCCAAAAGGAATCAATGAAATTACAAAAGCAAGAGCTGTTTTGGCGATAGACCAATTTCTATCAACTTTTACAGAAATAAGTGCTAAGATATATAACATGAATAATAACCCATGAACCCAACCCGGATATTTTACAGCATCCGGAATACCCGCCAAATATTTTAACGGCATGGCAATAAATAAAAGTAGTAAGTATGAAATACCTTCTGAAATTGCTACAAGTCTGAAACGACCAAGAGATGATTTTGAATATTTAAACATAACAATACGGGATTTTAGTAAATCTGATGCGCGCAAAATTAACAAATATCAATCATCTAAACAACCCAAAATGGTCTATTTAGCATTTAAATAAATGGCTTTATGTCATAGTAATATCATTTTAAGATTGAAGACGAAGAAAAGAATATTACCTATTGAATTTTAATCAAAAAGGGTAATTTGATCGTGCGGGCCATTCACCTATTCAGGTGTGTCTGATCATATTAATTAGCTTATTCCTCCTACCACTTTTAAAGCTCTATGGCATAAAAAAAACGCCCCAAAAAATGAGGCGCTTTTTTAATTTTTACTAAGAACATTATGCGCTGTCTCTCAATGATTTTATCAGGTTATGGGCATCTAATAATTCATCATATTGTTTTTGAATTTGTGCCACTACATCCGCGGATAATTCTGCTCTGTCAGCCAATGCATTTTCATAGGCTTTCTTAGCAATGTCCTCTCCATATTCGCAAGAGGATAATACCTCTTTCCGGTTATTGGAGACCAAGGCATTTTTAACGTCCATCCATACCCGGTAAAACTTACCCGATATGCGTGTTTCATCTCTATCAGGCGTTTCTTCTGAAGATGGGACCATTGCTCTTAATTCTGCATTATTCGCTTTACTCTGAACACTGAATTTAGAGAACAAGTCTTTTAAATCTGCGTCCTTCGTTTGTTCCATTGCTTTTTGATAACCTTCATAACGGTCATTATTAATGATAATTAAATCACTTAACGCATTTGCGGTTTTTTCTACGATTGTTTCCATATTGTTCTTTATTTTTTAATGGTTGATGAATTACTCTTTGAAATTCAATAAACATACCAAGGCCATATCTAATCAAAAACCCTCTTTTTACACGATTTACATTAAATAATCGTGGAAAATCCTGTAAGGTTTGTGGAAGACTATCCCGAAAATAATCAGCATCAGAAATAATAAATAATATGGACGAATACAAAATACTCTGAAAAAACCATTTAGTTTAGGAAGGAAATTATTCTGAATGATATCTTTAAAATATCTATGTAGTTTTACCGGATCAGGATAGATGATCCTTTTAAAAAGTGCTTTTCCCCGGTATCTGTATGTTTGTAACTCAACGTCCACACATAGATTCCTGAATCCTGTGGTTCACCTTTAAAAGTTCCATCCCATTTTTGTAACCAGTCTTTGGAGGAATATATTAATTGGCCAGCTCTGTTATACACTTTAAACTCAAGATTTTGAGCTTTGAAACCGTTTACAGGATATAAATAATCGTTAAGCCCATCTCCGTTTGGAGTAAAGGCAGTGGGAACTGCTATATAACAACTCTTAAGGACCCGTAGTTTTTGAAAAGCTGTATCAGAACAGCCCATATCATTCTTAACTATTTGCCTTATTACAAATTCCCTTTCATAGGTTGATGTTGGGTATTTCTGAGCTGGCGGACTTTTTAATGCTCCAATATTTCCATTATTAAAGTCCCAGGAATAGGATACAATATTACCAATCGATTTATCCAAAAACTTGGCAGAGTCTTCCGGGCAAAGCAAATTAATCGTTTCAAATCCGGCCTTCATTGTATGGTCCCAGGAAAAGGTTTGGGTGGAAGAATCCGCACAAAAGCCGTTAGAAACTTTGAGCGATATTGTTTTCGTTCCGGCTATATTAAAATATGCAAACGGATTCTGAAGGGCACTTTTTCCTGCATAATCCATCGACCAATTCCATTGATTTACGGTATTTTTTCCATCATGGTTAAATTGCAAAGTATCCATCTTACAACCGTAAGCAATTGCTGTAGTGAATGTAGCTGAAACAGTATCCTTTACCTTAAAAGATAAGGAAGATCCAAGCGGAGTCTCCAGGCCGCATTCATCAAAGATGGTATTACCCAGGCTACCGGGTTGAAGACTAATCTGGTAAGTGCCATCATGAACAATAGGCGCGGAAAGTTTTATATTAATTACATTCGAACCGCCATCTGAACAAACTCCTTCCGCACTGAGGATATTTACTGGAAAAGGCCCGGTTACTTTAAAATTACTTCCATCGGGGGAAATTGTATTGCAGAATATTTTTTTCCTAAAAATGAGTTGTAAACTTTCTGGTGCGCAGGTGACTGCAGCCATACTGTCCATTGGAGTCGGCAAAAGAATCGTCACTTTAAAAGAAAGTGATCTTCCTACAGGGATGCTTCTGTCACAATTATCTATTATTGTATTATTATCTGTTCCTACTTTAATACCAACAGTGTAATTCCCTGCTGTTAAGGGTGTGCTTAGCGTAAGAACGACAGAATCTGTATCAAATCCATTACTACAACCCACTGCAGTGGCTGACATAACAGACCCTCCGGAAGAAATAAGAAAATCACTTCCATCGGAAGCAATACTCTTGCATTTCATCGGTTTATTCAGTTTGATATAGATCTTAGATGCATCGCATGAAGTAGTAACAGTTTCCAGATCAGGCATCTTGGGATCTGTAATGCTGGCCGTGCCACCAGCAAATGATAATTTATAACCACTTTGAGTATTTGTATAATGGCTTACTAAAAGAATATACTCTCTTCCCTTTACCAAACCGGGCATTTTTGCAAACCTGGGTTCAGTCCCATTTTGCGCAGAAGCGCATTGGATAAAATTCACACCAGCGGCGGAGGTTCCTGTAGGGCCAGGATTTCCTGCCCAATTTCCGGTTACAATAATATTTCGATTGGTAAAAATCTCATTAGGATCCAGGCCGGTCACATCATAAAGCTGCCAGTCGTAATCATCTCCCAGATCATTCGGTGTAATAACAAATCCTAATGTGCCTGCTTCAAAGCAGGTAAATTTATAAAAGAAGGGATTTTTATTGGCATAATTGGCTCCATCCTGGCATCCGGGAACAAACAAATTGTGAGAGCTACAGAGAGGAACATTATCCTGTGAAAAGACATTCGTACCACAAACAGGAAAGGCCGTTGCAGGTGATTGACCCGGTGTTGTACATTCCTGGGCCAGCACAGAGGATGACATATAGAAAAAAACACTAAATAATATCAGCAGTCTCACTTTCATATTTTTAATGACCGGCAAAAATATCCAATCGCTGCAAACAGTCAATATTATTTTCAATATAAAAAAGCAGTTCCATTAAATTAAAAAAATAGTATAATAAAAAAACTTCTCCGAATTCCAGGTCAATCAAACATCAGCAATCATCAGCGGATGTTACGCAGTGGCCTTTACCGGATCAATGATCATTTTAGAAAGAATCGTTTCCCAATCCTTTGCTTTTGCCTCCATCACCTTTTCTTCCACCTCGGGATTCAAAAGAATATCATAGAAAACAATCGTTTCAGTATCCTTCTTCTTTTTAAACTCAAATTTAAGGCTGATCGTTTTTACAAACATTTCATACCCGGAGGATTTTTCATCTGAGCGGGAATACGGTTCCAGATGCTTTTCCATAGAACATTTCCGAACATCATCCAGGTTAATCACCCGACTTTTTTCATTTTCATTTACGACCAAAAATTTCCGGTTCAGGCCATCGAGTCCGATGATCTTATTGCGCAAAATCTCCTGGCTGGAAAAGGACAGACCATGTTCTACGCCGGCACTATTAAAGAGATTTACAAATTTTTGCTCCTTTGCTTTCCGGTTACGCCTGTTCAGCAAATTAATTCCCAATATTAAAAAGACAACAGCGCCGATAATTACCAGTGAAACTATAATTGTAGACATATTTTTTTAAATTTATTTTAGAATAATGATAGAGAAAAATAACCCTTTAGTTAACAAGAACTAATTGATGAAAAGACTCTTTTCTAAAAAAAATAATGCTTTGGGAAGATCAGGGTGATACCAATAGGTGTGCAAAAAAGAAAAGTCGGAATTAGCCTGGCAGAAAACTCTTCCATCTTCGCAAACTTAAAAAACAATTTTCCTGAAAACTCCTGCCCGGTTGGATTAACGTAATCTACCTGTTCTGTTCTTTGAAAAAAATGAATCAAATTCACCGGGCCGGACAAATCGTCAAGATCTGTTTTTTCCGTGCAGGGCGGATGATCATACACTTCGAAAGGAGTTGAATCAAGAATCTCCGCATTACATTGGTTCGATGCAAAAAAAAGGAATGAAATTATAAATATGGATTGTAAAATCCTCATGCTACAAATATACTTCAAGCACTTTAGAAAGCCTAATAGAAAGGGGGCATTTCAATATATCGCATCGTTACGTTGAAAGTGGTTGGTGAAGACATCGCCCACGGAGCGTCGCCCGGGGTTGGTGTCTCCACCAACCCGCGACAATTTGAAATGCACCCCAATAGAAAGGTGTTTGCGAAAATCTACCCTGCTTCACTTAGAAAAAATAAGAAATTTTTCTTTCAGATATTTTGTAACAAAGAAAATAATATTTTTCAA
>JBBSUB010000254.1:0-6126 GCA_038235345.1 Chitinophagales bacterium
ATATCGTAAACTCCATCGCTATTCCTTATGGTGTAATGAGCAGCTATTCATGGTATGCAGGTGTACAGGATGCGCTTGTACAATGGTGGTATGGACATAATGCTGTGGCTTTCTTCCTGACAACGCCATTTTTAGGATTGACGTACTATTTTGTTCCGAAGGCAGCGAACCGTCCTGTGTATTCCTATAGATGGTCTATCATTCACTTTTGGGCTCTCATCTTCTTATATATTTGGGCAGGACCGCATCACCTTTTATATACAGCCCTTCCTGAGTGGGCGCAAAGTCTGGGTACGGTGTTTTCCATTATGCTGATCGCGCCGTCATGGGGTGGTATGCTGAACGGATTACTGACCCTTCGTGGTGCCTGGGATAAAGTGCGTGAAGATCCAATTCTGAAATTTTTCGTTGTAGCCTTAACCTGTTATGGTATGTCCACTTTTGAAGGACCTATGCTTTCACTGAAAAGTGTGAATGCCATCAGTCATTATACTGACTGGACAATCGCTCACGTACACGTAGGCGCGCTTGGATGGAATGGATTCCTTGCCTTTGGTATGTTATATTGGTTACTTCCAAGAATTTTCAATACAAAATTATATTCAGTAAAATGGGCCAATACGCACTTTTGGATTGGCACTTTAGGAATTGTGTTTTATGTAATTCCACTTTATTGGGCAGCCTTTACACAGAGCATGATGTGGAAGCAATTTACGCCGGAAGGAATTCTGCAATACCAGTTTATGGAAACAGTAACGACCATTCAGCCGATGTATGTTCTGCGTGTATTAGGTGGTACATTATTTATCACCGGATTAATACTGATGGTTGTAAATATCTGGAAAACCGTGAAAGGTGGTAAGCTTATCGAAAATGAAGAAGCGAAAGCGCCTGCCTTACCTAAAATTTTAAAATCGACAGGTAAAGAACATTGGCATAGCTGGGTAGAGAAAAGACCTGTTCAAATGACAATTTTAGCCTTGATCGCTGTGGGTATCGGTGGAATGGTAGAGATAATTCCAACCTTCCTGGTAAAATCAAATGTGCCGACTATTACCAGTGTAAAACCTTATACGCCACTTGAATTGCACGGTAGAAATATTTATGTAAGAGAAGGTTGCTATACCTGTCACTCTCAAATGATCCGTCCTTTCCGTGATGAAGTTGCCCGTTACGGCGATTACTCCAAAGCAGGTGAATTTGTTTACGATCATCCGTTCCAATGGGGTTCAAAAAGAACCGGTCCGGATTTGGCAAGAGTCGGTGGAAAATATCCGGACAGCTGGCATTACAACCACATGTTGGATCCAACTTCTATGACTTCCGGTTCACTAATGCCTTCTTATCCGTGGCTATTCAGAGACAGAGTAGATAAATCCAAAACGTATGATATGATCAAAGCGATGAAACGTGTAGGCGTTCCTTATCCCGCCGGATTTGAAAATAGTGCAAATGAGGATATGGACAAGCAGTCAATAAAAATCCAGAAAAGCCTGGCAAAAGATAAAATTGAGGTAAGAAAAACAGATGAGATCGTAGCCTTGATTGCCTATCTGCAAAGAATGGGTACGGATATTAAAAAAGAGACAATCAAATAAATAGAACAGGAAACACAGGTGGTGAAAATGACCACCTGCGTTTTCATCTGCACATAAAATAAAACACAAAAAATGAAATTCATTAATTATTTAAAAAGCATTGAAGGTGTCAGCATCTATCCAATTATTACCCTTCTGATCTTTGTGACCATTTTTGTTCTTGCGATCATATTAGTGATGGCAAAAAGTAATAAAACAATTAATGAAATAAAGAATCTTCCATTGGAAGATTAAGTTCAACAAAAACGCTCACAAAAAAATAAGAATGAGCCCGAAAATTCTAAAAAGAAATCCGGGATCCATCTGACTAAATAAAAAATAAAAAACAACAGATGAACAAATATCTAAAACCACTGCTCATTATTTCTTCATTTTTAGCAATCCATTCCGGAGTGTTTGCTCAGACTAAAGCACCAATCCCCTCTTCAGCCAGGGAGCCATTAGCCATTGTTATGATAAGTATTGCCGTACTTCTTATTGCAGTTATTGGGCTTTTAGGTAAAATTGTTATTACTGCCTATGAAATTCATAAGGGGAGAGAAAAAAGGAATAAAACCCTGGCAGTAACAGCAATCACTGCTATGTTACTTTTGATTGTAACTACAGCCGGAGCTCAAACCACAGAAGCACTACCAGTCGCAGGAAGTTCCCTGATAGGCGGCCTATCTCAAACCACTTTTTATTTCCTGTTAAGTGTCATTATTCTTGAATTAATTATCATTGCCTTTTTGGTTAGAACCTTTCATCTTTTTACCGGATTACAAAAAGCGATAAAAAAAGAAGCACTGGGAGAAACTGAAGAAAAAAAGACGAAAAAGTGGGCCTGGTTTGAAAAACTGAATAATACCAGGAGTCTGGATGCTGCTTCTGAAGCACAAGTAAACCTGGGACACGATTACGATGGTATCGGCGAACTGGACAACCCTACCCCACCATGGTGGCAATGGGGATTTGTTCTTTCCGTAATTTTCGCTGTGGTCTATTTATATGTTTATCATGTATCTGAATCCGCGCCCATGCAGATTGAAGAATTAACCATTGCAAATGCGAAAGCTGAAAAACAAATTGCTTCCTACCTGGCTACCTCTTCAAACCTGGTGGACGAAAATACTGTGACATATCTGGATGATGCAAATGATCTGGCGGCAGGTAAAACAGTGTTTACTTCTGTTTGTTCAGCTTGTCATGGCGTGGATGGCGGTGGTACAGTTGGACCCAACCTCACGGATGATTATTGGCTGCATGGTGGTGGTATGAAAGATATTTTTAAAACGATTAAATACGGCGTGCCGGAGAAAGGAATGAAAAGCTGGAAAGATGATTATTCTCCAAAGCAAATAGCACAATTAGCCAGTTATATTCATTCAATAAAAGGAACTAAACCGGCAGCTCCCAAGGCGGCAGAAGGAACAATATATAAGGAAGCAGCTGGTGAGTAACCACTTTTTTGTGCTGGCCGGATTAAAACATTATTATTATGAGCAACATAAAAGGACCGGATTTAGATTGGTTGGAGAATGCATCCTTTAGAGATAGAGTAGCAACAGTGGGGGAAGATGGCAAACGAAACTGGCTTTATCCTTTAAAACCGAAGGGGAAATGGTTCAATAAAAGATCTATTGTTGCGATCATTTATTATGTCTTATTTTTCTCTCTCCCTTTTATTTATGTAAAAGGCCGGCCCTTATTTTTATTCAATTTCCCTGAAAGTAAATTTATTCTTTTTGGCTACGCCTTCTGGCCACAGGATTTCTTTGTGTTCGGATTGATCATGATGGCGGGCATTCTCTTTATTGCCCTATTTACAAATGCGTTTGGACGCATATTTTGCGGGTGGATCTGTCCGCAAACTATTTTTATGGAAATGCTTTTCCGTCGAGTGGATTTCATAGTTTTAGGAACAGCTCAAAAACAAAAATACCTGGCCAACGCTAAATGGAGTGGTGAAAAGGCAAAAAAATACACCCTCCGGTATGTGATTTACTTTGTTCTTTCTTTCATCATTGCTAATACATTTCTATCCTATATCATCGGAGTAGGTGAACTTAAAAAGATCGTCACCGAACCACTAAGCATGCACATCGGGGGCTTTGCAGCGATCATTGCATTTACGGCTGTTTTCTTTAGTGTGTTTGCGTTTTTAAGAGAACAGGTTTGTACAAACATTTGTCCATACGGACGTCTTCAGGGAGTTTTGTTGGATAAAAACAGTATTGTAGTCGCGTATGACTACAAGCGGGGTGAGACAAGAGCGAAATTTAAAAAAGGAAACCATGATGACGTGGGCGATTGTATAGATTGTCACCAATGCGTGGATGTATGTCCGACCGGTATTGATATTCGGAATGGTACCCAATTGGAGTGCGTGAACTGTACTGCCTGTATAGATGCGTGTAATTTAATCATGGATAAGGTTGGCCGGCCACAAGGACTTATCCGGTACGATTCTGAAAATAATATTGCGGAAGGAATTAAATTCAAATTCACTTCAAAATTAAAAGCCTATTCCGCTGTATTAAGTGTGTTACTTATTGCCATTGTCTCTTTGCTGATTACCAGGAAAGATGTTGATGGCACCTTAATGCGTACATCGGGTATGTTGTTCCAGGAACGGGGAACAGATAGTATTTCTAATCTGTACAATATCAAACTGACGAACAAAACGATGCATCATTACAACATAGATCTTTTGCCGGATAATTTTACCGGACGAATAGAACTTGTGGGTAAACCTCATATTGAAATGAAACCGGAAGAACAGATTTCCGCAACATTCTTTCTCATTATGCCAAGGAAAAATATAGAAGAAAGGAAACAAAAAATAAAGGTTGGATTGTATAACGGAGAGAAGAAAATAAATACAAAAGCATCTACCTTTCTTGGGCCGATCAGCCGGAGAGATGATTAACCTTTTTTACCGGAAGACTATTTAATAAAAATTAAAACAGACCGGAAATTTAAAAAAAATTGAACGAAAATTATGATTAAGACAACTGAGAAAACACCAAGACCTTATGGCTTCTGGAACTGGGGAACAGGTATTGCAATTGCCATTATTGTTTCCGCCTCCCTCATGATTTTCCTGGTGTATAAAAGTATGCATGTGACCTTTGATATGGCCGAGAAAGATTATTATGGTGTTGAATTAAAACATAATGAAAAAATGCTCGCTACTAAAAATGCACAGACTCTTTCCACTACGGTTAGAATCAATGAAACAGAGGATCTTCTGTTGATTCAATTTCCACAGGAATGCATTGGAACTGATATAAAAGGTACCCTTGTTCTATACAGACCATCTGCAGAAAATAAAGATGTATTTCTCCCTTTTACGCCTGATAAAAACGGGCTTATCATTGTAAACAAACAAAAATTAATTAAAGGAAGGTATGAGTTAAAAGCAGACTGGGAAATGAATAATATTCATTATAACGTTGAACAACCATTTTTTGTAGAATTTTAATTGAATTCAAAATGACCTTCGCAATTGTATTAGCCGCGTTCGTTCTGGGATTTCTTGGAAGCTTCCATTGCATAGGTATGTGTGGCCCGATTGCATTAACACTTCCTGTACAACATCTTGATGGGTTTAAAAAATTCATTGGAATCCTCATTTATAATTCAGGCAGAGTTTTCACTTATGCCATTCTGGGCGGTTTGTTTGGAATAATCGGCATGAGTTTTAATTTTTTTGGATGGCAACAATTATTATCCATTGTTCTTGGAAGTCTGCTCCTGCTCTTTTTTATTTCCTCCTTCTTTCAGAAACGAATTTTCAATAATCAATTCATACAAAAGCATTGGAATAAATATATTATCCACTGGCTTACTCCCCTCTTCCATAAAAAAAATATGGGGAATCTTTTTTTGATTGGATTATTGAACGGGCTTCTTCCCTGCGGATTAGTTTACATGGCAGTGGCCGGTGCTTTGGCTACCGGAAACATCCTTTACAGCAGTTTATTTATGGCGTGTTTTGGTCTTGGAACTCTTCCTGCAATGATGACTATGTCCTTTGCCGGAAGCTTTGTTTCCCTGGCTATGCGGAATAAAATCAGAAAATCTGTTCCATACATCGTAGCGATCATGGGCATTCTATTAATTCTCCGGGGTATGAATTTAAATATTCCCTATATAAGTCCTGCATTAGGTGCTGCCGGAACCGTGGAGCATTGTCATTAAACCTCAAATCCTTTAGAGTTAACGTTTTCTTTCTCAAAAAGCATGGTAGCAATGCAGTCTATACCAAAACTCAGGCAGTCTTTTTTTTGCATAGTAGTCCCTCTATAGGGCCGCCGATGTTTCACTAAAAACCACTTTTGAAACATTGTTTTCAATTCGTGAAATTCGTGCCTAAAATTCGTGTTTAAATAAATGTAGTTGTATAGTAGTCCCTCTATAGGCGCGCCGATGTTTCGCTAAAAACAACTCTTGAAACACTGTCTTCAATTCGTGAAATTCGTGCCTAAAATTCGTGTTTAAATAAATGTAGTTGTATAGAAGAAAAATAAAATTAGCGCTGAAACTC
>JBBSUB010000255.1:0-6091 GCA_038235345.1 Chitinophagales bacterium
CTTACAAGCACTCTCTGTTGAAAATTCTGAAAAAAAGTTGTCTATATTCATTTTGCTAATTTTAATAGTAAATGTACTAAAATAATTAGCTTGCACCAAATAACGGATAGTCATTAATAATATTATTACTGACTTTGTGTATGATTATATGATCAAAGATCATTTAGGTAATATAAGGATGGTACTGACCGAAGAGCAGAAAGAAGCAATTTATCAGGCAGGAATGGAAGATGCCAACCGTAGTTTTGAAAATAAATTGTTTAATAATATTCCGGAAACAGTCACTTCTAATAATAAACCACCTGGTTTTGATACCGATAACAGCAACAAGAACGTAAGTCAGTTGTTCAGTACTGCAACTGATAAGCGAGTAGGACCGGGACTGGTATTGAAAGTAATGGCCGGCGATAAGTTTACCGCGAAAGTATTTGGCTGGTATCTGCCAACTGGCACCAATAATTCTCCTTATACCGGTGCAACAAATATTGTTACCGCTCTTATTGATGCTTTGAGCGGAGGACTGGCAGGTGCGGGCAAGGGCGCTTTAAGTGATCTTAGCAATCCGGATGGAGTTTTAAACAGCCCTTTAACCAGTTTTACCAATTCCCCAAACCGTCCTTATGAATCAAGCCGTCCCAAAGCATACCTGAACTGGATATTATTAGATGAGGCACAATTAAAATTAGTCTCTGACTGCTATGGAGCTGTACAGGTTCCAACTATTACTGGCGCTATGGAAAAACAATTATTAGAATCCAATAATGGATATGAAATTTCGATTACCAAAAATGGATTTTTGTATGTTTATGTAAGTAATGAAAGCCAGGGTAATGTTTATTTTGATGATATAAGGGTTAAACATATTAAAGGTCCTGTTTTGGAAGAGACGCATTATTATCCGTTTGGGTTGACGATGGCGGGGATATCTCTAAAAGCACTGAATGGAATTGCGGAAAATAAGTTCAAGTATAATGGTAAGGAAGAACAACGACAGGAGTTCAGCGATGGTAGTGGATTAGAGTGGTTGGATTATGGAGCGAGGATGTATGATGCGCAGATTGGAAGATGGAATCATATTGATCCATTGAGCGATCAAATGCGTAGGTGGAGTCCGTATAATTATGCATTTAATAATCCATTGAGATTTATAGATCCGGATGGAATGAAAGCTGATGATATAATTGTTACTGCGAAAGATGGTACAACGCTATTCACTTTAGATGATGGCAAAGAAACGATAACTAAAATGACAGCAACACAATTATATGAAAAAGGCACACAATGGTTTGAGCCTGAAGCAGAGAATTATATGCCAATAAAATTTGTAGCGAAAGGCTCTTCTTCAGATAAATTGAAACATTTTACCAAGGATGAGATTTTAGAATTTGCAAACATAGGCAGGTGGATGTCAAGTTATAGATCCGGGGGTAGCGGAGACTGGAAAGCATCAGAAGAAGGTGCAGATGGTTATTTGCTTGTAACAGTAGATAATATGCCTTATTGGGCTGATGCAATAGGGCAAATTCCTTTTGCAACCGATTTGGTAACTGATAAAATTGAAGATGGAAGCAAAAAATACAACGCAATCATGGAAACTATTAAAACTGGCAGAAAGCATGGAAGTGGTTCGCTGATGGGTGGAGGTTCTGGTCAGGATAATTCAAATGGCTATGGCAATTACATGATTTTACGAGGTGCAGCTTATGGCGCGCATGGCAGAGATATTACAAAACCAATTACAGCCGAAGAGGCGAAGGGGTATCGTCTAAAGAAATAAAATTTATGAAAAGGCTTTTTTGGATTAAACAGCCCATTTTGCAAATCTTGTTGTATTTTATCTTTTATCAGATTTTGATATTTTTTTTAAAAAAATTCCTGTTGATTAGATTTGATATAAGTGTTGGCATTTCTATGCTCTATATGTTTTATTTATTTGTTGCAATGAGTTCAATCTTTGCACTTTTTCTCTTTTTTAGTAAAAGAAAGACGTCTTTAAATCTGTTTCTATTTATTTTAAGCTATTCTATCGTCAGCATTGTTTTTTTTGGTATTAATAGCAAGTATATAATCATGGTTTTAGGCTTATCAATCCTTAGTGTAATTATTTCTAATTTGATACTTAAAGTAAACTGCGTATTTGTTAAGTGTTCGGCATAATAATGACGGGGATTAGTACCCCAGCTATCCTTAGTATGTTCAAATAAAAAAGTGCTGCTGTCCCCCTGCTATCCGTAGAATACCTAAAAATATTTTAGACTTGCTGTCCGGTAGTTTGCAACTACGGATAATTAAAAATCCTAATTATTTGTTCGTCTGCTGTAAAGGTTTTTCATAATTATTTTCGTTTAATCATACCAGTTATGACCATTTTACAAAAATTTTACAGCCTGCAAAGTGAAAAAGTAGATTGTCCGGATTTATAAAATAAGAGTAAAGCCGCAGAGATGCGGCTTTTATATTTTAGGAATCTTATTTTCTTTCATCCAGTAATTTTTGGAGCAGTTCGTTTTTTTCTTTTATCATCCTTTCATAGAGTTCAATCTTTTCCTGATAAAGCTCTAATCTATCAGCTAACTTTTTTAAAAAGAATATGGGCTGCTAATATATACTTTCTGTTGATTTTTTGCGTTTGCTAGGGAAGTAAAAAACACATACTGATTTTAAATTCAGGAACTGGTTCCATTTATTATTGTCAGGTTTCGTTTTTTATAACGGAGTTAATTCTCTAGGGAATTACCTTTCTTTATTTACAATTCTAGGGACTAAAAGGTCCTGCACCGCTAATCTTTAAAGACCATATATGAAAAAAAATGTAGGACTTAATTTATTTATTTTATTTTTCTTATTGATATCTTTTACAACCTTAACAGCGCAGACCATCCGTTATATAAAACCTAACGGCGCAGGTACAAAAGATGGTTCCTCCTGGGAAAATGCTTCCGGTGATTTACAATTGATGATCAACAATGCTACAGCGAATGACTTTATATGGGTAGCAGGTGGTATTTACTATCCCAATAGAAAAGCAAATGATGTTAATATAATTGCATTTAATGATCGGAACAATGCCTTTGTATTAAAGGAAGGCGTAAAAATATTTGGCAGTTTTTCAGGAAATGAAATCACCTTAAACCAAAGGGATTCCACTGTGATGGTGAAGAACCAAAGCATATTAAGCGGTGATCTGGGAAATCTGCATGATAGCACGGATAATGCCTATCACGTTGTGATCAGCGTTGGTTGTACAAAGGCTGCAGTGCTCGATGGATTTTCGATAACAGATGGGAATGCAAATGGGTCCAGTTTTATTCAGATAGGCATATATACTCTATTTCAGAATGAGGGCGGCGGCATTGAAAATTATGGATCATCTCCTTCCTTAACCAATTTAATTGTAGTAAAGAATGCAGCTACTAATCTCGGGGCCGGCATTTATAATAGTTCATCCTCTCCGGTTTTAACCAATGTAATGATAACTGAAAATACAGTGGGTTCCTCCGGAGGCGGCGTATATAATTACTATTCTTCACCTGTTTTAAAAAATGTCAGAATCATTCAAAATACGGCTGTAGATAACGGTGGCGGAATTTTTAATTATAATGGATCTTTTCCAGTTTTGACCAATGTATACATCAACGACAATAGTGCTAATTATGGTGGCGGGATTTGTAATCATTATTCATCTTCCCCTGTTTTAACCAATGTAATTATCCTGGGGAATAACGCACTGGAAGGTGGTGGAATTTTTAATAAATATTCCTGTTATCCTGTCTTAACCAATGTAACCATGAGTGGAAATAATGCAAGCATGGGAGGTGCAGTTATGAATGGGGATGTCAATTCAAGGCCGCAAATCCGCAATAGTATTATTTATGGTAACAACTCCGGTATTGCAGGGGGCAACTGGAGCATCACTTACAGCTTAGTACAGGGATTACACAGTACGGCTGATGGTAACATCGACGGCAACATTAATCCTTTATTCATTGATGCACCCCTTCCTGACTTAAGCACAGGGGATTACCGTTTACAACCGCGCAGCCCTGTCATTAATAAAGGGAATAACAATTATTACAGCAATACCGCAACACCTAACTTATCTGCAATTACTACCGATTTATATGGGAGCAACAGAATTACAGGCACGGATGTCGATTTAGGTGCTTATGAAAGTTACTCAATTGTGCTTACCCCGGATAAAAATGGCATCATATATATCAGCTCAAAAGTGAGCGGTGATTTTACAGGAAGCAGTTGGTCAAATGCCAGCAACCAACTTCAGAACAGCATAAATACCCCTGGCGTAAAACAAGTATGGGTGAAGAGTGGCACTTACAAACCTGAAAACCGGGTGGATAACATGAGCGATGCCAATATTAATGATCCTGACAATGCTTTTGTGCTAAAAGAAGGTGTAAAAGTCTATGGCAGTTTTGCAGGAGATGAAACTGTATTAATCCAAAGGACTTCTGTAATAAGGGATGCTAACCAAAGCATATTAAGTGGTGATTTAGGAAACATGAACGATACCTCGGACAACGCTTATCATGTGGTAACCAGCTTTAATTGTTCAAATGCTACTGTGTTGGATGGTTTCGTTATAAAAGACGGAAATGCGAATGCGGCCGAACCTATAATAATTAATTCTAAATATTTTAGAAGGAATTATGGTGCCGGGGTTTATAATGAATCATCTTCCCCTGTTCTAACCAATCTAATCATCATTGGTAATAAGGCTAATAGTTCTGGTGGTGGGATTTTTAATGATTCATCTTCCCCTGTTTTAACAAATGTAATCATTAGTGATAATACGGCGAATGTTGGTAGTGGGATCTATAATACTTTATCTTCACCTGTTTTAATAAATGTAACCATCCTTGATAATAATGCTAAATATTTTGGTGGAGCAATTTATAATGATTTGTCAACACCTGTTTTAACCGATGTAACCATTCGTGGTAATAAGGCCAGTAGTGGAGGCGGAATTTATAATCAATCTTCCTCTCCTGTTATAACAAATGTATCTATTAGTGGAAATACGGCGTCTGTGGGCGGCGGAATATATAATATATATTCTTCCTTCCCTGTATTAACCAATGTAGTTATCAGTGAAAATACTGCTAGTGAAGGTGGCGGAATTTATAATATTTTTGATTCATCTCCAATTTTAACCAATGTTACCATTAGTGGAAACAGTGCCGGGACTGGTGGTGGAATTTATAATTGGAAATCACAAAGCCGTATACGGAATAGTATTATTTACGGTAACAGTTCCGGAATTTATGGCGGTGAGTCAATCGTCTCTTTCAGTCTGATACAAGGATTCGCGGAAGATGCGATTAATCATAACTTAGATGGCAATACCGATCCTAAATTTATTGCTCCTGTGCAAGCGGGCTTAGGTTCCGTAGGCGATTACCGGTTGCAAGCGCAAAGCCCTGTCCTCAGCAAAGGAAATAATGCTTATTTTAACGCAGGGCAAGCCCCTGACTTGTCCGCCATCCAAACAGATCTCAATGGAAAACCCCGCATTATAGGATTAATCGACCTAGGAGCGTATGAATTTGATAATATAGCTCTTGGAATTGGTTTGATCAACTACACCGCGGAGGCAAAAAATAGCCAGGCAAAACTTTCATGGGCAACCGCTTCGGAAACCAACAATAAAGAATTTTTTCTCTCACGTTCGTTAGATGGAAAAACATTTACAAAAATTGGAATAGTAGCCGGTTCCCTGAATTCCAATGTTACCAGGGAGTATTCATTCTATGATGATTTTCCTCAGAACGGAATAAACTACTATCGGTTAGAGCAAATGGATATGGATGGAAAAATAAGTGATTTAGGTATCAGGAGTGTGCGGTTTGCAATGTCAAATGAAGAGATAAAAATATATCCAAATCCCGTTTTGAACGAATTCAATGTTCAGTTTCCTTCGGGAGCTTTTGAGCAAATGGACATAGCAGATAATAATGGAAAAGTATTGCAAAGAATCACTTTAAATTCTTCCGATTATCAAAAGAAACTTTTTTTGAATGCCCAACCTTCCGGAGTATACTATCTAAGGTTGTCAGGTAATGGAAAAGTACAA
>JBBSUB010000256.1:0-6070 GCA_038235345.1 Chitinophagales bacterium
ATGCCTCCGAAAAGTACCTGGTTTGAACCTAAATTAAGAGATGGTTTGCTAACGCATTTAATTACGGAAGACAAGTAGTTAGATGTTAGAAGTTAATTCAGAGTTCAAAGTTCGGAGTTCCTAGTTGACATGCTAAAAGCTTAGCTGACAGCTCTAAGCTAATACCTACCACCTAACACCCAACAACCACTATCTCCTACGCACTTATATGACCCGTATAGATCATTATGAGTAAGATAGCGCCTAATACTACGCGGTAAATTCCCCACACACGGAAACCATGCTTCTTTAGAAAAGTGATGAAAAATTTTATAGCAACAATGGCAACGATGAATGCAACCAGATTTCCTACAGCAAGCAATTTTATTTCCTCTGTGGTAATACCACCGCTATCCAGGTAAAATTTCAAAAGTTTATAACCGGTTGCAGCCAGCATAGTGGGTACGGCAAGAAAAAAGGAAAATTCCGCGGCAGCGCTCCTGGTCATTTTTTGTTGCATTCCACCAATGATTGATGCCGCACTCCGGCTAACACCGGGGACCATAGCAAGACACTGCCAGATGCCGATTATAAAAGAATTCTTGTAGCTCACATCCTTTTCAGAATGAATCGTCGGATTTTTAAATCCCCTATCAATAAAAATTAAAATAATTCCGCCCAACAGCAACGCAACAGCGACTGTGGTGGTACTTTCCAATAATTCATCAATTTTATCAGCAAACAAAAACCCCAGCACAAGCGCCGGGATTACTCCAATAAATAGTTTCAGATAAAATTGCCAGTTTGAAAAATCAAAAAACTTTTTCCAATATAAAACCACTACAGCCAAAATAGCTCCCAGTTGTATAGCAATCGCGTAAAGTTTGGTGAATTCATTATCAGGGACGGAAAGCAGTTTGCCCGTAATAATCATATGTCCTGTAGAGGATATGGGAAGAAATTCCGTTAATCCTTCTACGATGGCTATTATAATAGCTTGAACGAAGTCCATTTATTTAAATTATTTAATCAGGAATGAAAAATGAATACCGCATCAAGCGGATTACTTTTGTTTCTTCATGATTGCATACACTTCAATCACAAGTCCTGCTACGATAAATATAGGAGCAAGGGTGATCCGTCTAAAACCATAAATCTCATCCTTATTAAATACATTTGGATCAGGACTCTTTCCTCCCACCATCAATAACATACCAATGGCAATAACAATAAGCCCTATCAACATCCATTTATAATTGTCCTTTGTAAACAAGATATTTTCTTCCTGTGCTAATTTTGGACTTTCTGCAGCAATATTTTTCTTGGTGTTCATATTAAATTTTGAAGATGCAATATTAAGCAATAAACGAAACTATACCATATTAATAGAGGTCGTCTAATTTCATTTTTAAATATTTAAGTGCGGAACGGTAGGTACTGAATAAACTAATTAAGATTCCAAGTATAATAATCCCTGCAAAGATCATGATCAGATTCATTGTATCATGCACGGTCTTTAAATAAGGAACGAATTGCTCCGCTAAATAAATAAATCCAAGCAAAAGTCCGATAGCGATAAAAGACGATATTATTCCATTTATAACAGCACGTGAATTTAATGGCCTCGTAATAAAGCTACGTGTAGCACCAACCATCTGCATGGTTTTAATTATAAAACGATTACTGTACATGGCCAGCCTGATCGTATTATCTATAGATACAATTACCAATAAGGAAAGTATAATTGCCACTATCAAAAGTGCTAACGTGGTCGTTTTTACAAACTGACTTACACTTGCCACGGTTGCTTTTGGAGTTTGAAATTCTGAAACAGTTGTTGGGAAACGCGTGAGTAAATTACTTTCCAAAATAGCCAGGCTATCTTTATCTACGTAATCTGCTTTTACAAAAAAATCGATGCTTTCCGGTAATGGATTTGCGATAGCAAGCTGTTTCCATAAAGTATCATTTTCCTGGCTATATCTTTCAATGGCCATCTCCTGGGTTATGTGTTCAACCTTTTGAGCATATGGAAGAGACTCGATATATTTTTTCAAAGTATCTACCTGTTCAGGATTGGCAGTTCGATAAATATAGGCATGCAATTGAATATTTTCTTTGAAATAATCGCCGGTTTTCTGAATATTTAAAAATATCCAGCCCACCACGCCAAAAAGAAATAATACCAGGGATACACCAATAATTGCATAAACGTAAGATGGTTTACCGCGTTTGGTAGATGATTTTCCGAATTGAGCCATAATAAAAAGATAAGTTTATTTAGTACAGTAGATGATGGATTAAATCAAAAATAATCCATTTTGAACAGGTTTAGTATTTTTGCGCCCTATTTAATGAATGCTAATGTAATTTACAATGTTCATTAGGTAGCAGTAAGGTGATATGAATAACATTTCTTTCACAAAATAAAGAAATGAGTTGCAGCACTTTCAATATTATTGCAAAAGTGGTTCTAAATAAATCGAAATAAAAAACAGGTAAGAGATTTAATAAAAGAAAATGGAATACAAATACAGGGAAATTGAAAAAAAATGGCAGGATGCCTGGAAGGAATCAGGAATATACCAGGTGAGTAATGCATCCGAAAAGCCAAAATATTATGTATTGGATATGTTTCCCTATCCCAGTGGTGCAGGGTTGCATGTAGGCCATCCTTTAGGTTATATTGCAAGTGATATTTTTGCCCGCTATAAAAGATTAAAAGGATTTAATGTATTGCACCCAATGGGGTTTGATAGTTTTGGCTTACCCGCAGAACAATATGCTATTGAAACAGGTCAACACCCTGCAACTACCACAGAAAATAATATTGCCACTTTCAAGAGTCAGTTAAATAAAATTGGTTTTTCCTACGATTGGAGCCGGGAAGTGAGAACAAGCGACCCATCTTATTATCGCTGGACTCAATGGATATTCCTGCAATTATTTGAAAGTTGGTATAACCATAATACAGATAAAGCAGAATCTCTATCAACTTTAATTGAAGAATTTAAAACCCATGGTTCAATAAACGTAAAAGAAGCAGATTGCAGTTTTACAGCAGAAGAATGGGATCAATTTGACGAGAAAAAACAACAGGATATTTTAATGCAGTTCCGTCTCGCATTTTCCTCTTTTGGAGAAGTGAATTGGTGTGAAGCTTTAGGGACTGTGCTTGCCAACGACGAAGTAGTAAATGGTGTAAGTGAACGTGGCGGCCATCCGGTTGAAAAAAAGAAAATGCGCCAGTGGTATTTAAGAATTACCGACTATGCGGATAGATTACTGAAAGGCCTGGAAACAGTTAATTTCAGTGATGCCATGAAAGAAATGCAGCGGAACTGGATCGGAAAGAGTGAAGGTGCGGAGATGGTTTTTGAAGTATCTTCCCCCCTCTCCGGTGGGAGAGGGGGCGGGGGTGAGGTAAAAGTATACACCACCCGCCCTGACACCATTTTCGGAGTAGATTTCCTGGTACTTGCACCGGAACATGATCTGGTAAAATCGATCACCACAAAAGAGCAGCGAGCACCAATAGACGAATATTTACATTATGTAAAAAGCCGGAGCGATAGAGAAAGGCAATCAGAAGTAAAACAAATTACCGGTTGCTTCACAGGGGCATATGCCCTCAATCCATTCGACGGCAAACAAATTCCTATCTGGATCGCGGAGTATGTATTAGCAGGATATGGCACAGGAGCTATCATGGCTGTTCCTTGCGGAGATCAACGGGATTTTCTTTTTGCAAAACACTTTAATATCCCTATCACAAATATTATTGGTGAACATTATAATGACAATGAAGCAAATCCAACCAAAGATGCTATTCTGGAAAATTCCGGTTTTCTTAACGGAATGAAGATGAAAGATGCCATAGAAGTGGCAATGGATAAAATTGTTGAGGAAGGATTAGGAAAGCGTAAAATAAATTATCGGATGCGTGATGCCGGTTTCAGCCGCCAACGTTATTGGGGTGAACCTTTTCCCATTATTTGGAGTGAAGGAATCGCTATTCCTTTAAATGAAGATGAATTACCACTTGAATTACCGTATGTAGAGAAATACGGACCTGGGAAGGAAGGAGAAGGGCCATTGAGTAATTTGAAGGATTGGATCCTCACCCCCGCCCCCTCTCCAAAAATAGAGAGGGGGGAAGCCTCACCTCAAATAAATACTTCCGGAGTTCCAAAGTATAAAGTTTCATCTCCAATGCAATATGAGTTAGCCAAATCCATGAGGAAGGAATATACTGAAGCAGAGGACAAACTTTGGCAACAATTACGCAACAATAAATTAGGTATAACGTTCAGAAGACAACATCCTATTGAATCATATATAGCTGATTTCATTTCTCTCCAAAATAGATTAATTATTGAGGTAGATGGAGGTTATCATGAAAATGAAGAGCAAAAAATTTATGATGAAGAAAGAACCAAGGTATTAAATGAAATTGGTTTTCAGGTAGTACGCTATTCAAATGAAGAGATTTTAAATAATGTTTTCGAAGTTGTCAAGAAAATAAAAAAAATCATTTTTGATACTCCAAACAATATTGAAAATAATGAACTAGCCCCATCTCCACTTGTGGAGAGGGGGTTGGGGGTGAGGGAAACCTCCACCATGCCGGGTTACGCCGGATCATCCTGGTACTTCCTGCGCTATATGGACCCGCACAATAATGAAACATTTGCTGACAGGAAAGCGACGGATTACTGGAACCAGGTGGACGTGTACATCGGTGGAACAGAGCATGCCGTTGGCCATTTATTATACAGCCGTTTATGGACGAAAGTGTTGTACGATTTAGGGCATATCGGTTTTGATGAGCCCTTTAAAAAATTGGTGAACCAGGGAATGATTCAGGGAAGTAGTCGTTTTGTATATAGAGTGAAAGATTCAAATAAATTTGTTTCAGCGGGTTTAAAATCCGAATACGAAGTAAGTGCACTGCACGTTGACGTAAACATGGTGGACGGAGTTGAATTAGATATAAATGCATTTAAAAAATGGCGTAATGGAGAAAATAGCAACGCTGAATTTATTTTAGAAAATGGCAAATATATCTGTGGAATAGAAACAGAAAAGATGTCCAAATCAAAATTCAATACCGTTAATCCGGATGATTTGGTGGACCGTTACGGAGCAGATACTTTCCGCATGTATGAAATGTTTCTTGGCCCGGTAGAGCAAAGCAAACCCTGGGATACAAAAGGCATTGAAGGCGTACATCGCTTTTTGAAGAAATTATGGCGGTTGTTTTATGATGATATTAAAGGACCCATCTGGAATGAAGAAAAAGCAAACCCTGCTGAATTAAAGGTATTGCACAAAACCATTAAAAAGATAGAAGATGACACAGAACGTTTTTCGTTCAATACTTCTGTTAGTGGTTTCATGGTTGCTGTAAATGAACTGGCTGATTTAAAAAGCCACAAGAGAGAAATCCTTGAGCCTTTATTGATTTTGTTAACTCCGTATGCGCCGCATATTGCAGAAGAATTATATCATGCTTTAGGAAATGAAAGATCTATTTTAAATGCTTCTTTCCCGGCATTGGAGAACAAGTATTTAGTAGAAGCGGAAAAAGAATACCCCATCTCTATCAATGGAAAATTGCGCACAACCATTACAATTTCCCTGGATGCTCCACAGGATGAAGTGGAAAAAATCGTTTTAGAAAATGAAATTATCCAAAAATGGGTGGAAGGAAAAACTCCAAAGAAGATTATTTATGTAAAAGGAAAAATGGTGAATGTAGTCGTTTAAATAGAGGTTAACAAACTGGGATAAGCCTACATTTATTTCAGACAATAAATTTCGTGATCACTGAATTTATTAAAAGAATCATTCTGCATAGAACGCTTGTTTAAAATTGATAAACCAGGCATTCAAATAAAAGCCCTGGTTTATCAATTGATTTTTTCAGAAAGAGATACTTAGATAAATAGATGCCTTTCCCAACCAGGAAATTTGTTAAGGATGAAATCTATTTATCGCACCTTAATTAAAGAAGTCAATGGATAGCGAAGATTTTTATAGGCCATCATATCCACTTTAATAGATCCTACTGCAATCGGGCTTTCCGCAC
>JBBSUB010000257.1:0-6026 GCA_038235345.1 Chitinophagales bacterium
CCAATAAGCGAAAAGTTCTAATTGTGAACACCCTCCTGCAAAAATCCAGGGCACTTTCAGAAGCGGCCTTCGATTACCGGCATGCCTATGAAATAGCAGGGGATAATTGTAAAATACAACCGCTGGTTAACTGGTATCTTCTAGAAACAATTTTGGTTCAAATGAGCAATCATGCCTGGGGGAAGGTTGTGGGAACCGGAAAAAATCAATATACGTTGACCTCTATGAAGGAAGTCAAAACTCTCCTGTCAGACACAGAAAGAATGATCAGTAAGAATAAACAATATGCCTATTCTTATACGGATAAAATGACCTCTATTGATCTTAGTCTTTGTGCTTTATTATTGGAGCCAAAGACTGCGGAACAAGATACGTATAACAAATTGTTACAGGCCTACCTCGATGCCTGGGGACAAATGAAATCCGTGGCCAGGAAAAAAGAAGGGATAGAACAACTGGAAATTATTGTGAGCCTTTTATCCTTTTCTGCAGACAAAGCGATCATAAAAGTTCATAAAGGTTTGGTCGAAGTGTATGATGCTTTAAATAAAATGTTGAAGAGCTGATGAATGGGGGATTAAATTGGATTATTTATTTTATACTTATAGTCATTCAGAAGGCTCTCTTTTGAGATAAAAGAAGGTGCCAAGAATAAATGGAATCGATCAGTCAATAGGAGAAGAGTTAGAAATAAAAAATAGATTGATCTGTATTTTGCTGGTGGGTAGTTTTATAATTGGTGTTCACTTTTTTTAAATCAAAGACTGTATTGTAAAGGGTTTACTTCTATAAATAGATCAACCTAAATGAAAAAGTTTCTACAGGTTATTGTTCCCAAATCATTGGCTTTTTCCTTCATTTTTAAAATGAGAATATATGAAACAAGTCCTTTTGATTCTTTTTGGTTCAATGGTTATGAATACCTCTGTGGCCGATGCGAGGGTGCCTTCAAACCTTGTATCACTTCTCCCCGGAGCAGAATTATTATTCAAGAATATTAAGACAAAAATATCAGACGTTGAAAAGGATTATATCTTTTTACAAACAGAGTTTTATTATGATCCTGTAAAGAAAGCGTTGACTCCGGGAAAAGGAATCAGCAATAAAGATTTTATATTTGAAGTTTATCCGACGGATATGAATCATGACGGGAAGGAGGAAATTTTTATTGGTGAAATAACAGGTACAACTTCTAAACAAAAACATTCCTTTAAACTCTTTTTTCCGGTAAATAGAAAGTACGTGATTGCAGGAAAAATTGACATTCCCACGACAGCCTACTATCTTTTTGTTTACAAAACCACCAATGCCGGATACAACGACATTGGTTTTAATTCTCCGGCAAAACTGTACAGATTTAATGGAACTGAATATAAAGAATCCGGATTGAAACCCGGAGATTATATTAGTATTATCAGTGATTATAGTCTGAACTACGTTTCTCCACTAAAATCTGTATCGAATCCTTCTAAAATCACAAAATATGTATTTCGAAATATAAAGACAAAATTGACGGAGGACGAAAAGAAGTTTTTTATCAAAGATGTGATCATTCAATTTAGAGATAGTCAGGACACCTCCCTGAAGTATGAAGATGAAGGATCAGGCATTACGGATGACATGCCTGTTGCAGCGTTGGATATTATTCCGGTAGATTTAAATAAAGATGGTGTCGAAGAAATTTTTAAGCGGTTGAATTCATCTTTTTTTGGTCCATGGCTGGCACCTCTTAATCTGTATATCAAAAATAAAAATGGACGTTTTATTCTGCAGGATAACATCAATGAACCACGCTTATTTGTCCGGACCACCGGGTATGGTGGCTTTCCCGATTTGATCGGCGCACCACCGGAGGGTCCGGGATCGTATGAGATTCCGACGAAGTTTAATGTCTATCGTTGGAACGGGAAAAGCTACCGGCTTTATAAACATAATCAACCATATTTAAAATCAGACTTGTCCATTGAAGAAAAAATTGGACCGGCATACCAGGCGAGTTTGCCAAATAGCCTTCTTCAAAATATCGTGGTATTTGATAAATCTGAAACCAATTCAGCAAACAGTTCAAATCAAACAATAGTTACTTGCTTAAACAAAGAAACACAATCCTATATCCCGGAAGTAACTCCTGTAGCCGCCGCTCTTTTTTCAGGTGCCAGGCCTAAACTAAGCGTCGATCAAAAGAATGAGATCGCCTATTTATCAGGCATTAAATTGGAAGAGATTCATGTCAAAACAAAAAACGGAAAGCCGAAATTTGATTTTGATATTTATCCGCTTGATCTCAATAAAAATGGTAAGGAAGATATTTATTTGCATAACGACCAAACCTTTGGGAATTCCCATGCACACTTATTCTTTTTATACATTGAATAATTTAGGTCATTACCAGCCTTCCCCCGGAGTGATCGGGCAGGGAGTAAAAATTATATTAAACCGTGTGGGTGATTTTCCTGATCTGATGACAGGAAGCACGTTGGGAGATCACCAGGTTTGGCGCTGGAACGGACAGGCCTTTCGGTTGGCACAAACGATTAAGGCCGGAATAGCGATTAATTACCCTACAAAAAGTATAAAAGACGCCAGCAAGGAATACAATGAAAGTCAATAGGCTATATATAGATTTCTTAATGGGATAGATGTATTTTGTGCAAACTTCATTTTTCAAATAATAGAATTAACCTATGATTTTTAATAATTTATAAAAATATACAACAATGGCAACAGCAAACGTTTATTTAAACTTCAACGGAAATTGTGAAGAAGCATTTAACTTCTACAAATCTGTTTTTGGTAATGAATTCACCTATATCGGACGATTTGGCGATATGCCTGAAAGTGAAGATTACAAAGTTCAGGAAGAATCAAAAAATAAAATAATGCATGTTTCATTACCTATTGGAAAATCCATCCTCATGGGAAGCGATACAGGAGGAGATTGGGCTCCATCGTTTTTGCAGGGAAATAATTTTTCGATATCCATTACCGGTGATAGCAAAGACGAAGCAGACAAACTTTTTAATGCATTGGCACAGGATGGAAAAATAACCATGCCTCTGGATCATACTTTTTGGGGTGATTACTTCGGAATGCTTACAGATAAATTTGGCATCAATTGGATGATGAGTTTTAATGAGAAACAACAACAATAACTCAATAGCAAAATAAAATAACAACAATAGTTACGGCCTCCATTCATTTAAAAGTTCCCGAAGTAGAATCATAGTTTTAATTAAAATTCCCATTCGAAAAATTTTAAATAACAGCATGGAAAAAATAAAAAATGATGCGTTTAAATTGATTGAACTTTCCCTGGACGGCAAGATGACAAATCAAAACGGTCAATCAGGGATTGACTGCGGAAATATATGAAAGAAATTTGAGAAGGAAAATTTTTCAGAAAGAATTCCGGACAGGTTAAATAATGAGATTTATGCTGTGTATTTTAATTATGAAGGCTACTATACCCAACTATTTTCTTATTTCATTGGCTGTAAGGTGAAAAATGATACAATTATCACACAAGGAATGACTCACATGTCAATTCCTTCGGGAAATTTTACAAAAGTGGTTGCAAAAGGAAAAATGCCCGATTGCGTTGCAAATTCCTGGAATGATATCTCGAATTCTAATACAGAAAGAAGCTATAATTATGATTATGAAGTATATGACGAACTAAGTAGGGATTGGAATGATGCAGAAGTGGATATTTTCGTTTTGGTTTGCTAAATCTGTAAGGTTTTTTCTCTTTAGATTCTAAACTTAATCGCTTTACTTTATATAAAACCCTATAAGTCTATCTGTTAGATCTTCACTTCAAATAAATGGAGAAAATGACTTCATTTCGGCACAGGACTTGCGCTATTATTAATGTTTTTTGTGTACCAATTCGGCAATTATATTTTATTCTCCCCAGAGAATCTAAATGAAACAAGGGAAAGTCAGGGACATTTTAATCCACATATTTATATGACTACTGTTACCACTCTGTTTGCTTTTCCTAAGAATTCGCCGGGATTCTTTTGAGCCATCCGGCATTAATTTTTTTTATTCACCTTATTTAAATTAAACAAAATGAAAAAATTATTTCTAACAATCGCGGGTATTATTTTTTGTGTAATGGTTTCGTCTGCTCAGGATAATTCGCAGGCAGTAAGGAATAATGAACATACCCTGATGGTTTACAGGGCTATGGAAACCGGAGATGTAAGTAAACTGGATAAGATAATTGATAAAAATATTATTGATCATGCGGGACCGCATGGCGACATGAAAGGTCTCGATGCCGCAAAAATGATGTTTAAAGAAATGCACGACCATATCAGTAATCTTAAAATGCAATCCCTTGCAAATGCCACCGGTGGCGATTATCATTTTAACCTGGTAAGAATGACCGGCACTACGAACAGTGAGTATATGGGAATGCCTGCAAATACACCTATAGACATGACAAGTGTGAATGTGGTAAAAATGAAAAATGACAAAGCAGTGGAACATTGGAACTATAGTGATCCGCAAAAAATGATGAAAATGATGAAAATGAACCATCCAATGCAAGACAAACATAATATGATGAATGATGTGGATTCAACAAGGAAGAATCCTTAGACCTAAATCGTAAGGAATTTAAGCCCGCTCTGTTTACAGATCTATAAGGTTGAAGCTACATCCTATAGTAGACCTATAAGGTTTTTAAAACCTTATAGGTCTAAGTGGAAAAGACTACAACCGGACCTGCGGTGCTGACCTGAAACGGTTGCTTTTAGCTGTCGGTACCGCCAGGTCAGACAGCGGGTTGCTTTAAGAAAGAAGTGAATGAAACAGCAAAGCCTATAGCCGGTCCGACCTGCGGTACTGACCTGGAACGTTCACTCCAAGGTGAATTCATCCATAAGGTTCATGCACTAATTTTAAACCGCCAGAACAGGCTCTGCCATCAATATATTCCCGACAAAAAAAGGCAGCGATCATTCGATGCCCTAACTCAATATTTATGAAACTTATTATTAGCCTATTATGTCCGGTAACGAAGAAAAATAACAATCAAACCATTTAACAATCAAACAATTTTTGTTTCAGCGGGGTTTTCCGATTTTAGACCAATGAATTTAAACAACTCTGCCGGAAACCCCGATGTGCAACTACCCATAAGATTTATGCATTTACTTTAAGCCACTGGAAGAAACTCTACAGCCAAATATATTCTCATAAAAAAAGGCAGCGATCATTCGCTGCCCTAACTCAATATTTATGAAACTTATTATTAGCCTATTATGTCCGGTAACGAAGAAAAATAACAATCAAACAATTTAACAATCAAACAATTTAACTACCTCTCATCCATTCCCGAAAAAGGCCGGTCTTCTTTATTCACACCCCATGTTTTGGATGGTGTGGCGCCCATGGTGATTTCCATTCTACCTCCTGCCATCAGGTCTTTATAAAAAATGTAGGATTTAGTGTATTCTTTCCCGTTATAGGTGATTCCCTGGATATAAATATTTTTCTTACTGTTGCTTTTATAGATAATGTTCAGTGTTTTACCATTCCCTAATTCCATAGTCACCTCGTCCATCACCGGGCTGCCAAAAACATACATGCCGTTGGATGGATTTACCTGGTAAAAACCAAGGGCGGAAAGAATATACCAGGCTGACATCTGACCTACGTCTTCGTTTCCGACGATGCCATCATGTTTATCCGAATAAAGGTTATCCAATATATAGCGAACTTTTTCGGCGGTTTTCCATGGTTGTCCTACAAAAGGGTAGAGGTAAGTGATATGGTGACTTGGCTCATTCCCATGAGCATATTGACCGATCAAACCTGTTATATCATTCGATGCCTGTGCGCCCATATCACCTTCAATTGTAAAGAGCGAATCCAGTTTTGTAATGAATGGAGCTTCTCCGCCCTGAAGGGAAATAAGTCCTTCCACATCCTGCGGTACCAGCCAGGAATATTGCCAGGCATTTCCTTCGGAAAAATCATCCGCGCGGTGTACCGATTCAAAAGGACTGAAAGGA
>JBBSUB010000258.1:0-6018 GCA_038235345.1 Chitinophagales bacterium
AACGCTGGCTATCCGGGTTAAATCCGGCAACTGTAGCTCCGATCGATTTTAAAGGATCCACATCAGCACCACCGCCGTTATCTAAAAACTCTGTAACTCCGTACGGTACAAATAAAGATTGCCAAACCATGATTTTTTTGAAGCGCCCGGGCGTGGTATCAAATCCAAATGAACGCGGCGTAAATCCACCCGCATCACTTTCCAGGGCAAATAAATGATTTTCCTTTTTCGCTTTAGCTTCGTTCAGGTAGGCGTATGCTCCACGCAGCCCATTCTCTTCATTGGCAAATAAAACCGCCCGCACCGTACGTTTTGGTTTCAAATTCAAAGTCTTTAAAACCCTGATCACTTCAATACTCTGCATTACTCCTGCTCCATCGTCGTGTGCACCTTCGCCTATATCCCAACTATCCAAATGACCCCCGACGGTGATGATCTCCTCCGGAAATTCTGATCCTTTAATTTCGCCAATTACATTATATCCAACAGCATCCGGAAATGCTTTACAATACGTCGTGACCTTAACAGAAGCAACATTCTTTTCCTTCAATTCTTTGCTCAAAAACTCTGCATCCCTGGTACTGATTGCTACCGCAGGAATTACCGGAAACGAATCGTTGAAATAAGAGTTTCCGGTATTTGGAACATCATTTATGTTGGCTGAAAGTGTGCGAACCAAGGCTCCAACAGCACCATATTTCGCCGCCAGAGAAGGACCACGTGACCGGGAACGGGCACTTTCACCATAAGCCTGGAATGTATTGATATATTCCGGGTTCATTTTTATGTTTAAAAAAACAATATTTCCCTTTATTTTAGAAGCAAGCCCGGTAATTTCGTCAAGGTTATTGACTTCGATCACTTTTGCCTGTACCCCCTTTACTCCCGTACCTGCGGAATTTCCCAGGGCGAGTAAATTCAAGGGAATCTTTTTCCCTTTTGATAAAATTATTTCCCCGCTTTCTTTGGCTCCTCTTTCCCAATGAGGCACCATGCATTCCTGCAAATAAACTGTATCAGCTCCTGCATCTTTTAATAATTTCTCAGAAAGTTTTACCGCTTTCAAATAATTTTCAGAACCGGATAACCTCTTTCCGACATCCTTACAAAGAATCCTTAAATTAGAGTATGCGGGGGAATTTACCATCACATCATCCACAATTTCTTTAATTCTAGCAGCATCATTTGCCTGGGAAAAGGAAGTAAAAAAAAGTGCTGTAAAAAGAAATAAAAAGAAATATTTTTTCATAATGATTTTTTAATTATATGGTATTTAAACCTTTTTTAAATTGAACTCTTATAATAATGTTTGTTAAATAAAACTGTTTGCCGGACCGAAAGTAAAATAATTATAATAAAAAAAGGGAGCCGTTTTTATAACTGGCTTAATCTACAAAATAAAAAAAGAATGATTTGGAAAAAGAAAATGAACAGGCTAAAATATTAGTACATTGTGCGCCTTAAATTGAGCATGATAAATGCTTTCAATAACCATAACCATAAAAATTTCATATGAACATAGGCATTGTGTGTTATCCAACCTTTGGCGGAAGTGGTGTTTTAGCTACAGAATTGGGGAAAGCCCTGGCGGAAAAAGGACATAATATACATTTTATCACTTACCAGCAGCCGGTTAGGCTTGGCGGCTTTCATACCAATATTTTTTATCATGAAGTAAGAGTTCCTACTTACCCGCTTTTTGATTTCCCTCCATATGAAACTGCCTTGAGCAGCACCATGGTGGATGTCATTTTAAATCATAAATTAGATCTGCTACATGTACACTATGCCATTCCGCATGCTTCGGCTGCTTACATGGCCCGGCAAATATTACTAAAAGAAGGGATCAATATTCCGGTCATTACCACATTACATGGTACAGACATTACCCTGGTAGGTAAAGACAAAACCTATTCCCCGGTTGTTACCTTTTCTATAAATGAAAGTAGTGCTATCACAGCGGTTTCTAAGAACCTGAGGGATGAAACCTACAATAATTTTAAAATAAAAAAAGATATTCAGGTCATTTATAATTTTGTTGATGCCAAACGATTTAATAAAAAACCGGTCACACCCTTTAAACAAGCCATTGCGCCGAACAATGAATGGATCATTGTGCATTCCTCCAATTTCAGAAAAGTAAAACGCACAGATGATGTTGTCCGGGTTTTTGAAAAGGTCAATAAGGTATTGCCTACCAAATTGTTATTTGTTGGCGATGGCCCTGAACGCTCTCATATTGAATCTCTTGCCCGGCAAAGTGATGCAAGAAAAGATATTATATTTTTGGGAAGACAAGAAGAAGTTGAGGAGATTATGGCTATTTCTGACCTCTTTTTACTGCCTAGCGAATATGAAAGTTTTGGATTGGTAGCCCTTGAGGCAATGGCCGCGGAGGTTCCCGTTATTTCAACAAATGCAGGAGGATTACCGGAAGTAAATATTGATGGCGTTACGGGCTTTTTAAGTAATGTAGGCGATGTAGATAGTATGAGTGATAATATTATTAAAATACTTTCTGACGAACCCGCTTTTAAGGAGATGAAAAAAAATGCACTCATCCAGGCGCAAAAATTTGATATAGAAAATATTGTTCCACAGTACGTGGAACTCTATAACAGAGTGCTGGCAAACAAATAACTGCTGTACATCTGAGGAAATTTTTTTTCGATAAATTTTAATACATGACGAACAGGCAAATATTTTTAACCCATGTGGGCCAAACTTCTCCGGCACCTTTGGCGTTGGAAATAGTGAGGGCGAAGGATTCAACTCTTTATGATATCCATGGGAAGGAATATATCGACTTGATTGGCGGAATCAGTGTTTGCAATGTAGGTCATGGGAATCAAAAAGTGATTGATGCAGTAATTGCCCAGGCAACCGACTACATGCATGTGATGGTGAATGGCGAATTGATCTTATCTCCTCAAACAGCCTTTGCACAGTTAATTGCCGATAACCTTCCTTCTTCTTTAAATTCTGTATTCTTTACAGCTTCAGGAAGTGAAGCTACCGAAGGTGCTATGAAACTTGCCAAACGGTATACACGTAAAACAAATATTGTTGCTTTTAAAAATTCATACCACGGAAGTACGCAAGGTTCATTGAGTATAATCGGCAGTGAATATTGGCGCAATGCATTTAGGCCTTTATTACCAGGAATTCAGCATTTGAATTACAACCGGATGGAGGATCTTGAATTTATTACATCTGACACTGCATGTGTTATTGCAGAAACGATTCAATCAGAAGCAGGTGTTATCGTTCCGGAAAAAGAATGGATACAGGCACTCCGGAAAAAATGTACAGAAGTAGGCGCATTGCTTGTTTTAGATGAAATACAATGCGGTTTTGGACGCAATGGAACCCTCTGGGCTTTTGAACAATTTGACATCGTACCGGACATTTTATTATTAGGCAAAGCTCTTGGTGGCGGCATGCCGTTGGGCGCCTTCGTCGCGGATAAAAAGATCATGGATTCACTAATGGAAAATCCGGTTCTTGGTCATATGAACACTTTTGGCGGCCATCCGGTTTGTTGTGCTGCGGGCAAGACCGCTATGGAATTTTTATTAGAAGAAAAGCTGGTAGAAAACGTCTTTTCAAAAGGAGAACTTTTTGTACAGAATATCTCCAAAGACAAGATAAAAGCGATTCGCTGCCAGGGATTAATGATCGCAATAGAATTTAAAGATTTTGAAGAAAACAAAAAAGTGATCGATGCTTTAATTGAGAATGGAATATTTACGGATTGGTTTTTATTTGCCGCGGATTGCATGCGGATCGTTCCTCCACTCACTATTACAGAAGAAGAAATACTGGAGGCTTGTAAAAGGATCAATGCAGTAACGGCGGCTCTCTAAATACTAATTAATTATGACAGTGATCAAATCATTTAAATTTGCTTTTGAAGGATTAAGAGATGCTCTTTTACACGAAAGAAATTTCAGGATACAGGTCGTAGTATTTATTATTGTCATCATCGCCGGATTTTCATTTCAAATAAATTCAACAGAATGGATCTTCATTTTGCTTTGTGCTGCTGTTGTTTTAAGTACAGAGATCATTAATTCCGCCATTGAAAAATTATGCAATTTTGTATCGCCGGAAATTCATCCATTGATTAAAAAAATAAAAGATTTTTCCGCAGCAGCTGTTCTTGTAGGAACGATTCTTTCTGTGATCATCGGGGCAATTATTTTTTTGCCAAAAATTATGGTTTTAATATTCAGATGATCAAGTACCTTTTTTGACGAATGAGCTTCACATTTAACTATTGAATAAAGTCTTAGATATAACATATCCTTCTTTACGATTCCTTCAAAAAATATCAGAAACTTTTGAATTCCTTTTTAAAACAAAAGAGACGCAGGACGACACTTTTTGTTTTTTTAGTTTTATATAAAACTTTGAATTCGTGTAATTCGTGCCCAAAAATTCGTGTTTAAAAATTTAAAAACCTATTCAATAATTAATTTCTTAATTCCTGTATTATTAGGTCCGGCTACCCGAATGTAATATACTCCCGGAGCTAAGTCGGGTAGATCTATTTTATTTTTTTCCTGATTTACCGTATACGTTGCCAGTTTCTGTCCGGAAGTACTTAACAAATCTATTTGTACAGCATCTTCGTTTCCCGCAATTGAAACAACAATTTTATCTTTTGCCGGATTTGGGGAAATACTTATCGTCCGGATATTTCCATCAAATACCAGAGACCGGATATCTGAATAGGTTATTTTCCCGTCCCGATCCAATTGACCTATCCGGTAATAATTTATCCCGGTGGATGGTGATGGATCAATTGTCTTATAACTCATTTCCCTATTGGAGTTTCCGCCTGCTGCTACTGTTCCGATTGAAGTAAAATTTATTCCATCCAAACTTCTATCAACAAGAAACTTATCTGTATTTATTTCTTGTAAAGTGGTCCATTTCAAAGAAGCAGTTTTTCCATCTTTTAAAACAATAAATTCACCCCAAACAAGCGGAAGAATATCTGCTGTAATCGCCGTTACTGTATCAGATAAATTTTGAAGTAATTCTGTATCGTCATACAAAGAAGCAATATCATAAACAGCCGCAGCTTTGGTGATTAAAATATCATCAATGTACCATCCATTACTTGTAATGGAATTATCCACTACAAAACGGAACCTGAATTTAACCGTCTTCCCTTCAAAGGAAGAAAGATTGATTTTTGTTTGAATGTACCCATTACTTCTACCGGAGAAAGCACCTTTATTATCAAGTGAAGTAGCTGCAAGAATAGTAGTATTATATCCATTCCGAATCATGTATGGACCTGCATCGATCCAGCTAACACCATTATTTGTAGAAAGTTCCACCACGCCACCATCACGGGACACTTCTGTATTGTAATAATTCCAGAAACTTAATTCAACATGCCCGGAAATAGGATACTCAATAAGACTTGTCAGCGTTTGTTCCGATGCTAGAGCCGTGCCTGCTGCTTTTAATGAATAAGGGGAAGTATGAACCACGGTGCTGGCATTCCATGTGTCTCCAGCCAGGGGACTTGCCACTAAAGAAATAGGCACATACGAATTTGGGATAGTTTCTGAAAACAATGTCGTTGAAGGAAAATAAGTTCCATTGTTGATTATTGTTTTAAAAGAAAAGGTTTGAGATTGATTTGCCGGAATGGAAGGCACTTTAAAGCTTACAGTTCGATTTGAGGAATTGTAAATTCCTCCACTAACCCAGGTAACATTTCCTGCCAGCGTATCTACAATCTTGTAATTCGTTATGGCATCGCATTGGGCAGTTACCGTAAAGGTATAAGTGAGAATTCCGCTCTGTCCGCTAATCGGTTTATCTACCGACTTTCGGAGTTTCGCTCCGGATGGAACATCATAATTTGTTTGCTGGTCTGTGGTAATATCCGTGTCTCCTTGTCTGGCATTAACGCCCATACCCCTGCGGGCAAAACTCTGCCAGATGGCGCAGGTATATTTTCCGTTAAATAAAATTTCATCGGCTTTTAAAAGTGCA
>JBBSUB010000259.1:0-5994 GCA_038235345.1 Chitinophagales bacterium
GAAAAACCGCAAAACATAGGAAGGAAACAATCTTATGCGGAACGAAAGTATGAATTTGGGCAGCACCACTGCGGCAGCCCCGATTCGTGTCTCACGAATCGCATTGTTCGCGGTTACTTAGATGATTTTGATTTTTAAATAAGATATGGTTTATGGGCTGAAACAAATTTTAAACGTCGTTCAAAATATCGAAAGGAAATTCGTGAGACACGAATTTAGGCGGCACGGAGGGCACAAGAATTTAATCGGAAAAGAAAAACCGCAAAACATAGGAAGGAAACGATCATATGTTGAACGAAAACAAGAATTTAGGAAACATCACTGCGGCAGCCCCGATTCGTGTCTCACGAATCGCATTGCTTATGAAAGTTTTGACAGTTTTTATTTTTAAACAAGATCGGATTTAGGGTCTCAAATAAACTTAAAACTATTGCTAATTCATTGACAGAAATTCGTGAGACACGAATTTAGGCGGCGCGGTGAGGCTAAGATTTGCCGAAGTACTTCTAAACCAAGATTCCCATTCCAGGCAAAAAAGTCAATATTTTTGATAAGATAAAAAGGCTCATTCACTTAAAATCCTTTCTCTATTTTTAAATAATAGCATGTTGCCTGTTGCATTGTTTTATATATTAAAAATCTCAACACTCTTTTTTTGTACATTTGAAAGACCGGAAATTTAAATGGAGTAAACGCGAAATCAATATAAAACAATTACGCATACATGGAAAAATACTTTCAGGCAGTTGTCAATAAAACCCATCATTTCGATCTAAACGAAAAAGAGGCGATTCCTTTCAAACGGGAATCGGATTCAAAAATCCATGCTATTGATGAACATGAAACGATCAAAGCGGATCTTATATCGGCTGATTTTTCGGAAAAGAAATATACGATCAGGATTAATTCCAGCTATTATGAAGTGGAATTAAATAATGAATTGGATATACTTATTGAGGAAATGGGTTTAACAAAAGAAACGAATTCTGTTCAAACTGATCTCGTAGCACCGATGCCCGGTTTGATCGTAGATGTTTTGACAAAGCCAGGCGCACAGGTCCATGTAGGTGATGGACTATTGGTTTTGGAAGCCATGAAAATGGAAAATACACTTACTGCCTCCCGGGATGGAATTGTAAAATCGATCTCTGTAAAAAAATCTGATACTGTTGACAAAGGAATGGTCCTCATTGAATTTGAAAAAGATGAAAACAATCAATAAAATACTCGTTGCAAACCGGGGAGAAATTGCTTTGCGCATCATGAGAACCATCCGGAAAATGGGTATTCAATCCGTAGCCATTTATTCGGAAGCAGACAAGGAATCTCCGCACGTTTCCTATGCTGACCAATCCGTGTGTATTGGCCCCGCTCCCTCTAATGAATCGTATTTAAAAGGAGACATCATTATTAAAGTGGCCAAAGAACTTGGCGCAGATGCGATCCACCCGGGTTATGGTTTCCTCAGTGAGAATGCCGGCTTTGCAAAAAAAGTCCAGGAAAACGGACTTATTTTTATTGGGCCCGATCCGCATGCCATTGAAGTAATGGGTGATAAAATTGCTTCAAAAGATACCGTAAAGGGTTACAATATCCCCATGGTTCCGGGAACAGACCACGCCGTGAAAGATGTGGAGGAAGCGATAAAAATATCGGAGGAAATTGGTTTCCCCATTTTAATAAAAGCTTCTGCCGGAGGCGGAGGAAAAGGAATGCGCGTAGTACACAAGGCCGAAGACATAAAAGAACAAATGCAAAGAGCCATCAGTGAAGCGAAAGCCGCCTTCGGAAATGGATCTGTTTTTATAGAGAAATTCGTCACCAATCCACGACATGTTGAAATCCAGATCATGGCCGATATACAAGGCAATACTGTCTATCTTTTTGAACGGGAATGCAGCATACAGCGTCGGAATCAGAAAGTGATTGAAGAGGCACCATCTGTGGTTTTAACGCCCGATCTAAGAGAAAAAATGGGACAGGCGGCTGTGCGTGTCGCGAAAGCATGTGGATATATTGGCGCCGGAACGGTGGAGTTTTTGGTGGATGATACAAATACGTTTTATTTCCTGGAAATGAACACACGCTTGCAGGTAGAACATCCCGTTACTGAATTTATCACTGGTATCGACATGGTGGAAGAACAAATAAAAGTGGCTCGTGGAGAGGAATTATCTTTTAGGCAGGAGGATCTGCACATAAAAGGACATGCAGTTGAATTGCGGGTGTGTGCAGAGGATGTTCGGGATAACTTCAACCCCAGCGTAGGTTTGATCACAAAATACATTATCCCCAAAGGAAAAAATATCCGTGTAGATGATGGCATCAGGGAAGGTTCTGAGATATCTGTCTATTACGATCCTATCCTGGCAAAACTGATCACATATGGAAAAGACAGAACGGAAGCCATTCAAAATATGCTCCGTGCTATAAGTGAATATACCATTGAAGGAGTGAACACTACCCTGCCCTTTGGCCATTTTGTTTTTACACATCCGGCATTTTTATCCGGTAATTTCACCACGGCCTTTATTCAAAAATATTACACACCGGAAGTAGTAGAAAGTATTCAGGAAAAAGAAGGAAAACTGGCTGCTGACCTGGCTTTATATGAATACCTCGAAGAAAGAAAAAAATTACGTTTACCAAATCATTCAATCTCAAAAACGATCTCATGACCCCTATAAAAAAAGAATTGGCTAAAAGAGTTGCCGAGGCTCTGCAAGGCGGAGGTGATGACCGGATAAAAAGTCAGCATGGAAAAAAGAAATTAACCGCCCGTGAACGAATTGACTATTTACTCGATGAGGGATCTTTCGAAGAAATGGGCATGCTGGTCACGCATCGCACCAGTGATTTCGGTATGGATAAACAGGTATTTTACGGCGATGGAGTTGTAACAGGATTCGGCTCGATCAACTGTAGAGCAGTGTATATTTTCGCTCAGGATTTTACTGTTTTTGGAGGATCACTTTCAGAAACGCATGCGGAGAAAATCTGTAAGATCATGGATCAGGCCGTGAAAGCGGGTGTGCCACTTATCGGTCTGAATGATTCCGGCGGAGCAAGGATTCAGGAGGGTGTTCGCTCATTAGGCGGATATGCGGATATATTTTACCGGAATGTCCAGGCATCGGGCGTTATTCCTCAAATTTCCGCTATCATGGGGCCGTGTGCAGGTGGAGCGGTGTATTCCCCGGCCATAACAGATTTTACCTTGATGGTGCAGGACACCAGTTATATGTTTGTAACCGGACCAAATGTGGTTAAAACAGTGACCAATGAAAACGTTACCTCGGAAGAATTAGGCGGCGCTTCTACACATGCAACCAAATCAGGTGTTACGCATTTTACAGCTGCAAATGATATCATTTGCCTGGAACAAATAAAAACATTACTGAGCTATTTCCCTCAAAATAATCAATCCCCGCCGGAGAAAATTCCCTTTAATTTAGGAGAAGAAATCCGGGAAGAACTGGAAAAAATCATTCCGGATTCTGCCAATCATCCTTATGATATGCATTTGGTGATAAAAGGCGTTATTGATAAAGAATCTTTCTTTGAAGTACATGAAGACTTTGCTACAAATATCATTGTCGGCTTTGCCCGGCTGGGCGGAAGGAGTATTGGCATCATCGCCAATCAGCCAATGAGCCTGGCAGGAGTTCTGGATGTGGATTGTTCAAAAAAAGCAGCCCGTTTTACCCGGTTTTGTGATGCCTTTAATATTCCATTATTGGTATTGGTAGATGTACCCGGATTCTTGCCCGGAACCGAACAGGAATGGAATGGCATTATTTTAAACGGTGCTAAATTATTATACGCATTAAGTGAAGCTACTGTGCCAAGAATTACGCTCATCACCCGTAAAGCATACGGAGGTGCATATGATGTTATGAATTCCAAGCACATTGGTGCAGACCTGAACTATGCCTGGCCTTCAGCAGAAATAGCCGTAATGGGAGCCAAAGGTGCCAGTGAGATCATCTTTAAAAAGGAAATCTCCGATTCAGAAGATCCGGCAAATAAATTATTGGAAAAAGAAGCAGAATATGCTGCTAAATTTGCCAATCCGTTTGAAGCAGCACAACGAGGTTTTATAGATGAGGTGATCGCGCCAAAAGACACGCGGCGAAAATTACTAAAAGCGTTTGCAATGTTGGAGAATAAGAAAGTGGTCAGGCCGGATAGGAAGCATGGAAATATTCCACTTTAGGTTGAATACCTCGTGTTGAATACCTTCGGTGTTGAATACTGCGTGTTGAAACCTTTGCGTTGAATACTACGTGCTGAATTCGAAACTAAAAACTACAAACCAGAATGACGAATAAAGAAGACAATCTTCACGAACTTTTAAAAACACATTCACTCTCCTTTCATCCGGTCATTGATTTCAAACCGGGTATAGAAAAAATTATTTCAATAAATTTTTCCCATAAGAATAAAGTATTGGAGGAAATTGATTTTGAAAACACGGATCAATTGAGTCGTTATATGAATCAATTATTAGCTGCGCAGGATGCTCAATATGGGTTTGGAGGCTATGGAGAATTGCGAACCATTTATTCACGAAGTAAATTATTTAATAAGGATTTAGGAAAAGAATTCAAAGAAGAGGAACCAAGGAGATTACACATCGGGACAGATGTGTGGTCACCAGCAGGAACGCCCGTTTACGCACCGATGGATGGACGGATACATAGTTTTGCTTTCAATGATCATTTTGGTGATTATGGCGCAACGCTTATTTTAAAACACTCAATGGATGGGATGGAATTCCATACTTTATATGGACATATTAGTCTAAAGGATTTAGAAGGATTGGAAAAAGATACTGTCGTGCATAAAGGAGATCTTATTGCACATTTCGGACAAGAAAAAGAGAATGGATATTGGCCACCACATTTACATTT
This sequence comes from Chitinophagales bacterium, assembly GCA_038235345.1. Taxonomy (GTDB): domain Bacteria; phylum Bacteroidota; class Bacteroidia; order Chitinophagales; family Chitinophagaceae; genus Ginsengibacter. The sequence continues at coordinate 4,914 of JBBSUB010000259.1, forward strand.
TCAGGTGATTAATGACATGCATGGTTTTGAAGGAGATTATCCCGGAGTATGCAAATTAAGTGAGAGAAGAATGTATTTACAAAATTGTGCTGATCCGGATATTGTGCTGAATTTGAAAAGGTATATTAAGTAGGGATAGGTCGGCACCACAGGTCAGACCGGTTATAAGTTTAAAAAGATCAATTCAATAAACACCAATTTTTCAGCTCGAATTACACGGATAAGAAAACTGATTTCATCTACCACCTTCAGCCTGACGTCTGACACCTATTTTCAGGTAAGTGCCGAAATTCAGACTGTTTATTTTACTCATTTTCCAATTAGAAGTTCCGGCTAGATTATTTATATAAAAAATTTAGAAGTGCTAATAATTAATAAGGCAATAAGGTCGGATCTTATTGTAATAATTGTTTTCCTTCTATACAACTAATTTTTTTAAACACGAATTTTAGGCACGAATTGCACGAATTAAAAACAGTGTTTCAAAAGTTGTTTTTAGCGAAACATCGGCGCGCCTATAGAGGGACTACTAAGGTTGGGTTGTTTGTATGGGAAGGTATTTCAGAGATAATGTTTCTTAACCTTAGTAGAGAAACTGCTGATTTAAAACATACCTTGTTACTTTATTTTTTTCAATACTTTTCGAAATGGGGTAGTTACCAAAGTAAATTGTTTAGGCGACAGGTAGGATAGTAACAAACCAACCGTTGTCTGACCTCCGGTACCGACAACTATAACCTAAACCTCCGCTATCGAAAACTTTATCTTCTGTAATAACAACTATGGTTTCAAAGAAAAAAGCCTAATAGTATAATCAAATAACTCCGCTCCACCCCGCTTTCCATGACCAGGTATAACAATGCCAACTTGAGGAAATCTCTGCTGAATTTTTTTAACCGTTTCAGGCCAGGCTGCAACATTTGCATCTTCTAAGTTTCCTTTTCCTGCTCCGGATTCCTTTATCAAACATCCGCCGAAAAGAATATTTTCCGCAGCAAAAAATCCGACAATATTATCCTTCGTGTGCCCTTCACCAAAAGAACCGGCAAAAACTTTTTTATCACCAACTTTCAATGCAAGA
>JBBSUB010000260.1:0-5974 GCA_038235345.1 Chitinophagales bacterium
ATCAATCAATACAATATTCAAACAATTGGCTGGAGTCCCGGTGGGGATTATGATGATAGAATGATCCGGCACTTATGGGGTAGCGATGCTGTACTTGATTCAACTGTAAAACATATCGATTCGAGAGCACTTTACCTTGCAGACATGGATCCCGAAAGTAGTGCGGTCACTATTTTTCAGCGGCAGTTTGGTGGTAAGATTAGAGGAGATTCGAACCTTCTTGGGGCCGAAATTTGTGTCTGGGGTGATCGGAAGATTGCGAAGGAAACAGATTATATCACCTTGAATGCAGTCTATCCGGATATGGCTGCCTTTGGCGAACGCAGTTGGAGAGGTGGGGGTTATTCCGGATTAAATCTGGATATCGGCCCTGATACGGCGCAGAGAGCCATAGATTTTGTAGAATTTGAGGAAAGATTATTAGCACATAAAGATCAATATTTTCAGCAACTTCCATTCCCATACGTGAAGCAAACGGATATTAAATGGAAATTATTTGGTCCTTTTGAAAATAATGGAGAACTGACCAAATCGTTTTGGCCGGAAAATTTAAGTACTGCACCTGAAGATTCTATAGCAAATATCACCTCCACTGGTGCTACTTTATGGTTATGGTATCACAATGGAGAGCCATATCATGCCTGGTTATCTGCGCCACGCCAAAATACCACCTGGTATGCTTTTACTGAATTTTGGGCTGATAAGGATACGACAATTTCAATGTGGATAGGGTTTGAAAATATTCTCCGCTCCCTGGCAAATGCCACACCTCCTAAAAATGAATGGGATTATAAAAAAAGCATGCTGTGGATTAACCGGGAAATCATTATGCCGCCAAAATGGAAAAATGCCGGGTTCTCTTTAAAATCGGATCTTGAAGTTCCATTGGTTGATGAAGGGTATTACTATCGAGCTCCTACAAGGGTAGACGTGAAAAAAGGCTGGAATAAGGTCCTGGTAAAATTGCCCCTTGTGATGGATGAAAAAGTGGATCCGTGGCAACAAAGATGTATGTTTTCTGTAATGCCGGTGCAACCTGGTGAAGGGATGAATATGGAGAGATATGAAACTGAATTTAGAGTAAATCAATAATAGCATAGAATACGAATTATTAATCTTAAAATGAAGGAAGCAATGGAACTCTGTATAAAGAAATTTGCCCATCTGCACAATATTCATAGTTTCAAACTTTTCTAATTCATTCTCATTTTCCGTATTTCACCCTAACCGTTACAGAAATGTAAATGTTTAGAGGATGTTGATTAATTTGAATTTATGAATTTGCCTAACGGAACAAAAGACACTAGTGAAAAAATAAATGATATTAGCTTTTTAAACATTGCTGCAAATTACATGTAAAAAAATTGGCTTCGGATAACAACACCTCATCGTTTTCAGACATGAGGATGCAGGTTATCCTTACAACACTGTCAGCTCCACAAGCCGTTAACTATGTAAGTAGAATAAATACCGACAACATCGTTTGTAATCAATCTGAAAAAGCGTTGAAAGAAATTAAAAAATCCATGGTCTGGTAAAAACCGAATAATATAAAAACAGTTTCTCAAAAAATTAAGCCGTTGAAATTGAGAAAGAGCTTTACGTAGAAATGTAGTTACATATTTATTTCGGTAATCAACATTATTACCAGGAGTTTTTTCCCAAAACAATAATATATTTTTGATAGATTGTATTCGTTAATTATAGATTTTAAGTAAGTTCTGAATTTTTTACAAAGTCGACCGTTTTCGTAAAAAAACTCATCATAGCTCACAAAGTTTTGATGCAAATAGCTAGTTTTAAATCAGGAAGTGGAGGAGTTTAAGATCGGCAGAGAATCATTCATTGGTAATAGAATCTCATCTGTTCCTAGGCCGATAATAAAAGTAACCAGGTTTATTTACCATGAAAAAGGCTTAAATCCAATACCATATTCAATATAATCTGCGGCTCCTCCATCCAGAGTTTTAAGGCCTGCCTGGGCAAAGAATTTTTTTGAGAAAGAATATCTTAATGCAGGCCTTAAAAAGAATGCGCCCTTTCCTTTATCATCTCCCAGGTAGGTACCTACCTGGAATCTAATAGAGAATTTATAAAAACTAAAATCATACCCGGCATGCAATCCTGTGAGCCATCGGTCAGAAGGTTTTCTTTGTTGAAAACGATCGTCATAAAAAAAATCCACTCCGGCAGAAATACCATTCATTTCATTAAATTGATGTTCATAGTCCAATATGCCCGTGAAAGTTCCCAGTAATTTATTGGTTCCGGCCATAGATTCACTTTGCGCAACTCCACCAGCGGCATAAAGAGAGATAGCATTGCCTTTTGTTTTCTCCCTGGGTGAACGTAATGGTCTTTTAAACCTGGCAGATAATATATCATTGGAGTATGGATCTTTATTTCTTCTAATTTGGGCCGCATTGTAATGGTAACGCAAACCTGCGTTAAACCCATAAAGGTTAAGTCCGCTGTTAGGTTTAAATGTTGAGCCATTGCTAAAATGGCTGAAGTCCAGGCCATACAATAAATCCAGTTCGCGGGTCCATTTATACGTAAAACCTAAATCAATATTAAAATAAACAGCAGCGCGGGCACCGATTGCATTATTTATGGGATTTAATTCTTTATCATACGGATGTAGTTTATAGGTAAGTCCCACGGAAGGTTCGATGGCAAATTCATTCCTTTTTTCTGAACTACTTAAGGGAAATCTTATAAATCCATAAACGGCGTTCGGATTTCCAAATACCTTTGCATTGCTTAAAAAACCAGAATAAAATCCTGCACCATAAGAAGGATATCCATACCTGCTTGCCCAACCTTCCGGATTAGTAGGTTGCCATCCTAATTTAATCGTAACGCCGCCGTACCCGTTATCCAATAACCCACTCTTACCCAATATATCTTCTGATTTAATGAAGGCGCCAAAATGGGTTTTGATTTCCAGGTATTTAAAAATGTTTTTAGTTTGAGAAATTTCTGCCTTGGGTTGCTGGCTTTTTGCCTGGCAAAAAGCCAGCAGGAAAAAGACTGTAATAAAATTACGCATAGGTATATTATTAACTTAGTGAGGGTATCATACAGATTCAAAAAATCCCCTGTGAGTCACAATTATTTAAGCTTCCTTGATAAAAACCATTTTTGATCACAAAATCTGATCATTATTTCAGTTAATCAAGTGTTTGCACGCCACCACCATTTACAAAAATAGTCTGACCACTTACCCATTCTGAAATTGGGCAGGCAAAATACAACATAGCGCCAGCAATATCATCAGAAGTTCCCAAACGCTTTATGGGTGTATGTGCTAACATTGTTTTTTCTATTTCCGGAGTTAGGACACTTTCCAATGCTGCAGTTCTGGTAGCTCCCGGGCCTACGCAATTAATCCGTACCTCCGGGCCGAAGTCATGCGCTAAATTGGCTGCCATATGATTGACTGATGCTTTGGAACCAGCATAGCCGCTCATATTAGGGCTTTTATTTATACTGGACATGGACGTTGTGAAGACAATAGAACCATATCCTGCTTTCTTCATGTAAGGCACACACAATTGACACAACCGCCAGCCGCTAAAAACATTCAGTTCGTAATCACGTTTGATATCATCTACGGAAATTTTAAATGGATTTTCGCGACCGCCGCCACCACCACCGGCATTGTTTATGAGAATATGAATACCCCCTAATTCTTTTACGGTTATTTCAACTAAATTTACCAGCTCTGCATCTTTCAATACATTGCAGGAAACGGCAATAGCCTTTACACCAAGTTCCTGAATTTCTTTGGCTGTCTTCTCAGCGTCTTCCAGCTTGAAATCACCAATAGCGATGCTTGCGCCAGCCTTGGCGAGGAGAATAGCCGTAGCTTTTCCTATTCCGTTTGCACCGCCCGTGACGATAGCAACTTTTCCTGTTAAATCAAATAGATTTGAGATTTTCATGATTGTAGGTTTTAGGTTTATTTATTTATTTATTTATTATTCATTAAATAGTCAGCTACCGCCTGGTAAGCGGGAAGTGAATAAGCATCATTGGCTGCATTGGCAGCTATGGGATGTGAGGCCAGCCGTACGATAACCATCTCTGCTTTTGGATCTATATAAATCGTTTGCCCATGAACGCCCCGGGCTGCAAAAGCGCCATCGGCATTTTCTGTCATCCACCACATATCGCGATACGACCAGCCTTTCAGTTCTGGGTGTCCTGATTTTGCAAATGCTTCTTTGCTGCCGCCCTTCTCAATATCAGCTACGGCCGCCATGGGAATAATTTGTTTCCCATGCCAGTTGCCCATGTTACGAATCAATTCGCCAAAGCGCGCCATATCTCTCAACCCAGCATTAAAACCTCCACCGGCAAAAGGTGTTCCCAAAGCATCAACCTGGTAATAAGCATCCAGCTCCATACCTATTTTACTCCAAATCTTTTCGGATAATAATTCGTTAACTGATTCACCGGCAGCTTTTGATATGATCCAACCCAGGGCATCCGCGTTTACTGTTTTATAACCAAAAGCCTCCCCGTGTGTCCCTTCCTTTTTTACAGTTTCCAAATACTGATAATAACCTTCGGGGCCTGTATATTCTTTTGGTTTTGGCAGTGGATTTCCTGCCGCTGAAAAATCCCAGATATCCGCTTTAGGGTTTGCGTAATCTTCACTGTATTTTAATGCCGTAGTCATATCCATTACCTGGCGGATTGTTGCATCGCTGTAAGCCGAATTTTTTAATTCAGGTACATAATAAGGTACCAATTTCTTTTCGTCCAGTTTGCCCTCTTCTACGAGAATGGATGCAAGGGTGCCCGTAAAAGATTTTGTAAGTGACATCACGGCGTGTACATCATTTTCGGTTAATGCACCGAAATAGCGTTCATACACTACTTTACCTTTGTGAAGAATAATCGTTCCATCGGTATAGTTTTTCCATAGGGAAGCTTCCCACGTCATCGGTGTTTTTTCGCCCCAGGGCATAAAAGTCAGGACATCGATATTTTTATCCAATTTGTATTCTAGCTTGCCGGGTGCATCTAATCCGCGGGACACGTTTATCGTAGGCGGCATTTCCCTCATATGTACCACACCCCAGCGAATGGCAGGAAATTCAAAAAAGGAACCATCCCAGGTGTGCAGCACTTTATCTTTCGGTGGCGGAAAGCCTTGCATCCATCCAAATTTGGCAGGGTCACTTTCTTTGGCCGAAAGGAAAGTTTTTTTATCCTGAGCCATTAGTTGTACTGTGCTAAAAAATAGTATTGATAAAAGTACAGTTCTTTTTATCCTAAGGAAAAACAGAATTTGATTCCCTTTTTTTCGATTCATCATCATGGTTTTGTAGTTTGATATTTTAATGTTTCAGTTTTATGGTTTTGTTCAGGTAGAATACATTTTTTTATAGTTAAATAATTTATTGTGGCGGAAACTATTCCAGCTATCGCCGCTATTAATAGTACAGCAGGTATGAGGTAGTACAGCAGGTATGAGGCCAACTTCGATGGTGCCCAGGTAACGCTGCCACATGATAGATAAAGCGGTAACTACCCCAAATGAGAAAAAGCCATGCCTGATCATAAGCCAAAATGCGTTGGGAAAAAAAGGTACTTTTCTTTCTTTGATTTTAATGTAATTAATGACGGTCATGATCATGGCCAACATAATTGCCAAAACTACTGATGAACCCAATACTGTATTGACAGTGTTCGTAATAAAATCCACAGAAATGGCAATGGGTACTTTTCCTTTCAGCATAAAGAATTGGATTGCTCCATCTACAATGAAAGTAGAAATTCCTGCAATTGCGGCATCTTTATTACCCAAATTTAAGGTTCTTTTTATACACTACACTTTAGTGCTTTTAAAATATCCTTTTGATGATTAGATAAGGTTACCACTTTTGTAAATTTTTGCTTTGTTTTAGAGTGTTTTAAATTCACTTTATAAACTTTTTGTAACTCCTGGATTATGTCGGCA
>JBBSUB010000261.1:0-5959 GCA_038235345.1 Chitinophagales bacterium
GTTTAATTAAGGACAATTGGATACCTTGCGGCCATGCAACAATATCTTGATCTTTTACAGAAAATAATTGATACAGGCGCAGATAAAAGTGATCGTACCGGCACCGGTACAAGGAGTCTTTTTGGTCATCAAATGCGGTTCAACCTGGCAGATGGCTTCCCGATGGTAACCACCAAAAAAGTCCATTTAAAAAGCATCATTTACGAATTACTTTGGTTTTTAAAAGGAGATACGAATGTAGAATACCTACAAAAACATGGTGTTAAAATATGGGATGAATGGGCAGATGAACAAGGTAATCTTGGACCTGTATATGGCAAACAATGGCGGAGCTGGGAAGGAGCGAATGGTCAAACATTCGACCAGGTGACAGATTTAATTCACCAGCTAAAAACTAACCCGGATAGCCGCAGGCTTATTATCAGTGCCTGGAATGTAGCCGAACTTCCTGAAATGAAACTCATGCCATGTCATTGTCTATTTCAATTTTATACTTCTCCTGCAGATGAAAACGGGAAAAGAAAATTAAGTTGCCAATTATATCAAAGAAGTGCGGATGTATTCCTGGGAGTTCCATTTAATATTGCTTCTTACGCCTTACTCACCTTAATGATTGCCCAGGTTTGTGCTATGGAACCGGGTGAATTTGTCCATTCATTTGGAGATGTACATTTATATAAAAATCATTTTGAACAAGCAGAATTGCAATTAAGCCGTACTCCTTTTCCACTTCCAACCATGGAATTGAATAAGGAGGTTAAAGATATCTTTGATTTCCATTTTGAAGATTTTGAATTGCAAAATTATCAAAGCTACGGAGGAATTAAAGCACCGGTAGCAGTATAAGGCTACTTATCTAATTGATTTATCGCATTTATAGAAAAACGACGGCCCACAACAAAAAAAACAACCTTTCTATTTTAAATAGAGAGAAATATAAAAGAACACAGAACCTAAACAAATCAATATGCTCACCCACATTGTAGCAGCCTCAGAGAATAATATAATCGGTGTAAAAAACGGACTTCCCTGGAGATTACCCGATGATTTTAAATATTTCAAAAATAAAACATGGGGTATGCCTGTGATCATGGGCAGAGCTACATTTGAATCGCTGAAAAAAGATTTACCCGGACGATTGAATGTGGTATTGACAAAAGACAAGGATTGGAAAGCGGATAATGTTGTGGTGGCACATACCATCGAGGAAGCGATTGAAAAAGCAAAAGAAAGTGAGGCCAAAGAAATCTTCATTATTGGCGGAGGACAAATATTTAAAGAAACACTCCATATAGTTGGCAGGGTTTACCTCACACGTGTGCACACAACCGTTGAAGGGGATACTTCTTATCCGGAACTCAACCCGGCTGAATGGGAGATGAAAAAATCCGAAACCTTTCCCGCGGACGAACGGAATAATTACTCCTATACTTTTGAAATGTGGGAAAGAAAATCTATCCAATAAAATTTCTGAATGTACACCCGTTTTCAATTAGCAAAAAAGTATATAAACTATTACTTTTCAGCCTCTAACGGCAAAGGTCATGGTATTCACTCCCCGTTTGTCTATGATTTTATCATTCATGTATTGAACGACAAAAATAAATATGCCTGCTATAAAGACATTGAAAAGAAGCGGAAAGAATTATTATCAAATGAAAATGTCATTGAAGTAGAAGATTTTGGTGCCGGTTCTACCGTTCTTCCTTTTAAACAAAGACGAATAAAAGATATTGCCGCGTCTTCTCTGAAGCCCCGTAAATTTGCGCAATTATTGTATAGAATTGCTCAATACTATAATACTCAAACCATTGTAGAACTTGGAACTTCCCTTGGTATTACATCAATGTATCTTGCTTCAGCCAAACAGAAGCCTGCCGTTTACACCCTTGAAGGTGCTCCGGCAATAGCGCAGATCGCTTCAAATAATTTTAAGAATGCGAATTTAAATAACCTTTACCTTGCCACCGGAAGTTTTGAAAAAACACTTCCCGATATTCTTCGCAAAATAGAAAAAGCAGATCTATTATTTATTGATGGTAATCACAGGAAAACGGCAACTTTAGAATATTTTGAAATGTTCCTTTCCAAAAAAAACGATCAATCTATTTTTATTTTCGATGATATTCACTGGAGTAAAGAAATGGAGGAAGCCTGGCATACCATACAACAACATTCTGCCGTTACCCTAACGATCGATCTGTTTTTTATCGGCCTGGTTTTTTTCAAAAAAGATTTTAAGATAAAACAACATTTTACCATTCGGTTTTAAATTTATGAGAAATTGAACCCTATTTATTAAACTATGATAATTGGCATATTAAAAGAACCATCCCCTGAAACAAGAGTATCTCTTCTACCGGAACACATTACTGTATTACAAAAGATGTCTGTACAGGCAATTGTCGAAACCAATGCCGGAGAAAAGGCTTTTGCGATGGATGACACATACCGTGAAGCAGGGGCCGAAATTGGTACGCGTGCAGAAGTAATCAGCAAAGCAGATATCATTCTAACAATGCATTTACCCGCCCCAGAGGAATGGGATTTACTATCTTCAAAAATACTTTTGGGCTATTATCAGCCTCTTTATCAAAAAGAAGTTATTGCAGATTTAGCCGCTAAAAACGTCGTTGTTTTTAGTATCGATATGATTCCCCGGACCACGCGTGCACAAAGCATGGATGTATTAAGCAGCCAGGCGAATATCGCGGGTTACAAGGCTATCCTTCTTGCTGCGGATCTTTACCCAAGGTATTTTCCCATGTTTATGACAGCAGCGGGAACCATCCCTCCGGCAAAGGTTCTGATCTTAGGAGCAGGAGTAGCCGGATTACAAGCTATTGCGACAGCGCGCAGGCTTGGAGCTGTAGTGGAAGTTTTTGACACAAGGCCTGCAGTAAAGGAGGAGGTTATGAGCCTTGGAGGAAAATTTATAGAAGTAGAAGGAGCCGCCGATGCCAGCAAAGCAGGAGGATACGCGGTAGAACAAACAGTGGAGTTTTTACAAAAACAGAAGGAAAAAATCGCAAAAAGTGTTGCAAAAGCAGATATTATTATTACGACTGCGCAGATTTTTGGGAAAAAAGCGCCGATATTAATCAGCGAAGAAATGATTCAGAACATGAAAAAAGGATCTGTGATTGTGGATCTGGCGGCAGCTACCGGTGGAAATACCAGTCTAACTAAAAATGCTGAAACATTTGACTATAACGGAATCACTATTGTGGGTGATTCCAACTTACCTTCCTCCATGCCGTCTGACGCAAGTAAATTATATGGCAAGAACATTCTAAATTTTTTGCAATTAATAGTGAACAAAGATGGTGGGTTGGATTTGAATTTTGAAGATGATCTCGTGAAAGGAACCTGTATTGCAAAAGATGGAAAAACAGTATAAAAATAGTAGAAAAAACCTTCAACCTGTTAGTACCAGGTTTTATTTATAAATGAATTAATGAAATTTTATGGAAACAATCACTCAATTTTTGTTGGAGAATATCGAATTAGTATACATCGTTATCCTAATGATATTTTTAGGAATAGAAATTATAGGAAGAGTACCTAGCGTACTTCATACGCCATTGATGAGTGGTGCCAATGCCATTCATGGGGTGGTGATTATTGGAGCAATCATCGTAATGGGCAAGGCTGATAGTGGAAATTACCTTGCGCTTATTTTAGGTTTCCTGGCAGTAATCCTGGGTACATTAAACGTCGTTGGCGGTTTTGTTGTAACAGATAGAATGCTTGAAATGTTTAAGAAAAAGAAATAAAAAAAACTATGTCATTAAAAGCTAATGACTTCAAATAATTAAAAAAAAATGTCGAGCATATTATCAATCATTTACCTAATTGCATCTGTAACTTTTATTCTTGGATTAAAAATGTTGTCTCACCCGGCAAGAGCCCGGAAAGGCAACCTGATAGCCGCAGGAGGTATGACACTTGCCATCCTGGGCACGATATTTTTATATGAAGAAGATGGTCAACGATTAGGAAACTATTCCTGGATTTTTGCTGCCATCCTGATTGGATGTATCATCGGCTGGATGATGGCAAAAAAAGTTAAGATGACCGCCATGCCGGAATTAGTGAGTTTTTTTAATGGAATGGGTGGTGCATGTGCTGCCTTGATATCCATCACAGAGTTTCAATACCTCGCACATCACCTGAAAGAGGATAATTACGCTTCCATCTCGTCTCTTATTACCATCGGGCATTTCTTGGCAATCATGGCCGGAACGATTATCGGAAGTATCTCCTTTGCCGGAAGTATGATTGCATGGGGCAAACTTAGTGGGAAAATGAAAGACTATTCATTCAAAGGACAGCATGCTTTTAACCTGTTCATTTTTGCCGTTGTATTAGTTTTAGCCGGTCTCACTTTTACTTCAGGAGTCAATATGATTTCCTGGTTCTTCTATGCAACATTTATCCTGTCCATATTATATGGTGTTTTTTTCGTTCTTCCAATTGGAGGAGCAGATATGCCTGTAGTTATTTCCCTGCTAAATTCTTTTACAGGAGTAGCTGCCGCAAGTGCCGGATTTTTATATAATAATAAAGCTATGCTCACCGGCGGTATCCTCGTTGGAGCAGCAGGTACAGTACTGACCATTTTAATGTGCCGTGCAATGAATCGAAGCCTGATGAATGTATTGATCGGTTCTTTTGGTGCAAAACCAGGTGCAGGGGATATTGAAGGAGCTAAAAGCGACCATGGAAGTATAAAAGAAATTAACGTAAATGATGCCGCCATGGTTATGGCTTATGCGCGTAAAGTGATTATTGTTCCGGGATATGGACTAGCGGTAGCACAAGCGCAACACACCTGCCATGATCTGGAAAAAGCCCTGGAAGAAAGAGGCGTAGAAGTAAAATATGCTATTCATCCCGTTGCTGGCCGCATGCCCGGACATATGAATGTATTGCTCGCAGAAGCAGATGTGGATTACGATAACCTCCTGGAAATGGACGTTGCCAATGAAGAATTCCCTACGACAGATGTAGTCTTGATATTAGGAGCGAACGATGTTGTAAATCCTGCTGCGAAAACAGATCCTTCCTCGCCTATATATGGCATGCCGATTTTGGAAGTAGAATTAGCCAAAACTGTTATCGTTAATAAAAGAAGTATGAAACCCGGCTATGCCGGTATTGAAAATGAATTATTCTACCAACCGAAAACTTCCATGCTTTTTGGCGATGCAAAAAAAGTGTTACAAGAGGTTTTATTAGCGTTGAAGGAGGTTTAATACTTAACTTAGTTTGGAGTTTATAGTTCGGAGTTCAAAGTTCAAAGTTCAAAGTTCAAACCTCGAAGGAGTTAGGGTTCCATTATGGTCGGTACGTATTGATTTGTCAGCCTGCCCCGTTCTTTTGGGAAACTGAACGATATTCCTTCCACAAACATGAGCTATCAATGAATGAGTAAGATCGCAAAAGCGTTCTGGACCGATTTACGCTCCGGACCTGATGCTTATTAAGAGATTTAATAAGGTTAGAGCTATTCAAAAACTTATCCCCTGAAATAGAAAGAGGATAGAGGTATTTTGTAAAAAGATAGGCTTCAGCCTGATTTAATTGTCTTAAACTTAGTAGCATGTAGCAGGTATGAAACAATATCATCCCAACCTTATTTACCTTATATCTAAAAATAGTTCTTAAAATTATTGATGTGCTTTTGATCAATACACCATCTTGTAATAATTATGGCTTCTGAAACTTTCCAAAAGTTGCTGAATTTTCTCCTGAAAGCTGCAACCTGACTTCGAACTTTTGGAAAGTGGCTCATAGCTAAAAGCTCTCAAAACCTGGCTCCTGCCTGCTTATAAAAAAAACCCGCACAATGTGCAGGTTCTTTTTTGAAAATATAAATGAATTCTTATTTTCCACTAGTCTTTTTAGGTGCTTTTTTGGCAGGCGCACTTGCTGGTGCAGCAGTATTTGCTAAAAC
>JBBSUB010000262.1:0-5932 GCA_038235345.1 Chitinophagales bacterium
ATAGCGATAACTATCAAGAGGGAAATCTTGTAGATCTGATGCATTAAATCGATTTTAATAGGGCGGCAAGTTAAATTCAATTATTAAAAGTTTTTGTTAAATCAACGATAATAGATTCAGGAGTTTTTTCTGTTTGGTCCAGGTGGCATAATCTCCATTGAATTAAAATAAGATCCGGACTTCTGATTTTTTAAAAACCGGCTATTGAAATCGTTTTTCATCGGGTAATCAGGAAGATAATTGTTCGCTTATTTTTCCAAATCTTCTTTCGCGGCTTTGATAGTCCAGCAGGGCATCATAGAGGTTTTCTTTTCTAAAGTCCGGCCACAGTGTTTCGGTGAAATATAATTCTGAATAGGCTAATTGATATAATAAAAAATTACTTATCCGGTATTCGCCGCTGGTTCTTATCATCAATTCAGGATCAGGGAACATAGCAGTACACAGGTATTTATTAAAGACTTCATCCGTAATATCTTCCGGATTCAGATTTCCCCTCTTTACCTGTACAGCTATTTTCTTCACAGCATCAATAATTTCCCACCTGCTGCTATAACTCAATGCCATAATTAAGGACATTCCCGTATTTTTTTGTGTTTCAGCACAAGCTTCATTCAACTCATTGCGAGCCGAAACAGGCAACAAATCTATATTTCCGATAACAAATAAACGAATATTATTCTTGTTCAGCGTTGGAACCTCCTGACGGATCGTTTGCACAAGCAATTCCATTAATCCGGTCACTTCATCTTTGGGCCTATCCCAGTTTTCAGTACTAAAAGCGTAAAGAGTTAAATATTGAATTCCCAGTTCAGCGCATCCTTCTACTATATTTCGCACACTTTCTACTCCACTAAAGTGGCCAAACAAACGGTCTTTCCCTTTTTCTTTAGCCCATCTTCCATTACCATCCATAATTATAGCAATGTGCTTTGGAAGTCTATCGGTATTTATTTTATCTTTTTTGGTCATTGTCTTTAAAAAGGCAAGTCAGGCGGAATGGCCTGACCTCAACAAATGTAAGAAATTTGTGTATCTGAGTGAGGGAAATAAATAAATAAACGAAAAAAGCTTTGAGCTGTGAGCTGTGAGCTATCCGGTTTCAAGTATCAGGTGTCAGGTTGAATGCCGGCGGCGTTGAATACTTTGTGGTGAATACTTCGCGTTGAACTTCAAACTCCGAATTCCGGACTCCCAACTATAAACTTCAAACTTTAAACTATAATCTAACCAAACTATCTCGCACTCGGGCATCTGTAGGAAGTAAGATTGAACGAAACGCCAATTTCTGCCATGGCATATTGGTCTTTTTGTTTACTAAATCCTCTTTGTCTTCCTTCCACCCCAATTGCAGGCCCCACTTCAAAGGATCGATCCTGCATAATTCCCGCAAGTGATTTGCCACCGGAAGTAGAAGGAAATTTATCAATCCCAATATAGGTTGTACTTACATCATCCAGGTAATCTGTGGTAGTGAACCGGTAATTTACTTCAAAAGAAAGATTTACTTTATCAGATATTGCGTATTTAACACCAAATCCAACAGGAACCACTAAGGCTGTTGTTCCATAACCCTTTCTTCCCTGGTAAAATGTTTGTCCTTCCGTATTTAACGGACGCAGATACACTTTTTCATTATTGTAATAAGCATAGGGGTCGTAGGTCACAAAACCTATTCCCAGAGATGCATAAGGGGTAAAAGAATGCCGTGGACTGGTGGGGATAAACTTAAAAAAATTGAAGTCTCCTACAATTGCCAATTCAAAAATATCTGTATTAAAACTAAGATTTCTACTTTTTTGATATTCATTATCACTGTATATATCACTATACCCAAGTTTTGCATAATGACCCATGATGCGGGCACTGATATAATTTCCGAATTGCCTTCTAAAGAATGCACCCAGGGCAATTTTAGGACGATTAATGTTTGCGCGGTTATTAAGATCACCAAAATAATGCGCAGCACCGGCGGTAATTCCAAACTCCCCCGTTTGCACGTATTGAAATTCTTCCATTTGAGCCTGCGAGCTGAAGGAAAAGGTGATAAAAAAAATGATGATGAAAGAAAGTTTTTTCATTGGGTTTCCAGTTTTTAATAAAAGCCGTCCCTAAAGTACAGGTTTAAAGATAAGCTCCAATTCGTAATAATGTAGTTGTTAAACATCCCTAAGCGTTTTTCCATAGTATGGCTCACTAAAAACATGCTAAATTCTCTGTAAAATAACAACGAAGAAAAGATGTTTTAATTATTTACAAAGTTAAAATTAATATTAAATAGAGATTTATTAAAAAATCTAGGTGTGATTTTATTTTGGAAGGATAACATACCACAGTTAGCATCCATCCCTATAATTGTGCCCGTTTTCTAATTCCTCTTATCGAGCCCCCAGGATAATTTATTTCTTAATGTTTGCAAAAAATTATTCTCGTTCAATCTTACCAGGTTTATACTGAAAGCCTCTTTGCGGATAGCTAACAACACATCCTTGCTGGCTATTTCACGGCGACTATCTAATGTGCACAAAAATCCATCTGTCCGGCCTTCTACCTCAAATGAAATGACGGAGGTATCCGGAATCACCAAAGGACGAATATTCAAATTGTGCGGAGACACAGGTGTAATGACAAAACTTGCAGAATCTGGAAATACAACCGGACCATTACAACTTAAATTATAGCCGGTAGAACCGGTAGGTGTTGACACAATCAAGCCATCTGCCCAATAAGTGTTTAAAAACTCTCCGTTCAGATAAGTATGAATTTTAATCATGGGAGAAATATCCTTCTTATGTATTGTAAATTCGTTCAGGGCATAGGGGAGTCCGCTAAACAGAGGCATGTTTGCATCCAAATGAACCAGTGATCTTTTATCAAGCATAAATGTCCTGTTCACCAAAGACTCTACAGCAGAATGAATTTCATCTTTACCTATACTTGCCAAAAATCCCAGTCGGCCATAATTAACTCCCAAAATTGGAATTCCTTTATCACCAACAAATGTGACAGCATCAAGTAATGTACCATCGCCTCCAAGGCTTATCATAAAATCGATGCCGGTCAAATCATTGGAATGATTGAATGTGGAGTATTTATCTGTAAGAATGTAATAGGAATAAAACTGATTAAAAAAATCCTGGTAAATAACCGGCTCAATTTTATATATAGAAAATTCTGCCAGCAATAGTTTTAATCCTTCCAACTGGTCGGATTCCAAACCCCTGCTATATATGGCTATTCGCATAAATGATTTTATAAATTAATTGTGCAGCATCATCACTGACCAAAAATTAATTATGTAAAAATAACCCCTTTTGACCTAATTGATTTAAACTGTATTCAAAACTGATTTTTAAATCAAATAGAGTCAGTATATCTATTCCGATTCCGCCACTGTATAAAAACTTGTTACCAAGTTTGGAGGATTCCTTATTATATACATATCCCAAATCAGTAAATGTTTTCGCATAAATAGAAAAAGGGATTTGATTTGAAATACGTGTGAGGATAGGACTTGGCAGGTTAAAAGAAGCGATTTTCTTTTTAAGATCAAATTTAGATAGGCCGAATGCGACACCATCTACTACGTAGTATTCAAAACCCCGCATATAGTTTTGCCTGTAACCCAATGCCTGTAAATTAAAATAGGGCTGATCGAAAGGGAGTTTGATTTCGGCAGATAAACGAATACTGGAATACCAGTTATTTTTATGCGTAAAATACGTTTGAAAACCAGGTTCGATCGAAAAGCGGTTAATTCCACCTGACCATTGTAAACCTCGCTTTTTTATTAATAAGGAGAAATTATTTCCTTTTAAAGGATATAATACATTATCCACATTATCATATTTTAAAGCATATTCAATATCAATAAAATTTTGAGCTTTGGAAGTGCTGTTAAAATATTTTGGATTTAAGGTAGAAATAATAGTATCCGTTACATCTACATGGCGTAGATCAATAGAAAAAGTTCCTTTAAATTTAAGGCCTTTTCTAAATGTTATCGCCGCGGCTATATTTCTTTCACTTTTTTCATAACCCCCATTTTCATAATACTTCAATTTGTTATCTGCGCCGGAAGTATAGGGAATTTCTTTCGTTTGAGAGATGCCGCCGCCTAATTTAAGACCTTTTGTAAGCGCTGAATTAAGATAAGGAAGAGAATAATCCAGGGAAATATTTCTTTTAAATCCATTGACCAAAACAACTGCCAGCTCATCTCTTCTACCACTAAAATTCTGATGTGTAAAACGGATACCGTAACTAATCCTGGCAAAATCTGCATGATGGATTTTTACCCACTCATTAAATGATCTGTCCGCCAGTTCCAGATGGGGAATAGGTAAAAAATACCATTTCTCTTTCACGGAGATCACAATATCCAATTCATTTGGATTCAATATCAAAGGGTAAATTTCCACTTCGGAAAATAAAGTAGTATTATAAATATACACTTTTGCCTTTTCTAATTCCTGAGTGAGATTATCCACTAAAACAGAGTCACCTTCCCTTATTTGCATTTCTCTCAAAATCACAAATCGTTTTGTTTTTTTATTTCCCGTAACTAATATATTCTTTACGTGCATTTTGGCCATTGGATTTTTTAAAGTATCCACGGATTGAATGATCGAATCCTGAGCTTTCAGAAAAGTAGAGATACAAAAAAGGCAGGTAATTAAAAGTCCGCATTTTAAAAATTTGCAGCCCTGGGGCACAAAAGTAATTCGTTGAAAAAAAAAGTAAAATGGATACAAGCGGAGAACATTAAATGTGCAGGTAAGTCATTAGATTCTGATAATTCGTGGCTAAATCGTTTTCAAACAATTCTTCCCCTGAATAAAACACGACAGAATATTCATATCGCTCAAAAGATGCCAGGATAGTGGATATTTCTCTTTTATTTATCTGTAAAGTAACCTGTAATAATTGAGCTGAGGGAATAGGGGAAATATTTAAATGCAGAATAGTCGCTCCATCACTTTCTACAATGCTATTGATCTCTGAAATAGCTAACCTGTTTGGTTCCATTTCAAGAACGACAATTCCTCCGAATTCGTTTGCGCCACAAAAATTCCCCAAAGCATTTATTAAACTAAAATTTCTAATGCAACCCAATAATTCATCTGATTCATTTACCACTGGTATTACATTCGTTTGGTACAAATTGCATACAGGCACAGCTTTTAAAAAATGTTCCGTTACAAAAACACGGGCTGGTACAAAATCGGTTTGAAATAATTCTATGGTAGCACCATCTTTATTTTTGTCCAGAAGGTCGTCTTCCGAAATAAGTCCCAAATATTTATCCTTATCCACAACAGGTAAATGCGTGCATTTAAAATCTGCAATTAATTGCAAAGCCTTATTCACTGTATCTTCCAATTGCAATTGGGGAATTTTGTTATCAATAAGTTGCAGCGTTGTCATAGTTGTTCATTTTTATTATAAATCACCCTCAACTTATCATTTTAAAGGCAATCAACCAATAGCTTATTTTTTCGACCACTAAACTTAGGACAATTAAAGCTTATGAATTGTTGCAGGGAGATTAAAATTTCCTCAGAAATTTCTCCAGGATCTGATTAAATTCTGCAGGCACTTCCATCATAGGAGCATGCCCGCATTTATCTATAAAATGCAGTTCGCTGTTGGGAATCAATTTTTTAAACTCTTCCCCTACAAAAGGCGGAGTAATAATATCATTTTTCCCCCAAATCAAACAGGTAGGTTGTTTTATTTCGCGCAATTCTTCGCCCAGGTTATTACGAATAGCGGATTTTGCAAGTGAAATAATTTTGATCACTTTTATGCGATTATTCGTAATCTCAAAACATTCATCCACCAGCTCATCTGTAGCCATAGCAGGATCATAGAATGTAAGCTCTGTTTTTTTCCGGATGTATTCTTTATCGCCTCTTTTGGGATAACTATC
>JBBSUB010000263.1:0-5932 GCA_038235345.1 Chitinophagales bacterium
ATATTTTTTAAGGTGTAAATCGGGGTTTATCCTTAGCTCCATTGCAGCGCCATATCAGTATAAAATAATAACTTCAAAATATAGTTTTTTTGAAGAGATATCAAGGTTACTGAAAGTTGAAGAATATCAGATCATATTTACCATCTCAATTCAGAACAACAGCAACTTATTGATCAATCTTAAAAGGAAATTAAAAGCGGAGAATCTTTTACAGCAGAAGATGTACAAAAAGAAAGTATATACCGCAGTTGAAGATGATAGCAACGAATGTATATTTTTCTCTAAACTTAAATTTCCCCATTTGCGGTGAAAAACACAAACCTTCGCCGCATAAATGCGGTGAATAAATAGTATATTTACCGCAACATTATTTTAAAAAATGGTAAAATACATTTATGAGCATACTAACTGGGGACATTTTTCCTGGCAGGACAAGGCCATAAATGCCTTATTTGGTGAAGTTCGGCTTATGCAAGGCAAAATCATTGGGCAAATGAATGCTTTGGGTTTTTCAGTCAAAGAAGAGGCTACACTTACTGCTTTAACTTTAGATGTGGTAAAATCATCGGAAATAGAAGGCGAATTACTCAATTATAACCAGGTACGTTCATCTATAGCAAGGCGTTTGGGTATTAACACCGCAGGATTAGTATCAAGCAACCGGCACATAGAAGGCGTAGTAGAAATGATGCTTGATGCTACACAACGATACAATGTATCTTTAACCGAAAAACGTTTATTTGGCTGGCACGCAGCACTTTTTCCCACAGGATACAGCGGACCCTATAAAATAGAAACAGGACAATACCGAACAGGCGATATGCAAGTGATTTCCGGTGCAATGGGAAAAGAAAAAATACATTACGAAGCTGTAAAACCCGAACTTGTAAAAGTAGAAATGGACACGTTTTTAGATTGGTTCAATAACGACAATACCCTTGACCCTGTATTGAAAGCAGCCATAGCACATTTTTGGTTTATCGTCATTCATCCTTTTGATGACGGGAACGGTAGAATTGGAAGAGCAATAACAGATATGTTGCTTGCCCGTGCTGAAAATAGCGGCGAACGTTTTTATAGTATGTCAAGCCAAATTTCAATAGAACGCAAACAGTATTACGAAATATTACAAAAAGTACAACACAGCACAGGAGATATTACTGAATGGCTTGATTGGTTTTTACATTGCCTGAAAAACGCAATGTTAGCGACGGAAAACACCACACAAAAAATACTACTTAAAGCCGAATTTTGGAAGCTGCATGAACAAACTCCCATAAACGAACGGCAACGCCTTATGCTCAACAAAATTTTTGACGGCTTCGAAGGTAAATTGCAAACCTCTAAGTGGGCAAAAATGACCAAAACCTCTACTGACACGGCTTTAAGAGATATAAAAAGTTTGATTGAAAAAGGCATTTTACAAGCAACAAATGAAGGCGGACGAAATGTAAATTACAAACTCAAGAATTTTAAAATTGAATAACCATTGGCTATAACTTAAAGAACAAAAACCCCAATAAAAAAGCGTAAGTTTTTAAAATATTCACAAGGCTTATGGCTATCGGGATTACGCACAAAAAAAACACATTTCCAGAGAGTGATTACGTAGTAAACCGGATGCAATGTTTGAGATAGTCTTCTTACCGAAGTTAGATTGGCTGACAAAGATGAACTTTCAGACATAACCAGCTCAAATTTTAATTGAAAAATATTTTAAAAGCTAAATCATGGGACAAAAGAACCAGAAGTTATTGACTTTATAATTCAAAGCAAATCTTTTACAGACAAAGAAAGGAAAGAAATAAGTAAGCTTGTAGAAGACTATAAAATAAAAAATCACTGATAAAAAGTCTGAACGTAAATCACGAACTTCTTCTTCGAAACCAAAAACCTTAGCCTAAGATGCTATGTAATTCTTCCAGCATTGGGTTCTTTCTATGCCGGCTATCGAAATAATTCTTCCCGGTACAGGATTTGATTTGCCGGATTTCTTTTCAGCTTGTGTTCCTAATTTTTAACTTTAAATAATTTTGTCGGAACTTTTGGGCTGGAGTAGAAATGAATACCTATTGACGATAATTCATTAGATTTTGCTACTAAATCAGAAACCATGTCAATACAAGAATTGCAAGAAAAATTAATTGCAAAGATTAAAAATATAAATCTTAGGTTGGAAGACTTACATCGGGCTATAAATTTCAGCACCAGCGTCATGTCCTATCGTTGGCAGAAATAATTTGACACCCCTTAAGATTGCAAAGACAGCTAATAGTATTTTCTTTAACTAAACACCTGAAGCATGTTAGTTGAACGCATTGATGATAAAAAGATTGTAATTACATTATCATCATCTGTTGATAGGTTTGGTCTTCAACGTTTGATTGATTATATGAAATATCTGGAAGCAAAGTCCAAAAGCAACCCAAAACAATCCGACGTTGGCAAATTAGCTGATGAAGTAAATGCTTCCTGGTGGAATGAAAATCGCAAACGCTTTATCAAGTGAGATTTATTATAGATGCCAATATGATATTTAGCGGTATCTAAATACGAACGGTAAAATAGGAGACTTGCACTCATCAATTCAAAAGAATATTTCACTATTATACCGCCTAAGATTTTAAGAAATGACATAGGGATAATTTATTAACTTGTGTTTCTAAATAAGTAACCATGTCCACACAAGAATTGCAACAAAAATTAATTGCAAAGATTAAAAATACAAAACAGAATTATATTCTTGAAGAGGTATCAAGGTTGCTGGAATTTGAAGAAACTTCAGGTCACATTTACAATCTCAATGCAGAACAACAGCAACTTATTGACAGGTCTTTAAAGGAAATTGAGAGTGGAGAATTTTTTACAGATGAAGAGGTACAAAAAGAAAGTGAGGAATGGCTAAAAAAATAATTTGGTCCAGGTTTGCAAAAATTATCCTTATTGAAGAAAGGGCGAATGGCATTAAATAGCAAGAACCGCTGACATCGAAATTAATAAAATACATCCCACCCTCAAAACTCCTCCCTAAACCCCGCATATTTATTCCTAAAATATCGCTTGATAAAATACGTCACCACCGGTATAAAAGGCAATAGCAGAAAAGGAATCCAGCCGGAAATAAAGGATAATAAAATGACTAACAAAAACACAGATGGAATCGTGAGTGCCCTGGATTTATGATAACGCTTTAAAATTTTATTTTGACTGATTGAGCTGAGGTCATATTTCGAATTGGTCGCAATAGACCAGAGGCGGTAACTGGCCAAACCCGTCAGATTGATATTGATGGCGTATAAAATTACCGGCATGGTGAGACCGGGATTGTAATACTCACTCAAAAAGGCCGTCGTAAAAGGCATAAAAATAATCGTGAGCAGGAAAAGCAAGTTTGGCCATAATAATCTTCTGTGATACATCGTCACATAGCCAAAGAGTTTGTGGTGCGAAATCCAATACAATCCGATCACAAAAAAGCTGACAATCACACCAATTATTTTCGGAATAGCATAAGCCAGTTTTTGCCAAAGGATGGAATCAGAAATAACGTCGCTATTCATTTCCGGCACCCGTACATCCAACACCAGGATGGTCATTGCAATGGCAAAAACGGCATCACTAAAGAAGATCATTCTCTCCAGCATTAATTGATTGGTTGGCTTTTTATCCTTCATCTTCTTGTTATATTTTCTGTTTGTATTATTACTTTCTTGCGCTTCGCATCGCCTTCACTTTCTTCAAATTTTCATCCGCTACAAATTTTCCATATTCCGGTGTTTCCATTCCGTAAATGGCTACTCTTCCATCGCCATCGCTATGCACGCCAAAACCAAAGGTCTTGGTTAAAGGAGATGCTCTTAAACAAGCCTGACCTTTTGAAAAGAATTCATCTCTTGCTTCCTTCAATTCTGATTGGGGTACATCATTTCTTTCTGCAAATACCCGGAATAAAACATCATCCGATGTGTATTTGTATGGATGATTCGCGATCAGTTCATATTGCATTTGGGCAATGGTTTTTTTGTCACCTTTGGAGGGAGGAATGGTGCCACTCATTGCTTTTGTGTCTTCGGAAACTTCTATAAAAGTATCAAAATAGTTGGTCGTGTGCACATTCATATCTTTCAATTTTAAACAGACGTTCCTGCTTTTTAAAATGCTGTTTCGCAATCTACCTCACTTTCAACTTTGTACAAAATTTTATAAAGAAACCAATTTTTCAAGGAGAAACGGCAAATTTATCCTGTTTCAATCGATTGCTTAAATCAAAACAGGCTGCGTTTTAAGTGGTAATTTTATCCCCGTTAAAAATTTGTTTTTAAACCGGGCGATTCGTTTTGCAAATGGTTCTTTGTTTTTTAAATCTAATTTGTACTACCCGGTCGCCTCAATTATCATTTATGAATATGTTCATGGAAAATTTAAATCTGAAAAAGATTTTCATCATTACCCTTTTTACTGCCCTGCTTTTTCCCTTTTCTCCTGCAAAGGCAGAAAATAGTCCACCAGGAATAATAGAAACAGCACAGCAAGCGGAACCAATTATCCGGGCTAAGAAAATCAATCCAACTACGATTGAGCTCCTGTTTACAAATGATCACCGGATGCTGATCGACTTTTATGGAGATAATATTTTCAGAGTATTCCAGGATAATACCGGCGGAATGATCCGCGACCCGGAAGCTAAACCGGAAGCGCAAATCCTGGTGAATAATCCAAGGAAGACAGTTTCCGCTTTAAATTTCACGGATGAGAACGGAATCATTTCCATCAAAACCGGAAAAATAAATCTGCAGTTCGATAAGAAAACGTCTCTGCTGAAAGTCATCAACCTGGCAACAAACAAAATCGCTTTTGAAGAAGTTGCCCCTGTCGAATTTGAAAATAGAAAAGTGACATTAACGCTTAAAGAAAACCCGGAAGAATATTTCTATGGAGGTGGCGTACAGAACGGACGTTTCTCACACAAGGGAAAATCCATTGCTATCGAAAATCAAAATAGCTGGACAGATGGTGGTGTTGCTTCCCCAAATCCATATTACTGGAGTACAAATGGATACGGCGTGATGTTTTACACTTTCAAAAAAGGTACGTATGATTTTGGGTCCAAAGAAAAAGGGCTTGTAAAATTATTCCATGAGACAGATTATTTAGATGCTTTCTTCATGATCAATGATGGCGCGGTTTCCCTTTTAAATGATTTTTACCAGTTGACAGGAAATCCTGTTCTGCTTCCAAAATTTGGTTTTTACCAGGGTCACCTGAATGCATATAACAGGGATTATTGGAAAGAAGATGAAAAAGGAATTTTATTTGAAGATGGCAAGAGATATAAAGAAAGTCAGAAAGATAAAGTAGGCACCAAAGAATCTTTAAACGGAGAATTAAACAATTATCAATTCTCTGCACGTGGCGTGATCGATCGTTACAAAAGTCACGATATGCCTTTTGGCTGGATCCTTCCAAATGACGGATACGGCGCTGGTTACGGACAAACGTCCACTCTGGATAGCAATATTCAAAACCTTAAAAGCTTAGGAGATTATGCCCGTAAAAACGGCGTTGAAATTGGTCTTTGGACACAATCTGACCTTCATCCAAAACCGGAGATCAGCGCTCTTCTGCAAAGAGATATAGTGAAAGAAGTACGCGACGCAGGTGTTCGTGTTTTGAAGACAGACGTGGCCTGGGTAGGAGCGGGATATTCTTTCGGCTTGAATGGTATTGCTGACGTTGCGAACATCATGACCTATTATGGAAACAATAGCCGTCCGTTTATTATTTCTTTAGACGGTTGGGCAGGAACACAACGCTATGCAACCATCTGGTCAGGTGACCAATCCGGTGGCGTTTGGGAATATATCCGTTTTCATATTCCGACTTATATCGGATCCGGATTATCCGGACAGCCAAATATCACGTCGGATATGGA
>JBBSUB010000264.1:0-5923 GCA_038235345.1 Chitinophagales bacterium
AGTAGCCTGCCCATAAGAGGCAAGTCCTACAATAACATTTCCGGGCTTTATTTTTTCATTCGAAATAACTTTTGATTTTGGCCAGCGGGCTGTCATGGTACCGTTTACCGCAACAGTGCGGACTACATCGCCCACATCCGCGGTTTCGCCACCAAGGAAGTTAATGTGAATTCCGTGCGTTTTCATTGTGTCAAAAAACTCTTGTGTGCCATGAATGATTTGTTCCAAAACCGCTCCGGGAATCAGGTTTTTATTCCTGTCGATGGTAGAGCTAAAAAGAATATTATCATAAATACCAACGCAAAGCAAATCATCCAAATTCATTACGACAGCATCCTGAGCGATGCCTCTCCAGATGGAAATATCCCCGGTTTCTTTCCAGTACAAGTAAGCCAGGATACTCTTGGTGCCCGCGCCATCCGCATGCATTACATTGATGAAATTTTCATCGTTTCCCAGGTAATCAGGATAAATCTTGCAAAAAGCATTCGGGAATAAACCCTGGTCAAGGTCTTTTACAGCTTCGTGAACTTCTTCTTTTTGTGCAGAAACACCCCTTTTTGAATATAATGACATGGAGAATTTTTATGTAAATAAAGTGCAAATTAAACGAATTAATTTTTGAGTTGGACTGGTTTACACCAATTAATGTTTTGCTGTTGGCATATACTTATATGATTTTTTTCACACAAAGGAATCCAAATCATACAAATCCAGTTTTTCATTTCCATATTATAATTTATCTTGCGGCACTACGTATGGAGATACATCACGACATTCAACATCTGCCTCAATTTAGAAATGCTGCCATTACCGTCGGTGCGTTTGATGGAGTGCATACCGGCCATCTACAGATCATTCATCAACTAAAAAAAGAGGCAGAAAGAAATCATGGAGAATCAGTTATTATAACCTTTCATCCACATCCCAGGATGGTGATACACGCTAAAATACCCGGCCCCAGGAATCCGGTTCCACTTCATTTATTGAATACCTTAGAGGAGAAAATTGAGTTGTTGGAAAAACAACATGTTGATCATCTCGTGATTGTTCCATTTACAGAAGCATTCTCTAATCTGTCAGCGGAAGAATATTTGTCTGATTTTTTGATCCGCTATTTTCATCCCAAAACGATTATTACAGGGTATGACCACCATTTCGGAAAAGACCGGCGTGGTGATTATAAACTACTGGAAAATTACCAGGAGAAATATAATTATACCGTAGCTGAAATTCCCGCTGAAGTACTGGATAATATAACGATCAGTTCCACCAAGATCCGCCATGCGATTATGGATGGAGATATGACAACGGCGAATGAATACCTTGGATATGAATATTTTTTTACAGGAAAAGTTGTAGACGGAAATAAACTTGGAAAAGGCCTTGGATATCCCACAGCTAACCTATTTATAGACGATCCGCATAAATTAATTCCCGCCTACGGCATATACGCGGTTACGGTAGATTTAGGAAATTTGACAAACAATGAAGCACATCCTTTTTCCATAGAAAGTTCCCATAAAGGAATGATGAACATCGGCATCCGCCCAACTATTGGGGATAATAAGATTATGACAGAAGTCAATATCTTTGATTTCAACCAGGAAATATATGGACGTATGCTGCGTGTGCATGTGAAAAAATTTATCCGGAATGAAATTAAGTTTGATAACCTGGAGGACTTGAAAGTTAAGATGGCGCAGGATGAGGTGGATGTGAAGGATATACTGAATAAAGTATAAATTCATCGATTTTTACAAACACCTTTCTTTTAAATATCACTAAAAATATTCGGGCAACTGAACAACCTCTCCGACTTTCCAAAAGTTCAAAGTCCGGGTTTTGCTATGCTGAAAACTGCCGATGACTTTTGGAAAGTTTTGTAAGAAACCTGCTAAAACAAAAATAAATCCTGTTTCACAAAAAGGCTCATCGTAAACTTTCCAAAAGTATTCAAGCGACTAAATCAAACTCAAGAGTCTCAAAGAAACTTTTGGAAAATAAAAAAAAACATTTTGCAATTACGAATAACTTCGTACATTTGATATACGAAACAATTCGTAAGAAGAATATGAGCAAGATACCATCCATTAAACCAACAGAAAGTGAACTGGAGATTTTACAAATTCTCTGGCAAAAAAAATCCTGCACCGTGAGAGAAGTGCATGAGATTCTGGAAAAGACAAAACCGGTCGGTTATACCTCCACCCTAAAGCTCATGCAGATCATGCACGAAAAGGGATTAGTGGCCAGGGATACTTCCGCCCGCACACATATTTATACGCCGTTATTAAACCAGGAAAAAACCCAGAAGCGACTTGTTAAAAAAATGGTGGATGATGTATTTAATGGTTCAGCGGCCAACCTTGTCATGCAGGCATTGGGCAATCACAATACAAATCCGGAAGAAATAGAGCAAATCAAAAACTTTTTAGATCAACTCAAAAATAAATAATCATGGATACTATTTTTCATTCATTTATTAAGGCGTTTGGATGGAGTATTGTCCATTCTTTCTGGCAGGGTGCAATTATTTACGCCCTTCTGTTTTTGATATTGATCTCTATTCCAAAACTATCGCCGGTGGCGAAACACAACCTCTCCTACCTGTCTGTTTGTGCCATTTTTATTTGGTTTGTAGCCACATTTATTCAGCAATGGCAGCTTCCTATAAAATCGACAAATCTTTTATTTTTCTCTGGTGAAAATCAAATAAGTATGCCTGTTGCTTCCGGATGGAGTTTCTCCAAACTTGAAACGCTGTTTCCCCCGATCATCACCATGTATCTTGTGGGAATACTTGTTCAATCCTTCATTTTGTATAAAGGATACCTGGTTTTGAAAAATCTTCGTAAAACGAATTTGGAAGCAGTTCCCGCAGATTGGGAACAAATATGCTATAAAGTCATCGGGAAGCTTCATATCAATAAACGAATTGATTTCCACGTCTCTTTCTTGGCCCAGGTGCCGATGGTGATCGGCTATTTTAAACCCGTTATTTTATTTCCCGCTTCCCTTATTACTTCCTTAGATACCGAACAGGTAGAAGCGATATTAATTCATGAATTGACCCATATCCGGCGCAACGATTATTTACTAAACCTGGTGAAAACCTTTATGGATACCATTTTATTTTTCAATCCATTTGTGTGGCTTACAGGAAGATTTATCAAAATTGAACGGGAACATGTGTGTGATGATATGGTGCTGAAATATACTGGCCAACCGGTAAAATACGCAGAAACTCTTTTGCAGATTGAAATGATAAAAGGCCATCCAACGCCGCAGGCAGCCATGGCGGTTTCAGGGAAAAAACAATATTTATTTGATCGCATAAAACGAATAACCAATATGAAAACGAATTATATGAATTTAAAACAACAACTGGCTGGCGTAACGGTCGTGATCGCAGCAGTTTTTTGCCTGGCATGGCTTGCACCATCTGATACGACAAAGAAGCGAGAAGAAACTAAAACCACTGGTTTGAAAGCTACATCTTCTCTGCCTGCTTCTTCCAAATTATCTTTTTTCAAGGACAATTTAAATGATACCATCATTGAACCTAAAAGGAAACCAGAGGTAAAAATAATAGTGACAGATCCCGATGGAAAGAAGCAGGAATACAATTCACTAAAAGCATTGCCGGATAGCTTGAAAGACTGGACGAATTTCCAGGGGAATAGCTTCTTCTTTAATGCGGATTCTCTCATTATTAACGGCAAGGCAATAAGTGAACAATTGAATGGAGCCTTTAATAATCCGGAATTTTTAAAGGCCCAAAAGGAGATTGCAGAGCAATTCAATTCGCCGGAATTTAAAGAGAATATGAAGAAAGCATTCCAGTCTTTCAATTCTCCTGAATTCAAAAAACAGCAGGAAGAGTTGATGAAGAATTTCAATTCCGAAGATTTTAAAAAGAAACAGGCGGAATTAATGAAGAACTTAAAATCAGAAGGATTTAAAAAGCAGCAGGAAGAGTTGATGAAGAGGTTGAATTCCGAAGACTTTAAAAAACAACAGGCTGAATTAAAGAAGAACCATGCTGAGTTGATGGCCAAGTTAAATTCTAAGGAATTTAAAGAAAGTCAACGGGCATTATCTTACGGGCTTAAATATGAAGGTTTGAATAAGTTTCCACAAGTTAGATTAGAAGGATCTGATTTTTCCATATCTGCAGATAGTTTATACTTTTCCGGAGGAAAAACGGGGAACTACCGGATTTTTATGGAATCACAGGAAAAGAGCAAACAGAAAAAAGAACTTGAAAACGATAAGCATTATCAAAAGCTTAAAAAGAAATTTGAGAAAGATGTAGAGAAATTACGTAAAAAACATGCAGAGGAAGGTCAAAAATAAAATGTGGTTATGCTATCAAAAGGTTGCCAACTTTTTTTAAGTTGGCAACCTTTCTTAATGTCTATTTTACAACAAATGTTTTTTTTGAAGGACCTATTCCTGTTAGCGTCAGTTTTTTCCAGGAAGGTGGCAGCGATGATTTTACCTGGACAATTCCGTCCTCAGTAATATCTAATCCTCCAAAACCATTTAACACGCTTTGCAGGAAACCTCCCGCGCCAGTCGCGAAATAAGGATTGGTGCCACCGGCCGTTTCAGCCAAAACTCCAAAAGGATTCTTTTTATTGGGGATATACGATTCTTTAAATGCCTTCCAGGCTTTTTCAGGCTCACCCAGACGTGCATACAAGATCGCAAAAATAGCATGTGTCATAGCAGGCGATCCCTCTCCTACCCGGCTTTCATAATATTCCAGATCTTTTTTGATCTGACCGGCATCTGTAATTTCTTTCAGAGGATATGACAGCAGGTTCACATCTGCCTGTTTGATCTTTTCTCCGTTATAACCGGCAAATTCAGCCGTAATTCCATTCGCTAATTTTAGAATCGGGATATTCTTTTCTACCTCTATCCAATCATCATTTATGGGCATTTTTAAGATGTTCGCGGATAAAATCGCATATTTTAAATTTGCTTTGGCTGCCGCATTAGTAAATGCATTATTATCTACATTCTCTGCCCATTCATCAGCAGCCACCACATTTTTAATATCGTATTTACCCGGACCATTCCTTTCAACACGGCTTGCCCAAAAATCCGCGCATTCCTTTATTATTAAAAATCCCTTTTCTCTTAACCATAAAGTATCGCGGGTTACAGCAAAATAATTCCAGGCCGCTATGGCAACATCCGCTGTGATGTGATGTTCAAATGGCCCGCTCAGAGCCCACACCGGCGTTTCTTCATTTCCGCTGGCTGCACTTTCCCAGGGATACATAGCGCCTTTATATCCATGTGCAAAGGCATTATGCCGGGCTTCCGGCAATCTTTGAAACCGGTATTCGATCATGCTTTTTGCCATTTCAGGATGGAGTAACAGGATAGCAGGATACATCCATATTTCAGCATCCCAAAATACATGGCCGTTGTATCCAAGCCCGCTCAATCCCATGGGGGAAGAATTATAGGAGGTGCCTTCTCTTACAAAAGAATACAAATGATACATGGCGGAATGAACGGCTAATTGGCCTACTTCATCTCCTTCAATAATGATATCGCTTTTCCACAAGGTGTCCCAGGCGGCATTATGAAATTGAATTAATTTTTTGGTTCCCTGGAGCTTCGCGTAGATAACATAACGTTCCACTTCATTCAAAGGATCATCATGCTGTGCTGTGGTGACGGATGCCCCCGCGATAGCGAAATGATATTTTTCTCCCGCTTTCAAATTCTTTTTAAATTTTGCTAAATGCATATTATTGTCCCACATTTCATGAATCAATTCCGGCTCCGCGCCATGAGGTTCATCAAATAAAAAAGTGGTGGAAGAAGCTAATGAAAGCTTTCCTGTAGGGCTCTTGGCGATGGAGGAAAGTAAACTCAAAGTAACGTGCGGCCGATCGAT
>JBBSUB010000265.1:0-5920 GCA_038235345.1 Chitinophagales bacterium
CAGCGCTTCCTTTGCTTGCCCGGAAGGGAAGAAGATCCAGGTAACGGTTTTCCGTCAATAAAACTTTGGCTCTTAGTTTATGATCATCCAGGTACTTATGCAGGTCTGCCAGCCGGTCTTCATTGAAATCTTCCTCCACAAAATAGCTAAGCTTAAAGCGCCATTGAGCTTGCGGTCCCTGCATTTCTATACCAGGAAATTTAGAAAGTACTTCCTGTAATTTATTCCGTTTCCATTGATAGTCGATATGGCTTTCGTACCCGTTATCCGGAATGAACTCATCTGTATAATAAATCTCCGAACCAGCAGAACAGATTAAAATATCCGGGGCCGGCAAATTATATTTTGCAAGAGCTTCCTTTGTCACTTCGAGGTTGCGACCGCTGGCAATTCCAAACACCACCTTATCTTTTCTTTCCGTAACCCATTCCGTTAATTCATCCAGACCATCTGTTTCTTCCCCTTCCACGAGAGTGCCGTCCAGGTCGGATATAAAAAACAATTCAGCCTTTACCAACTTCTTCCCAAACGGCGTTTTCTGTATCGTTTGATTTTTTACGGTTTCAATTTGCGCAAAAACTTTATTAATCGTTTCCACATATTTATCGGCATGTACCGTCCAGGAATAGCGTTGATTCGAAGCCGCTATTCCATTCGCCGAATATTTTTCCCAAATATTTTTATGGGAAATAATCTTTTTCAATGCCTCTGCTATTTCCAGTGGATCTTCTACATCTATCAATATTCCATTATCACACTGCTCCAGAATTTCTTTAGGTCCGCCGGTAGGCGATGCCACCACCGGGAGCCCGCAAGCCGCTGCCTCTATAATAGTTAATCCAAAGTTTTCCCCTGGTGTAGCATTCACAAATACGCCTTTTTTACGTGCTGCCACTCGGTATATTTCCGGCACTTCCAGGGTAGGATCATTCTTTTTGGGAATGGCCATTTTGCCATACAGATCGTATTTATCCATTAAAAGCAAGAGATTTGTCAGGATATCTTTTTCATCTTCCGGCATCTGACTGATATCTTTTCTTACGCCGGCAAAGATGGCGAGATTAGCCATCGCCTGCAATTCAGGATCTTGTCCGTAGGAGTGAATGATCCGTTCAAAATTTTTACGCTTATCCGCCCTTCCAATGGAAAGGATCAAGGGTTTATCGGGATTAAAGAGAAACCGCTCAATATCCGAATTAACGTGATATACCGCATGTTCCTGCTCCATCGACATTTTAAAGGAAGGCATATCAAAGCGGTAAAAAGGATAAAACAAATCTGTATTTACTCCGGGAGGAATCACCACAAATTTGGAAACATCTACATTTTCATAGAGACTGTATTGCTCTTCTATTTCATGTTGCGTACTTACAATAATGGCATCTGCACGATTGAGGGTCGATATTTCTGAGGCAACCCGGCGATCCATGTTGAATTTTTCATTAATCTTTTCCGGCAACATCCCATCATTTAAGAGGATCTTCTTCTTATTCAGACCAAGGGAATGCGCAGTTGCAATAAAGGGGATTCCAAAAACCTGGCTTATCTGCCCGGCCAGGTAATTTCCATCTGCGTAATGCCCATGCGCCACATCGGGAAAATCATCTTCCTTTTCAATAAAGCGGATTGTTTTATCTATAAATTCATCCAGGTAATTCCATAAAGATTCTTTGGACCGGTACGAGTTCCCACCACAGGTAATCCGTACGATCCGGGCATTATCACTGATTTTCTCTATCTCTTTTTCATAGGTGGAAGAAACCCGTTTATCCACGATTCTCCGTGTAAAAAGATCTACTTTCCGAACGTCGGGATGTTTGGATAGATTTTCAATTAATTCTAAAACATATTTCACCTGACCGCCGGTGTCCTTATCTCTTCCGATCTCGGGATCTTTAAAACGGATAAGTCCATGTGGGCTGAATAACTGTATATAATATTTGCTCATTTTTAGGTTTTCTTATTCTATTGATTCCTGTAAATTTAACTTAATGAAAATAAATCACTCTTTCAGCAACATTTTGGTTCGGTGATGAGATTGAATGTTCCATACGCAAACCACCGTCCAATCAAGCGTTTTATTTAGAAAAGAATACATTATCCACCAGCGTATTACCCATTTAAATGTGACAAAATGTACGGGAATCCTTTAAAATAATCTTAATTTAAAATGTAATTGAACCAATTGCAATGCCGTTAATGAATGAGTATTTTGTATTTTTAATTAAACCATTCTAAAAATTATGTACTCAGGATCAGGCTTCAGCGATTGGGAGATTGGCGACATTACAGTCATTATTCATAAAGGTGTGTATCATTTATTTCATCTGATTATTCCAAATCACGATTATATAGCGCATGCTGTTTCCGATGATGGTATTTCCTGGAAAAGAGTAAACAATGCACTATTTGTCGGGCATCCCGGCGAATGGGACGACGATCAGTTATGGACGATGCATGTAGTGGAAGCAAATGATTTTGAAAACAATCCTGTTTTTGAAATGTATTATACCGGTCTGCAAAGAAGAGACCGCGGCATTGTTTCCAGGATTGGTTTTGCCCGGTCAACGAATTTAATTGACTGGGAAAAAGATCAGAAAGATATTTACCCAATCTCTCCGAAAGGCATATATTATGAAGCCGAAGATGACAATCCAAGAAAATGGCTCAGCTTCCGGGATCCATTCAAATATCATTATAAAGGAAACGACTATTTACTGGTGTGCGCCCGCACCATCAACGGTCCTATCTCCCGTCGCGGATGTGTGGGGTTAATCAATATTACGAATGGCAAAAAAGAATTAATGCCGCCGCTGATTACGCCTATGGTGTACGACGATGTGGAGTGTCCGTGCGTCTTTGAGTTAAATGGCCGGTTTTATATCATTGGTTCTATCCGGGAAGATATTAAAGTACGTTATTGGTTTTCGCCGGAATTTTTTGGTGAATATCATTCCTTTCATTCAGATATAATTCTTCCGCAGGGAAATTATGCCGCCCGCATTGTGCAGGACGGCGAACATCTCCTGATCTATAATTTCTTTTATGCCTTCGGCAAAATTGACGCCTTGCGCGTATTACCACCACCAAAGCAATTGGATACAGATAAAGATGGAAGACTCATCTTAAAAACCTATTACCGCTGGGATGAAATGGTCACCAAAACAATGGAGCAAAAGGATTTTGCTTCTGTAAGCCATCTGTTTTCAAATCCAACAGCTTCATCCAAAATAGAAAATGAAAAATGGACCTGCGCATCAAGAAGCGGGTATGAAGTATTTTCCTTTCCAAAACCTTCGCAGTCGTTCATTTGGGAAGGTACACTAACGGTAGAGGGTATGGGTAAACTAGGCTTAGTCAGTGATATGGATGATGAAGGAAATGGCTACTTCATTTCCTTTGATGTTGTCAATGGCGTCTTACGGATAAGGGGCTGGGGATTCAATCCTTTAAATGTGCGGCAGAATTTTATTTTCAATGATATTCAATATGGCATTTTTCATCCGAATAAAGAGAACTGCTTTCGTTTCCGGCTGATCCGTTATGGAAATTATATAGAACTTTCCATAGATGATGAAGTTAAACTGACTTTGATGGATTATGCTTTTTCGGGTAAGAACATCGGCCTGTATTCCGCTTCCTCCGTCATTTCACTTCAGGATTCCATTTTAAAAATACTACCGGAACAAAAAGATGAATATGCCAGCCAGGAAGAAGCAGGAAAGTTGGTGGAGTAGGATCTAAAAGGATTCAATACATAAAATCTTAATTCCCTTTTTATTCGGAGCGTTTTACCACACGACGGAATGGAGGTGGTGGATAAAGAATGGGACGGAATTGAACAAAATTCTAGAAGGGTTAAGCATAAGGGTTTTCCAATTCACCAATTTCTCTGTTTCCACTGAAACATTCAGGCAAAAATCCCGGAAAATCTTATCTGAAATAATATACTTTTTGCTGTACATTACATTCGCAAAGGCAATGCTGCCTTACTTTATAAGTCTGACAACACCTTTTAGGATTTGAAATACATCAACTAAAGAGGGTATGATTGTAAAGCAGAGGGAACATTGGCGAA
Source organism: Chitinophagales bacterium (assembly GCA_038235345.1). Lineage (GTDB taxonomy): Bacteria > Bacteroidota > Bacteroidia > Chitinophagales > Chitinophagaceae > Ginsengibacter. The sequence goes on from JBBSUB010000265.1 coordinate 4,079, forward strand.
TGTCGGAAAAGAAGTTAAAAAAGAAGATTTACGAACATCTGGATGAAACAGGAAGACACATAGATACTTGTAGTAAGGCAGGACACAATTGTTTGAATAAGTTAAACCGGGTAACATGAAAAGAAATAAATTCCTTTTAGCTGCCACCGCAGCTTTGATCATTCCATTCCAATTATTTTCCAAAAACCTGAAAAAAAGTTTTAGCCTAACGAAGGGATTTAAAATAGCCGCCGGCGAAGGAAGAATTCATGGGCACATTAAATTAAAAGGGGTCAATGCCAACATCCTGGATTTAAAGATTTCCGGCAAAGACACGAATGGGGGGATGTCTATCTTTGAGCAAACTTCTATTTCGCAGGGCAAGGGTACACCACTGCATGTACATCATTTCCAGAATGAAGTTTTTTATGTACTGGAAGGTGACTATTTTTTTAAAGTAGGAGAGGATGAATTTCATTTAAGCAAAGGCGACAGCATCTTTTTACCTGAAAAAATTCCTCATGCCTGGACACAGATCTCTGCCAAAGGAAAAATGATGGTTCTGTTTCAACCGGCCGGCAAAATGGAGGATTTTTTTACAACGGTAGCGGCCCTTGATCATGAACCGACAAAGCAAGAAATGGCAAAAATTTTTGAAGAGCATGAAATGAAAATCGTCGGACCCGCACTTACGGTAAAATAAAAATTTAGAGGATATTCTAAGAATGAATTAATGTCAGAATATTCTATCCGAAAAAACGCCTGCTCTATATGCAGGCAATAAGAATGCTCGAAGAATGAGATTGCTAATATTTACTCCTTGCCCTTCGGTCTATTTTATAAATAAAAATAATCTTACACACTAGAGGCATCTTTTTTTTCCTTTTATATAGCACTATTTTTTTTAAAAATGGAGAGACCAGTACCAAATAAATTCCATCTTATTCACTTATATTACACCTAAATATCTTCCGGCTAAAAAGAAGGAAATCCGGAAAGAAACTTATCAATTTTCATCACACTAAAAAAAAGACCATGGTCATAGATGATTTGTCCAATGCAAAAAAATATTTTTGCCTTCATCCCTTATTTGCCCGTGCATTTGAATATGTTCAATCGCAGGATACAGCCACTTTTCAGCCGGGTAAATATGAGATTCATGGTGATGAACTGATAGCAATTATATCAAACAATCCGGGCAAATCAAAGGAAGAGTCCACCTCTAAATTTGAGTGTCATGAAAAACATATCGACATCCAGGTTTGCCTTTCAGGCAAAGAAACCATCGGCTGGAAACCCCGTAATGAATGTACTCACCAAAAAGAAGCATACAATCCTGAAAAAGATGTGACTTTTTATTCCGATGCACCTGGTATGTATTTCCAATTATCCGATAACCAGTTTGCTATTTTCTTTCCGGAAGATGTGCATGCCCCGATGATTGGAGAAGGAGAAATAAAAAAAATGGTCATTAAAGTGAAGATCTGATTTTAAGACAGAATTCCGAATGAGTAATTCATCAGCTGGTTCTTGCTTAAAATCCCGATTTTAACGGAAAGTGTGGCGGGCAGATTTTGTCTTTCCAAATGGAAAATCCGGTTGACTACCGAATTCAAAATAGCAGCGCCTGCCAAGTAATCACCTGATGTTTTTGGTGCGATGAAGCCTCTTTTTAATCGCTCCCTGTTTTGTTGAATCAATCGGCTGACTCTCCGGAACGACGGGACAAATGTGTATCAAATCAGGACAAAAAAAATTTAGTCTTAAATTTGGAGCACATTCAAAAAGGAATAAATACAATGATGGATTATAAAATCAGGAAAGCAACAAGAGAAGATATGCCGCAGGTTTTGGAATTGATTA
>JBBSUB010000266.1:0-5907 GCA_038235345.1 Chitinophagales bacterium
CCTATAAAATCATTGTACGCTGTTTCATTAAAATTGGATTTGTATTGAGGTAATGTTGCCAACATGTAATTTACGTCACGAAGCAAATTAAAGGCACGCCCCCAATAAGGTCCGTTTCGCGCCCATCCTTCCTGAGCCATAGTTGTTCCCGCATCCCTGCCTATGGAAGATCCTTCATTGGCTCCCGGCGTAACCAACCAATCATCAAAAAATTGCCTGGCGGGTGAATATTTAAAATCTTCAAACGGCATTTGACTATAAATCCTGGCCATATACACCGTCATTCCAGCCTCATTTGAAAAAAGATCTTTGTCCTGAACTACGTTCATGGGAGGTATATCTAAAAAATCATTTTTACATGAAAAAAGAAGACAACCAATACAAATTGTGTAAAAAAAATATTTTAATTTCATAATCTTACTCATTATTGTTATTAGAATTTAATATTTAATCCAACAGATACCGTTTTATTTAAAGGGTATAGATAACCGTATAAATCGTTTGGATGTTCAGGATCAACAAATTTGACCTTGGTGATGGTAAATAAATTGTACGCATTTACATATAATCTGAAATTATGGAGCCCTGTTTTTTTAAGTATTCCGGTGGGAAGTGAATAACCCAATTCAATACTCTTTAGTCTTAAATAAGCACCGTTTTCCACATTAAAGGATGAGTTTGCATCCGTTAAGGTTCCCGTATAAGCAAAATGTCCACTTGTCCATTTAGTTGCAGGAGCATAAGGATCTGCTTTAGAATCTGTCGGGTGCCATCTGTCCATAAATTGCACCATAGCGCCTGACTCTCCGCTACCCCACATAGGCTCTCTAAGCTGCTCACCATAAATTATTGAACCCATTCCTGATCCTTGCAAAAGAAAGTTCAAATCAAACCCTTTATAACTTCCATCAAAAATGAAACTGAAATTCATCCATGGATTTTGATTATAATGAATGGGATGGGCATCATTTCCATTTATTTCACCATCTCCATTCCAATCTTCATATTGGTAATCTCCTATTATAGTTCCTCTTCCGGTGTAAGTTTTATTTGCCCAGATTTGATCCCAGGATTGATACTGCCCAATTCCCTGGTAGCCCCAATGCATTCCTTGTAAACGATCATTTTGGTTGCTTCTCCAATTATTCCAGGAACTACCGATAGCTCCTCTTTCAACATACAGTCTTTTCACTCTTGTCAATGAGAAGATACCTTTTGTGCTGTACCTAAAATCACCCAATTGATTCCTGTGGTTCAATTCCAGATCAACACCAAAAGTACGGTCACTGTTTATATTTTCCTGGGGAAGCCCTGCACCAACTACTGTGGGTATACCACCATTTCTTGTGGCTAAAAGACCTTGCCGGTTTCTGCTGAAATAGTCAGCAGTAAATCCGAACAGGCCATGCCAGGCTTCAAAGTCTACTCCGATATCAAATGTTTTGGAGGTAAACCAGGTTATATATGGATTGGCAATACCTTTATTATCTGCACTTGCATTGAAATTCCCGTTAAATACATATCCTCCTGTAAAATTCCGGGCATCTGAATTCGTTGGATAGTTATAGCCTGAAAGAAATTGATAGCTTGAAGCATTATCGTCCCCGGTTTTACCGTAAGAAGCGCGTACTTTCAATTGATTTATAAAGGACAAGGCATTTATATTTTTGAAAAATTGCTCCTGCGATATACGCCATCCCAGTGAGGCTGCCGGAAAAAATCCCCATTGCGAACCCGGTGCAAATTTAGAAGAGCCGTCATACCGAAAGAGGAATTCAGCCAAATACTTATTGTTGAATCCATAATTAACCCTGCCCACCAATGCTTCGTTTGAGTTTTCATACAATCCATCTGCATTGGAATTCATTGTGGCTAACTGACCACCGGCCGTTCCTGCAAAAAGATAGGGCAATTGTAACACAAGGTCACGTTGAGCAGAAAAATTATCGCCCGTTCTTTTCTGTGCTTCCCAAAGCATAAGCGCATCCACACTATGCTTATTGAATTTGTTGCTATAGTTTAAAGAGAATTGTCCGAGAGTTTGCTTCCGGAAATAGGCATCCCTTCTTATCCTGTTTGGCGATTGGCGGGTGAAAGTAGAATATTTGTCTGACGCCGCATCATAACGGTATTGTGTATATTCTTTTTGATAAACGTTATTGTTAGATCCATAAAAATCATAACTGAATAATCCTTTGGCATACAAACCTTCAATGCCCGGAATATCATATTTTAAACTTGCAGAAGTTTGTACCCATTTGTTATTATATTTTTGAAATCCACTCAAATCTTTATTCATAAACGAAATGGGATTATCCCCTTCAATTAAACCGTGAAATGGCTTGGTGGGATCATTATTAGCATAAGCAGGTATTTGAGGTCCCTGTCTCCAGAAACTACGAATAATCCACCAGGAATCCACATAGGGACGATCCTGTTCATCCATGACTGAATTTAGATTTAAATCAAAGGTCAGGCGCTTGGTTAGCTTGGATGTAATATTTGATCTGACATTGTACTTATTATATTTTAAATCACTTGATTTAAAAAATCCTTCCTGATACTGATACCCTAATCCTACATAATAAGTTGTCTTTTCATTTCCACCGGTTGCACTAAGATTATGCATGGTTTGAGGAGCAAACTTGCTGAACACAAGTGGGTACCAATCTGTACTTTGTTTCACGCCGGTAACATAATCCTGGAATTGCTGATCATTAAAAATGGGTGAAGCACCGTTAATATTATGCATTGCACGCTCATTACGCAGTGTCATGTATTGGATAGCATCCACTGTTTTTGGTAGTCCTGAGGGAATTTGCCAACTATAAGATCCGGAATAATTCAATTCAATTTTATTATTTGATCCTTTTTTTGTGGTTACTAAAACGACTCCATTAGCAGCTCTTACACCATAAATAGCAGCGGAAGCATCTTTTAAAACGGAAATATTATCCACGTCGTTTGGATCCAGTCTTTGAAAATCAGCATTGGTGCGGGGAATACCATCTATAATGATCAACGGTGCGCCCATCCCGCGAATATCGAAATTGTTATCAAATGAACCGGGCTCAGAAGTTCTTTGCGTTACCCTCACTCCAGGAATTTTACCTGTAAGCATATTCTGAACATTTTCATTTTTGGTCGTAATTACATCCTGGCCTTTTATAGAAGAAACAGCTCCTGTGATGTTTGTCTTCTTTTGCGTTCCATAACCTACCACCACAACCTGGTCAAGGGAGGACGCTTCCAACTCCATACTAATATCAATTTTTGTACGGCCACCCACTGAAACTGTTCGTGTTTTAAAACCCACGAAAGAAAAACTTAGGGAACTGCCTCCGGGTAAATCGGATATTTTGTAATTTCCATCCTGATCTGTCGTGGTAGCCTTTTTACTTCCTGTCACCGTAACCGTCACTCCATTTAAAGGTTGATTGTCAGCAGCCGAAACAACGGTACCTATTACAGATTGTGCCTGCACATTATCCGAAGATGCCATTAGCAGGAAGCACCCAAGGAATGTTAACAAAAACTTCGTTCTGTGTAAAAATGTTTTAGCCATAAATGTAATTGAGTTTTTTGTTCAATAAAAATTAATAAAAACCTGTATTATGTATTATTGCAAAAGAAAAAAATGGTTTTTCAAGGAAAATATTTTATAGAGAATATCTTTTTTTTAAAGTCTAAATCAGAAAAATTTTTCGGGAAGATTTCTTCTGAATGCAATTCATGTCTTCTGTTAAGTAATTGTTAATAAAGACATTCTATTTGATGATTATGCTGCGCCCGGATAAATAAAATTTAAAAATAATTATTGTTTGAAATTATTCTAACCACTTCATTTACATATATTTATTCAAATTATTTTTAGCTGTTTCTTGCATTGTCTTGATAAATGTCATTAGGAAACGCAGTCTTCTTTTTTTAATCCAACAATTCTTTAACAAATCTATGGTTTTAAAATTCTATTAAGTAACGCAGCGTAGTACGTATTAAGAAATTCCAGTATTACAACGTTTGAAATCACAATTACAACGTTTGAAATAAAATAAATTTGTAAAATTTATAGCCATGTTTCAATTAAAAAGGAAATAATTCGTGGTTCAGTTGAATAAAAAAATGGTCAGAAATATATTCTTGATTTCAACCTGGGAATGGTTGGCTATAAATAATTGAAAATTGATCCTTCATTAATTGAAAGAAAATGCATAAAATTTTAGATAAACGGATACAAACTTTATTTTAAGATTCGATCAATAAATTGATACGCTTCAGTACGAATATCCGGAGGAAAATCATGTCCTGAATCCGGGTAATGTCCTTCGGGAGATTTTTTTGCCCCAAGAAAATTGTAGACCGCAGATGCGTTTTTCATTCCCTTCTTAACACCTTCCACATTGAAGTTAGCATCATGTAGAGGGGAGTTAGAAAAAAATGGTCGAGGAGCAATGGTAGCAATGACCTCATCAAAATCGAAAGGGAAATTTTTATTATCTAACAAATATTTTTCACGAAGACGAGGCATATACAAATCCTGCGCCCATGGAGCCAAGACATCTTTAGCATTTACTGTACTGTTTTCCCCCGGATTATAATAATCAAACAAAGTCCAACCACAACTGGCCACCACTACTTTTAAACGCTTGTCGAAAGCTGCTGTAAACAGTGCATTATGACCACCTAAAGAATGACCGATTACCCCGATACAGTCCGGATTTACATCAGGCATTGATTGCAAAAGATCGACACAACGCATATTATCAAAAATGCCTTTCATGGTACCGGAAATATATCGGTCATTTTCAAAATTATAATTAGCCACATCTCCAAAACCCGGGTAGTCGGGTGCTATGACCACATACCCAAGTGATGCCAATTCTTTGGCATAGGCTCTATTGGGTACTGAGCTTTGTCCATCAACTATTTTTTTTCCAAGTCTTCCGGTTGAGTGTAAAGCAAGTATGGCAGGTAGTTTTTCCTGTTTTATCTTTTTATCTGGTGTATATAAATAAGCAGAAACCATCTCATTGGGAGCAACTGTAAATACAATATTTTGCCTGGTATAATTTTGCTCTTTTACCTCTTCGAAAATTTTAATATCCATGTTTGGCAGACCCACAAAAGAAGGTAGAGGCCCCATTGCCTCCTGCATTCCTGTAAGAATTTGCATTCTTTTCATTTCCCAATCTCTCCCTGTTTTCACTTTTTTCCTTTTACCTTTTGAGTCGATGTACCATAATAAATCATTTTGGATCGAAGAATATTCTTTATCTGAAACAGGAAAAGATAAAATACTAACTGGTATCATTTGCCCCATGGATAAAATTGCCATGGAAGCCAGAAATTTCCTTCGATTAAAATTGTTTTTCTTCATTGAAATAATTTATTTTACTGCCCGAAATTTTTTATATCCACATTACACCACTCCTATTTTTAAAAAATCAATTCAAAAATAATTTGGACCTAATTAATTAATTTATACTTATAAAATGCAAAGCTTCTTTCACCAGGCAAATTAAATTTAAGAATCCGATCTGTATGAATCGCAGATAAAAAACTTTTACCACTGCCGACAATTAATTCAAAGGAATATTTCCCCGGAGGAAGCTGGCTAAGTTTATAGTTCATTTCGGTACGGGAATTCATCTCTCTTAAAACCAACACAAATCCTGAGGAAGGATCTTTCAAAACCGATTGAAAACCCGTCCAACTAATACCGGAGGGCTCTTCACCAATAGGGAAAATTTGCCCGCTATGCCATTCCTGCCAATGATCTTTATACGTTTTAATTAGGCGGGAAGAATTATAAGCTTTTTCAGGAAGATTGCGAACTTCCATCCAGGCCAGAGGTTGAGCCGCCATGGTCAATGCAAACAAATAATCAAACGAATAATTTACCGGTGC
>JBBSUB010000267.1:0-5784 GCA_038235345.1 Chitinophagales bacterium
AAAAGAAGGCCATCTTTTTTCAAAATGACCTTCTTTAATCCGAGAAGTAACTATTTATATGAAACTAATTATAAGTTACTTTTTTAATCGTTCCATCACCCATACAGGTAACAAACCATGTTTCGTTATTAATTTGTTTTATACCAACGGGCATGTTTAAATTGCCAACCAATTGGGTAGATGTCATTCCATTCACCCATAAAAGGGAACCGCTATTCGGGACAAACCCAGTAGGGCCAAAGTCTCCATAGTGAACGGCGAGTTGAAATCCTTTTTTTCCGGGAGCCAGATCCACCAGGGTTGATAATCCTTTCTGGTAAACGGAAACCTTACCTGAGAGTGAAACTTTATAAATGACGGCTAATCCTTTCAAAAAAGGAAAACCGGACAAAGTGGTCACTAAAAAATCATCGCCATCCCACCAGATGGATGTGGGCACAGCTTGAATTTCAGGCGGGCCAACAAGAGTTGGATTTTTAAATCCGGGTAAATCCGCTAACATCGAATATCTGTTCCACCCCTGGCGGTGAATAATAGCATTTGCCCCGGCATCTGCGATATAAAGATCACCATCAGGACCGATGGTTAAATTATACGCATGTGAATCAGGGTATACTTTGGAATAAACAAATGAACCGATATCCTCCCTTGCGAGTTTTGAAGCATCGATCGGGTTGCTATAACCCGGTTTGAATTTAGAAACATCTATCCGGTACAAAAAATCCCCGGAAAGAACGTACAAATTTCCCTTGTCAAGTAAAAGGTGTGAAGTTCCCTGGGGCTCTTTGGATTGGACATTTTTAAATGCGGATAGCTTTATGATGGCAGGATATTTTTTCCCGTTGGGTGTCACAACCCATACTTTTCCATCATTATTAAATGTTTCTCCTTCCGTTACCCAAAAATTTCCCTCTTTATCTATATCTATACCCATGGGACTAATTAGCCCACTCGCAACAGTGGTTACGGTTACAGATGGTGGTTCATTCCATTTTTTACAGCTTGTAAATAAAATGAAAACCGAAAAGAAACAGATGAGCCACCACGTTTTGTTTGTCGGGGAATGTTTTGTTGAAAATTTCATGTGTTTAAATTTTAAAAATGATTAAAAAAATTTAAAGCAATCTTCGGAAGAAATTTGGTGGAAGTTCTTTTGTAGGATGGATCCTCAATAGACAGAAAGCGTTTTTAACAGAGGAGGAAATAATGATATAGAATCGTTATTAGATTTCTGTTGGGATATGCAAATTACTCATTTTTATAATCCGGCGTAAAATTTTTTTACAGCTTTTTAATTGAGGCGGGTTTGTGATGCCGGCATTTTAATTAAAATAGGGCTGACCGGGTTTCAGTCCAAATTTTCAAATTTTCCTGTTTTATTTTTTAAATTTTAGTTTCACCTACGTAGTTCTGCATATCCTTGAATTTAAAATTACATTTGCTTCAATATTCTGCTATTCCATTAAATAGAATCTTCCTGGTAAATTTTAAACAAAGCACATTTATGAAAAAGTATTTTTTCTTTGCCTGTCTCTTCCTTTTTATAACAATTATTGGAAATGCCCAGGAACTCCTATCGCCGGATGGAAAATTTAAGATGAATTTTTCCCTCGTACAAAATGGCAAACCTGCTTATCAACTGATTTATAAAGGGAAGCAGGTGATCAAAGAAAGTACTCTCGGGCTGGAATTAAAAAGCCAGGAAGCAATTTTAAGTGGTGATGCCGAAAGTGATATGAAACGAAAATCTGCCAACCCACAGGCATCCTTGTTCGATAATTTTACTATAACGGATTCTGTTCGATCAGCATTTGATGAAAACTGGACACCCGTGTGGGGAGAGGTTAAAACGATTCGAAATCACTATAATGAATTGGCCGTAACTCTGGATCAAAAAAGTATGGATAGAAAAATCATCGTCCGTTTCCGCTTGTTTGATGATGGTTTGGGTTTCAGGTATGAATTTCCGCAACAGAAAAACCTCATCTATTTTGTGATCAGGGAAGAAAAAACGCAATTTGCTCTGAACGGCGATCACACTGCTTTTTGGATCCCGGGCGATTATGATACACAGGAATATGATTTTACCACTTCAAAACTTTCTGAGATAAGAGGCCTGATGAAAAGTGCCATTACAGCGAATGTATCTCAAACTTCATTTTCGCCAACGGGCGTTCAAACTTCCCTGATGATGAAATCATCGGATGGATTATATATCAATCTGCATGAAGCTGCCCTGATTAATTACTCCTGTATGCACCTTAATCTTGATGATAAAAAGATGGTTTTTGAAAGTTGGCTTACACCGGATGCCAATGGGGATAAAGGGTATATGCAGGCACCCTGCACTTCACCCTGGCGTACCATTATAGTAAGTGATGATGCGCGCGACATCCTTGCCTCCAAAATGACCTATAATCTGAATGAGCCCTGCAAACTGGAAGAAACAGACTGGATAAAACCAATAAAATATATTGGAGTTTGGTGGGAAATGATCACAGGTAAAAGCAGTTGGTCTTATACAAAGGATTTTACTTCTGTAAAACTTGGCATAACAGATTATAGTAAAGCAAAACCAAACGGCACACATGCAGGAAATACTGCCCATGTAAAAAAATATATAGACTTTGCTGCAAAACATGGTTTTGATGCCGTACTGGTAGAAGGCTGGGATATAGGTTGGGAAGATTGGTTTGGAAACTCCAAAGATTATGTATTTGATTTCGTGACTCCTTATCCTGATTTTGATACGAAAGAAATCAGGAATTATGCACACTCGAAAGGCGTGAAAATGATTATGCATCATGAAACTTCGTCTTCAGTACGCAACTATGAAAGGCATATGGATACGGCATACAAATATATGAAGGAGAACGGGTATGATGCAGTAAAAAGTGGTTATGTAGGACCCATTTTGCCAAGAGGTGAAAACCATTACGATCAGTGGATCGTGAATCACTATCAATACGCTATCGAAAAAGCAGCAGGATATAAAATTATGGTGAACGCCCATGAAGCAGTACGTCCGACCGGTATTGCACGTACCTGGCCAAACCTGATCGGCAATGAATCTGCCCGGGGAACAGAATACCAGGCCTTTGGAGGATCAAAGCCAAACCATGTAACTATTCTTCCTTTTACAAGATTACTCGGAGGTCCGATGGATTACACACCGGGAATTTTTGAAATGGACATTAGTAAAGTGAATCCCGAAAACCATTCCCATGTAAATAGTACCCTGGCAAATCAATTAGCCTTGTATATTACGATGTACAGCCCTCTTCAAATGGCAGCAGATCTGCCGGAAAACTATAATCGATTTCCGGATGCTTTTCAATTTATAAAAGACGTAGCTGTTGATTGGGATGATACCAAATATCTCGAAGCAGAACCCGGAGCTTATATCACTATCGCCCGTAAGGCAAAGAAAACCGGACAGTGGTTCCTGGGCAGTGTGAACGGAAATCTCAAACGCGCATCAAAAATTTCCTTTTACTTTTTAGATCCGGGTAAAACCTATATTGCCACAGTTTATGCAGATGCGCATAACGCGGATTATAAAACGAATCCACAGGCGTATACGATCAATAAATTTGCGGTTAATAGCAAGTCTAAATTATCCCAGGAAGTAGTTGTGGCGGGTGGATATGCGATCAGCTTTAAGGAAGCCGGAAAGTCGGAAGTGAAAGAGTTGAAAAAATTGTAGAGACAGGGCGTGCCCTATCTCATTTAGTACGTAATGTCTGAAATAATTTGAAATACAAATTTAAAATACGAATTGCACGATTGTTTACAAAGGTGGAACCTGTTATCATGGTGAGGAGAAGCAATCCCGATAATTTTCTATAGCTTTTTAAGCTGAAGATAACCCAGGTTCAGTTTGTCTTCAACAGGAGCTGCGGAGTGAAAAATATTGAGTCCGTAGATTTCTTTTACATCAGGAGGCAGAATTTCTTCTATATCAAAAATGTCATCTACATCTACGCCATATTTGTCATCAATGTGTGAAGTAGCCCCTTTAAAACCAGTATGTTTATAAAAGGCAGATGAGGTGGCGGCCTGAATAGCGGCCGATTTGGTTTTGCAGGCTGTAAGGATTTTATAGTGGTATTCTTCAAATTCATTTTTTTTGTAGCCTCCCAGATTTAGAAAAAATAATTTTGTTTTTTGATCGGACGAATTTTCTCCCGGCGCATTCCGTTCAAATATTTTCACTTCAAAATTATCCACAAAATTCACCTCTCTCCAGGCATCAATATGAATTTTATTATTGGCTTCCGGCCAGGCTTTATTGATAGCCGGAATCAAATCTTTCAAACTTTCTGCTATTCCAAAAAAGATATCATGTTGTTCGGTATGTCTTCCGGGCGGTTTACAACCAAGTAATAGCATAAAAAGTTTCATGTAGTTGAAGATTTTTCGAAGCCGAATTTTAATTTAATATCAGTTTATTCTGGTTTGAGCTCAAATTTAGAATAATACCGAATATAATGGTAAATAGTCCAAAAATAGTTCTTAAATCGGCATTGTAAAATATAACCATACAAAAAAAGGACAGGTCATGACCTGTCCCTACATCATTATTATTGGGAAATTATTACACTCTCTGAGGAACTCCTTCCCTTACCTCTTCCACTAATTTTTTATTAAATGCTATTAGGTCTTCCGGGCTGCGACTGGTCACAAAACCCTTATCTACGACCACTTCTTCATCAACCCATTCAGCACCGGCATTTATTAAATCTGTTTTAATGGAGGGATAAGAGGTCATTCTTTTTCCTTCCAATAAGCCCGTTTCAATTAATAATTGCGGTCCATGGCAAATAGCTGCAACGGGTTTCCCGGTCTCCATAAAAGCTTTCGCAAATTGCACATATTCTTTTTTTATCCGCATCTGATCGGGATTGATCACGCCTCCCGGTATCATCAAACCATCATAATCTGCTACATTCGCTTCTGATAATGGAACATTGACAGGTAAGGTGATGGACCAATGGTCGTGATTCCAGGCTTTCACCTCCCCTTTTTCCATAGAAACAATATCTACTTTAAATCCTGCATCTTCCATTGCTTTTTTCGGACTGGTCAATTCAACTTCTTCAAAACCATTTGCAGTAAGAATGGCTACTTTTTTTTGTTTATTATCGTTCATAAATATATTTTAGAATGAATTAATTATTATCTGGTGAACAATAAATATGCCTCGCTTTTTCTAATGGGATGTCCTAATTAATTGATGATTATATTGCACCAAATACCCCGTCTGGCTTATCCTGTATACGCTGGAAAGTTTTTCATTTACCCGTATTTTTAAATATTTATTACTCTTCATGAAAGAAAGCAGGTTTTCATACATTAAATCAATCACCACACTGTTCTACATTCTATTAGGAGGACAAGTTTTACTCGCCTGCACGTTGTTTGCGCTTGTTTACTTTGGTCAACTGGAACTTTTTCCCTGGAGAAATTCTCCTGGAATACTGGTCATTTTAGGAATGTCTATCAGTATTATTTCCCGGTTTGCTGCTAATTATTTGTACAAACAAAAATTACATGAGATCGTTGAGAGCGAAAGACCCATTAAGAAAAAACTTGAAGACTACATGACTGCGAATATTCAACGCTGGGCTATTATGGAATTTGCGATTTTGTTCTGTATCATTCTTGTGTATTTAAGTGGCAATATGCTGTTGATGGTTGTAACCGCAGCGATGATTTTCCTTTTTCTTCTTTCGTGGCCGAGAAGTGCAAAAATTATTGCTGATTTGGATATTGAAATTTAGG
>JBBSUB010000268.1:0-5764 GCA_038235345.1 Chitinophagales bacterium
GAAAGTTTTTCCAAACCAATGCTTTCTTTCCAGGAGATTCGGGCACCAGAATCTAATTATTTCCAGAGTTTTAATGAAAGTAAACTTCTGCAGATCGCAACCGATAATAACCTGTTTATTTGTTTTTTATACACACAGGCAACTTATCTGATAAAAGGGAGTGTTTTTATGGAGATATATAGTAAGGAACCGGTTGATAAAGATTGTATGGATGAACTTATGGCCACTTCAGATTTTTATAAAGGTCAGCCTATTCAATTGAATGCGGATTACGGGTTTAACCAAATTGCAGAAGTCGCTATTAAAGCATTAAGTCCCGGTATTAATGATCCCGGCACGGCAGTGATATGCCTGCATGCTTTATCCGATCTGCTTGCTTACAGGTTGCGCTATAAGTTACCTTCAGGCCGGTATGACGAGAAAAGTGTACAGCGAATTTATATCCCTGCTACAACCTTCAGAGAAATATTTGAAAAATGCGTTTTGCCTATTTGGAATTACGGAAAGAAAGATGATTATATCCAACAGCAACTGATTCTGATGACGAAACAATTAAAAGTTGCAGATCATAAAAAAGAATATGCAGTATTGTTCGATACATTGATAAATGAGGTGGAGAAGGAGAAACGGGTGGAATAGGGGGTTTAGGTATCAGGTATCAGGCTTTACCTAATAACTCAAATCTTAGCCAAAATTGGGAAGAGTTTGGAAAAAAGTATATAGCTATCGCATTAGGATCAGTAGTTTCTGATTAATAATGTTTCGCAATGGGCCTTTCTTTTCCCGTGTGTATTATTTATAGAAATCAGATCCGAAAATAATCTGGCTCAAATATGTGAGCACCTTTTTTGTTTTTGTCAGCCAACATGTCCGTTGAGCTATGTTCCTCATTGAGGTAAACAGATTCAAAGTTAATCTCTCTTCTTTTTTCATTCAGGAAAAAAAAATTACGAACAGGCAGTTATCAAGTAAAATAGCTACAACCTACTACCTACAACCTACTACCTTTTTGGTTCTGGCTTATCCAGGATAGGTTTTAGGTTTCAGGTGTCAGAAATTCGACTTGTACCAGTTCAGTATATTTAAAGAGAGGTTCCACGTCATATTAAAGACGGAGCCGGTGTTGATATTCTTAATAAAGTATTTTGGTACTATTTTTCTGCATAATAACCTTTGCATCCGGTGTTGGGTGTTGAGAGTTGGTTAATGTGCTGCTTCTTCACCAACATCAATTTAATATATTGTATCCTATATTTTTTCTTTTTATCTTGAGTTAAAGATGTTCAAAACAATTTTAAAATTTCATAGAGAGAGTCTTTGTGACTATGGTCTCATTCTTACCTGTCTGAGAATAAAGTTGCGTTATCCGGGCTTTCGCCCAATAGTACAGCATAAATGTTATTAATCCACGCAAAATATGCCCTGTGGGAATCTGCAATAACAATGCATGTTTCTTAAATCCCGTTCAAAGTTTAGTTGATTCTGATAGGGAAACAGGCAGTCAAATAATCTTTTCACATTTATTTTTTAAAAAAGTTGTCTTCCTATTAATTTATTCCATTACTTTTGTTCCTTCATTTTTTAAAAATGTAACTAAGTATTGAAAACGAATTACTCATATAATCTTTTTTCTCCCATTAGGGTACTTTCTTCACGACGTGGATGCTGATAGGACGAGCTTAAACCTGCCCCTATCAGTGAAAAAAAATCCCCCATCTCACCTTCTTTTTTTACTTACTTAATATTCTTGCAAATTGGAACAATCAAACATTGTTGTTCGTGTTGCAATTCTAAGCGACATCGTATACGCAACCACCATTACAGATGAAATGGCCTCATCAGCCAAAGCCCGTGGAACCGGAATTGCCCAAAGAACTCCCGATTACATAATCGAAAAAATCGTTGAAGGCAAGGCTGTTATTGCTTTAACCAAAGATAATAATGCATGGGTAGGCTTTTGCTACATCGAAGCCTGGGGTCATGATAAATTTGTAGCCAACAGCGGCCTGATCGTTGCACCGGAATTCAGAAAAACAGGCGTAGCGAAATTGATCAAAAAAAGAATTTTTGCGCTATCACGAGAAAAATATCCTGAATCCAAGATATTCGGACTTACGACAGGACTTGCTGTGATGAAGATCAATAGCGAGCTTGGTTATGAACCAGTAACCTATGGAGAATTGACAGATGATGATAATTTCTGGGCAGGCTGCAAAAGCTGTGTCAATTATGATATCCTCATGAGTAAAAACAGGACAAATTGTATGTGTACAGCCATGTTGTATGATCCGAAAGATCATCTTTCTCCAAAAGAAACGGCACAGGATTTTAAGGAAAACTCCTCCCTGTATGAAAGATTCATGCGTTTGAAAGCAAACAAAATGATGCGCTTTTTGAAAAAGAAAAAAGCAGAGAAAAATTCATTGTTACACTTCTTTTTAAATTTTTAAATATTTATAATGAGCAAAAAAGTTGTTATAGGATTTAGCGGTGGACTGGACACATCATATTGTGTGAAATATTTTACGGACGAATTAAATTACGAAGTTCATAGTGTTATCATCAATACCGGCGGTTTTTCGGTGGAGGAATTAGCACAAATAGAGGCGCATGCAATGGCTTTGGGTGTTACTTCTCATAAGACAGTTGACGCTACAACAAGTTATTACGATAATATCGTTAAATACCTGGTTTATGGAAATGTTCTAAAAAACAATACTTATCCACTAAGCGTAAGCGCGGAAAGGGTTTCACAGGCAATCCATATTGCGGAGCATGTAAAAGAAATTGGTGCAGACGCGGTTGCGCATGGAAGTACGGGAGCGGGTAATGACCAGGTGCGTTTTGATATGATCTTTCATATTATGATACCGGGAATTGAGATCATAACACCCATCAGGGATAAACAGCTTTCCCGCCAGGAGGAAATTGATTATCTAATTTCCAAAGGTGTCGATATGGATTTTGAAAAATCTGTTTATTCCATCAATAAAGGCTTGTGGGGAACAAGTGTAGGCGGAAAAGAAACCCTTACTTCCAATGGAATGCTTCCGGAAAGCGCCTGGCCTACGCAGTTATCAAAAGAACAACCGGAGAATGTAGTCCTTCATTTTGTAAAGGGAGATTTAACCGGTGTTAATGACGAAACATTTGAACATCCTGTACAAGCAATTCAATACCTGCAAAATCTGGCAGGAGGATTTGCTATCGGGCGTGATGTACATGTAGGAGATACCATTATCGGGATCAAAGGCAGAGTCGGTTTTGAAGCTGCAGCGCCGGTATTGATTATTAAAGCGCATCATGCATTAGAAAAGCATGTGCTCACCAAATGGCAATTAACATTGAAAAGCCAATTAGCGGATTTTTACGGAAACTGGCTGCATGAAGGTCAATTATTAGATCCGGTGATGCGCGATATTGAAGCCTTTCTTACCTCAGCCCAGGCGCATGTTACAGGAAAGGTTTTTCTGAATTTAATGCCGTATCGTTACCAGGTTACAGGCATTGAGTCTGCATTTGATTTAATGAGTAGTAAATTTGGAAAATACGGAGAAATGAATACAGGTTGGAGCGGGGAAGATGTGCGTGGATTCAGTAAAATATTTGGTAATCAGACAGCCATATACCAGGCTATAAAAAATCAAGGGCAATGAAGAAAATTAAAGCAGGAATTATTGGAGGAGCAGGATATACAGGCGGAGAATTAATCAGGCTATTGGTCAATCACTCATTGGTAGAAATCACCTTTGTACATAGTAAAAGTAATGCAGGAAAACAATTGCAGGAAGTGCACCAGGATCTAACGGAAGAAATGGTTTTCTCCAGTGAATTGGATACCGATGTGGATGTTCTTTTTCTTTGTGTGGCGCATGGAGATTCAGTGAAGTTTTTAGAAGAAAATACGATTCCGGATAACGTGAAAATCATTTCACTTTCTCAGGATTTTCGATTGAAGAATCATGCTCAGTTTCAAGAAAAGGAATTCGTTTATGGCCTTCCGGAAATAAACAGGGAGGAGATTATACATGCAGATAATATCGCTAATCCGGGATGTTTTGCAACCGCGATTGAACTTGCATTATTGCCTATTGCAAAGCAAGGTTATTTGACAGATGTGTACGCCACAGGTATCACAGGTTCCACAGGAGCAGGGCAATCCATGTCAGAAACTTCTCATTTTTCCTGGAGGGAAAATAATGTACAAGCATATAAATCGCTGGCACATCAGCATATCAATGAAATAATAGAAACCTTGTCAAGCGTTTCTGAAAATGGAACTCCCGAGGCATCTATACATTTTGTTCCCTGGCGCGGGAATTTTACAAGAGGGATTTTTATTACTGCTCAGTTAAAATGCACAGAAACTTTGACCGAAATGTATTGTGTTTATGAGAAGTTTTATGAAGGGCATCCGTTTATCAAAATAAGTCGTGAACCGATTTTCTTAAAACAGGTAGTGAATACGAATAATTGTTTTGTGAACATGGAAAAGGTAGGAGATATTTTGGTGGTTCATTCAGCCATTGATAATTTATTAAAAGGTGCCAGTGGACAAGCAGTACAGAACATGAACCTCATGTTTGGAATAGAAGAATCAGAAGGATTGAAATTGAAGGCAAATTATTTTTAGAAGGGATAATCCTAGCGATTATCCACAAATTGATCGCAGATCAATTTCCAATTTCACAAAGTGAAATTCAATAATTAAACGAATACCAAAAATGAAATTATTTGACGTTTATCCCATTAATAATATCAACATCGTAAAAGCAAAAGGCTCTTATGTTTGGGACGATAAAGGAACAGAATACCTGGATATGTACGGCGGTCATGCCGTGATTAGCATTGGCCATACAAATCCACATTGGGTAAAACGAATCGAAGAGCAATTAGAGAAAATTGCTTTCTATTCCAACTCTATTGAAATTCCATTACAAAAAGAATTAGCAGATAAATTAGGCGCATTATCCGGTAAAGAAGACTACCAGTTATTTCTTTGCAATTCCGGTGCCGAAGCGAATGAAAACGCCTTGAAACTGGCATCCTTTCACAACGGACGCAAGAAAGTTGTCGCTTTTAAAAATGGATTTCACGGGCGTACTTCTTTGGCTGTTGCGGCCACAGATAATCCTTCTATTGTAGCCCCGGTAAATGAAACCAACAACGTTATCTTTCTTCCTTTTAATGATGAAAGAGCCTTAATTGATTATTTTAAAATTCACGGGTCTGCCGTTGCGGCCATCATCGTAGAAGGCATTCAGGGCGTAGGCGGAATCAGGGAAGCATCTGTTTCTTTTTTACAATTGATCCGCAAACTTTGTGATGAATTCAATACAGTTTTTATCGCGGATTCTGTGCAATGTGGTTATGGCAGAACGGGCATTTTTTATTCCCATGACTATGCAGAAGTGCAGGCGGATATTTATTCCATGGCGAAAGGCATGGGTAATGGATTTCCGATTGGCGCCATTTCTATTTCTCCTAAAATAAAACCAAAGCATTCCATGCTGGGAACTACTTTCGGAGGAAATCATCTGGCATGTGCTGCTGCTATCGCAGTTTTGGAAGTAATGAAAAAGGAAAACCTGATGCAGAATGCTACTAAGATCGGGGATTATTTATTCGCAGAGATCAGTAAGATCGAAGAGCTGGAAAATGTTCGTGGCAGGGGATTGATGATCGGATTTGATGTGCCCGAAGAGTTGAAAGACCTAAGAAAGAATTTATTGCAAAAGCATCAAATATTTACAGGTGTAGCCTC
>JBBSUB010000269.1:0-5688 GCA_038235345.1 Chitinophagales bacterium
CTGGTCCGGCCAATTATTCAGCCTATAATATCTCACTTTCTGCTGTTAAATCAGGATGAGAATCTATTCAATGAGCCTTGAACTAAGGTAATAAGGTTGGTGCAAAATAGTATAGGGGTTTCTACTAAGGTTTATATCTTAATCAACTATTAAAACAGTATTCAAAATGTTTACTGGATAAACCGGAGGATGCTGCCCCTCCTGCATCGGCCAGATATTTAGTGTATGACTTCATAAATGAATTACAGAATGAATCCCTTCATATGAAAATTTTAATTTAAAACAGTTCTGAATGGACGATTCAATTATTACTAAGAATCGGTTGCCACGGGTTCTCAGACCTTAGTAGAAAAGTATCCTAAATATATACCCCACCTTATTACCTTATTTTTTTTGGGATTTGCTGGCGGGTACGGCAGCACCCGTCAGTGTACCAAGACCTATAAGGTTTCGAAAACCTTATAGGTCTACTACCACGAATATATTTTTCCAAAACATCTTATTTCATTCCTTTGATCTTCTCCCAAATTTCCGGTAATCTTTTGATCAACACCAATTCCCTTCTTTTGGAATAAGATTCCTGTATGGGAGTGCCCCAATACGTCTTATTCCCTTCTACATCTGAAGGTACACCAGACTGTGCCATGATAACAGCATTCTCGCCGATCGTTAGTGTTTTAGAAACGCCGACCTGTCCCCAGAGTGTGACGCCATCTTTTAAAATTGTTCCGCCGGCAATGCCCACCTGGGCTGCAAGCAAACAGTTTTTTCCAATCTCTACATCATGGCCGATGTGGATCAGGTTATCCATTTTGGTTCCCATGCCGATGATGGTGGAATCGCTGACACCACGGTCTATCGTGCAATTGGCGCCTATTTCAACTTTGTCGTGAATGATCACGTTGCCGCAACTTTTCATTTTTTTAAACCAGGCTTCGCGGTTCTTTTTTGTATTGAAATAAAATGCATCGCTGCCGATTGTCGTACCGGAATGTATCTCCACTTCATTGCCGATAATTGTGTAATCATAAATAGATACATTCGGATGGATGATGCAATTGTCACCGATCTCTACATTGTTTCCGATAAAAACATTCGGCATGATCACCGTATCTTTTCCGATTTTTGCAGAATCACTAATCATTTTTGTGGAAGGAGTAAATGGCCTGAAGTGTCCGGTGATTTTTAAATACGCCTCAAAAGGATCGTCCACAATAAATAATGTTTTTCCTTCGGGAACTTCTTTTTCTGCATTAATAATGATAAAAGTTGCGGCACTATTCAGGCAGGCGTCATAATATTTTGGGTGGTCCACAAAAACAATATCGCCTTCTTTTACTTTGTGAATTTCATTAATGCCTAAAGCGAAAGAATCTTTCTTGCCGGCTATTTTTGCAGAGATAAATTCAGCAATCCAATCTGCTGAAACGGGAGTAGGAAATTTCATACGATTTATTTATGCTGTCAAAGATAAAGTTTGTGCGAATTACCGGCATTATGTTCAAAAATTAATTAAATCTTTTTTTAAAAAAAGCGGCTTCGTTTTTCTTTTATTTTAGCTAAAATAAAATGAAAAAGTTTTGAAGATTACATGGAATTTAAAAAAGGTCATTTTTTTTGAAATGCTTATTGAGCAGGTGTTACGGGCGATTTTGTTTAAATGATTTTTTCTGATCCGCCAAAAAAATTACGTCGGGTTTTTCAGGAATATACCGGAAAAAGTATCATGTTTGCTAAAGCCTTATCCACATTTGTTTGAAAATGTTAATAAAAAAAACCATGATTTTTTTATTAAAACAAAAAATTATTTTTAATATTGTGTAGGGAATTTAATCCCTGTATTTACTAACCCATCTACATAACAAAGCCCGTGCATTTTCTTACGGGCTTTATTTTTTTTATAACCATCGTTTTTCAAAAAAAATATTCGTTGAATAAATACTTCATCATTCATAAACCCTTCCAGGTTTTATCTCAATTTTCCGCGGAAGATGGTAAGAAAACGTTGAAGGATTTCTTTGCGGTTCCAACAGATGTTTATCCCGTAGGAAGACTGGATTATGATAGTGAAGGTTTGTTGATATTGACAAATGACCGGAAACTAAATGCGCTTTTATTAAAGCCCGAAAAAGAACATGCGAGAATTTATTGGGTTCAGGTGGAAGGAGATATTCCGGAGGAAGCTTTGCGCGTCCTTGAAAATGGTATCTCCATTTCTGTAAACGGTAAAAAATATAAAACCCAAAAATGCACGGCTAAAAAATTTACTTCTGCTCCACCGGTATCGGAAAGAAATCCGCCAATCAGGTTTCGGAAATCTGTTCCGGATAGCTGGATTTCATTATCATTAACCGAAGGTAAAAACCGGCAGGTAAGAAAAATGACCGCCCAGGCGGGCTATCCAACGTTACGACTCATTCGATACAGTATTGAAAATCTCACGCTTGAAAATCTGCAGCCGGGAGAAATGAAAGAATTATCTAAATCAGAATTGTATAACTTGCTAAAAATTTCTAAATAGAAAATATATGATCAAATCAATGACAGGCTTTGGCAGATGGGAACAAACGATTGGTGATAAAACCTACCTCGTAGAAATAAAATCACTGAATGGTAAGCAGTTGGATATCAATTTAAAGATCCCGGCCTTAATTAAGCCTTTTGAATTTGAAATACGAAGTCTTTTGCAGGAAAAACTTTTGCGTGGTACCGTTGAGTGCTTAATCGTCATAAAACATAAAGGAAGTACCAAACCTGTGGAGATCAATACAGACCTTATCAAGTCCTATTATTTACAAATTGAACAACTGGCGGGCGAATTATCTATTGATAAGAATGGTGTTTTAGCCGCTTTGTTGCGTTTGCCGGAAGTGGTGACTCCAAGTAATGAGATACTGGATGAACAAGCCCTTGCAGATCTGTTAAGTGTGATTGAAAGTGCCCTGAACGAATTAAACTTTCATCGTGCGGAAGAAGGGAAATCCCTCGATAAGGAACTCCGTTTAAGGATTGAAAATATTAATGCCCAGGAAAAAGAAATTCTGAAACTGGAACCAAAAAGACGCATCAAGTTAAAGGAAGAATTAATCCAGCTGCTGAGCGAACATGTAGGAGCTGAAAATTATGATGCAAATCGCCTGGAACAGGAACTGATCTATTACGTAGAAAAAATTGACATCCGCGAGGAGCAGGTTCGCCTGAGAAATCATTGTGATTATTTCCTGGATATTTTAAATGATGAAGAAGAAGTAAAGGGTAAAAAATTGTCTTTCGTGATACAGGAAATTGGTCGTGAAATCAATACGACCGGGTCCAAAGCCTACGATTCTGAAATACAAAAATGCGTCGTACTCATGAAAGATAACCTGGAGAAAGCGAAAGAACAGATCTTTAATGTACTTTAAACGAGCAGCGTCAGAGCACCTTCAGAGAGTGCATTTCAATATGTCGCATCTTCGTGTTTAGAGAGTATTCGATGAAGAGACCGCCCACGGCGCATCACCCCGGGTTGGAGTTGCCGCTAAGCCGGGACGATTAAAAAGCACCCCTTTCCGATGGTTTAATGGAGATGCGATTAAAAGAAACTATTTTTGTGAAAAATTCAGATTTGAAAAAAGTATTTTTATTTTCCTTACTTATTACAACGTTTTGCTCCTGCGGGAAAATTGATCTGTTTGAAAAACAATCCCGGATCCCTGCGCAGAATTGGTTTTATAATAACGTGCCGGAGTTCACTTTTCAGATAAATGATACGGCTTCTTTGTACAATATTTACGTGGTATTGAGGCATACAGATCTGTATAATTATAACAATGTATGGTTGCGGATTGGGTCTAAAGCTCCGGGAGATTCAATGACGTATCAAAATTTAAATATTCGTTTATCGACGGGCACGTCCTGGAAAGGAACCGGGATGGATGATATTTATGAAATACGGGAGTTGATCTCACCGGGTCCTGTTTCCTTTAATAAGCCGGGAGACTATACTTTTAACATTGCCCAGATCATGCGCGAAAATCCGCTAAAGTATATTTTGAACGTCGGTTTAAGGGTAGAGAAGATTCCAAACTAAGCGGCTGTGTAAATAACGATATTTTATCCCTGTTTTTTTATAAAAAATAATACGGTATGGATTTTCGGGTAATGAACAAAAGCAAAAAGGTGAAACCGTTACGTACTATTTATATTTTTTACTGGTTTCTATTAGGCTATATTATCGCAGCCTTACTTTTCTGGTATATATCACTTTCCAATCAGAATGATGAGCTCACTATATTTAAAGAAAATAATATAGGCGCGGACGATCCCTCCCGTTTAGAAAAAATAGAACAAGTTCAGGCTGAGAAAAGTAGAAAGACAGCCCAGTATGCAGGAGAAGGAATCACCTTCTTTCTGTTTATTGTTGCCGGAGCAATTTTTGTATTCAAGTTAGTGAACCGGCAGTTGTTACAATCGCAGCAGCAACAGAATTTTATGATGGCTATTACGCACGAATTAAAAACACCCATTGCTGTAACAAAACTCAACCTGGAGACGCTGCGAAAGAGGCAACTGGAGCCGGAACAAAAAGAGAAATTACTGACCAGTACTATCCAGGAAACAAACAGGCTAAATTCTTTATGTAATAATATGCTTTTATTAAGTCAGTTTGATTCCGGCGGATATAATCTTACAAGAGAAATTTTTGATGTGGGAGATTTGATTGAGGAAACGATAGACGATTTTGTGAACAGGTTTCAGCTTCGGAATTTTGAACTGGACCTGGGGAATGAAATATTTATTTATGGAGACCGGGTTCTCCTGCAAATGGCCATCAATAACCTGATCGATAATGCCCTGAAGTATTCTGAAAAAAATGCTATCGTAACCCTCAAATTATTCAAAGAGGATAAATACATCACGCTTCAGGTAATCGATGTTGGACAAGGTATTTCGGAGGAGGAGAAAGCGAAAATATTTGAGAAATATTTTCGCGGTGCTAAAAGACAGGCAAAAGGTACGGGGTTGGGTTTATATTTGACGAAAAGAATTGTTAAGCAACACTTCGGAAGTATCGATGTACTTGATAACACTCCCCAGGGTTGTATATTTGAAATAAAATTTAAAGAAAGTAAGGTGAACCATGCTTAGGTTCACCGGGAAAAATAAGAGTAGCTTTTGAAAGCGGATTCTTAGGGCCGGTTTGTTTTATCAGATGCGGTAAATTTAAAAGAGGAATGACCTAAATTGAAGGGAATCTTCCCGAAGATCCTGGTTACAGTTTTATTTCAAATCGGAGGAATCTCATAAAGAAATTGAAAGGAATAAAAATTATAAAATGAAACAAAAAAAATTGTCGATTCTGTTGGTAGAAGATGAAGAGAATCTACAAGATACCCTCCGGCTTAATTTTGAAATGGAAGGGTATGAAGTAACTTCTGCTTATACCGGACCGGAAGGAATAAAAGCCTTTCATAATGAATATTTTGATCTCATCATTTTAGATATTATGCTACCGGAGCTTGATGGGATAACCGTTTGCGAAAATATACGATTAATAAATTCGGATGTACCCATTCTAATGCTTAGTGCAAAAAATCAGAGTGCGGATCGCGTGCTTGGTTTGCGCAAAGGGGCAGATGATTATTTGACGAAGCCTTTTAACCTGGAGGAATTATTATTAAGAGTGAATTTACTGATCAATAAAAG
>JBBSUB010000270.1:0-5687 GCA_038235345.1 Chitinophagales bacterium
AACAGGTTTTATAGGCTCAAACCATGTTTTATAATGCTGCCACTCAACAATATCCTTGATAATATTGAGACAATTATTCCAAACTGTTTCGCAAGCATTATTCATTTTATTACTTAACTATTTAATTTTAATTTAGAATATTGTTTCAGTGGGGTTTCGTGAAAAAAATAAAACAAATGTGCTTGTATATCTTTCAGCAAGACAGCGAATATCAATAGAATTTGTTGAAAAAAAAATTTTTTATTCTTTGTTTTTGTGGTCAGAAATACAGTAGGGATTTTCAAATTTTTATTTTCATCCATGATTTCCCGCAGACCATTTTTTAAGAGTTCGACTGACAGTGACTTGCAGCCCTTTTTTCAAAAAACAATCGGAATTTATAAAAAAAATAACCACATTTGCCGTCCTGAAAAATTAAGGAAATCCATTTTTATAAATTGTGCAAAACATTTTTTGACATTACCAATTTATAAACAATGCATTAAAATAATAGACTTTAACTTTAAAAAAAATAAACAAACATGAGTTACGATTCAAATGAAAAAAAAGGATATGATTTCACCGGAAAATTAACGGAGAAATATGAAACAGTACTAAGAGGGACTTTTTCAAGCAGGGAATTTGTAGTAGAAAAATCCGTTGACTTTAACGGAAAGACGATTACCAATTACATCAAATTTCAGTGTGTACAGGATAAAACAAAAATAATAGATAATATTTCAGTTGGTGATGAAATAAAAGTACACTTTAATTTAAGAGGAAATAAATGGGTGAAGGATGGCCGTACTTCCTACTTTACAAACCTTGATGCATGGCGCATTGAACCTGTATTAGCAGGCCAGGCACAGCAAATGCAGAACGAAGAATACCTTGAGCCGCTGGATACATTTACGTCTACTTCAGACAGCAATATTGATGATCTGCCCTTTTAAGAAATTATCCCGAAAGGTCTGTTTCGTAAAAGGAAATCTGAACAAATTCAACATTGCGGTTCAAATAAATGATACCTTTCAAAACGCTGCCCCCTTCAGGGTGGCGTTTTATAATTATACCTGAAAAAATGCAACAAAACGTAATCCTTAAACTTCCGCCACACGAGGCAGGCTCCGCCGGAATAATAAAACAACACATCGCCAATGCTACTTCAAAAAAAATATCAGACATTTCAGGATATACTGTTTTAAAAAAATCAATTGATGCGCGCGCAAAAAATATTTGGATAAATCTGACTGTAAATGCTTTTATTGACGAACCATTCCAGGAAAGAGACATACCAAATTTTAAATTCAGGGATGTGGGTAACTCCAGCAGGAAAGTCATTATTATAGGCGGGGGGCCGGCAGGTATTTTTGCAGCACTACAATTAATTGAATTGGGGATAAAACCTGTCATTATAGAAAGAGGGAAAGATGTCCGTTCAAGAAGAAGAGACCTGGCTGTATTGAATAAAGAAGGGATTATCAACCCTGATAGTAATTATTGTTTTGGGGAAGGTGGTGCAGGAACGTATAGTGATGGGAAACTATATACCCGAAGCACAAAAAGAGGAAACATTGATCGGATACTTAACCTCTTCGTTCATTTTGGCGCGCCGGAAAGTATCTTGTATGATGCGCACCCGCATATAGGTACAAACAAATTACCGGATATTATCACTGCTATGCGTTCACGGATCAGCGACTGTGGCGGAGAATTTCATTTTAATAAAAAAGTGACCGGCTTTAAAATAGTAGCAGAAAAAATAGAAGTCGTAACATCTGCTGACGGAGATATTTTTTCAGGGGATGCCTATATTCTGGCTACCGGACATTCTGCCCGGGATATTTACGAATTATTGCATAAAAATAAAATAGAAATTCATTCCAAAGGATTTGCTCTTGGCGTAAGAGTAGAACATCCGCAGGAAATTATCAATAATATACAATATGGAAAAAGCAATGTTCTGAAAACAGGCGTTTCCATGGAGGAAAATAATCTTCCACCCGCCTCATACAGCCTGGTAGCTCAATCAGAAGGGCGTGGCGTATTTTCATTTTGTATGTGTCCGGGTGGTATCATCGCCACCGCTTCTACAGAAGCAGACGAATTAGTGGTAAATGGCTGGAGTCCGTCTAAAAGAAATAACCCTTATGCAAATAGCGGTATGGTGGTGCAGGTAGAAGTGGCGGACGTAGTAAAATACAATTCAGGGAAAACCGGAATAACGATTAATGCAGACGACCCTTTATTAATGATGAATTTCCAAAAAGAAGTGGAAAGAAAAGCCTTTGCCGCCGGTGGTGGTAAATTTGTAGCTCCTGCCCAACGCATGGTAGATTATTCGCAAAACAAATATTCTCAATCGCTGCCCAAATGCTCTTATGTACCAGGAATTACTTCTTCCTCCATAGCAGATATATTACCTGATTTTATCCATCAACGCCTGAAAAGTTCTTTACATCTTTTTGGTAAAAAATTACGGAGTAAAGATGGAGAAGCAGGATATTTTACGAATGAAGCTATATTGGTTGCAACTGAAAGCCGAACCTCCTCTCCCATTCGTATTCCCAGGGAAAGCGAATTGCTTCATCATCCGCAGGTAAAAAATCTTTACCCTTGCGCTGAAGGCGCGGGTTACGCCGGAGGGATCATGAGTGCCGCCATAGATGGCGAAAGAGTTGCCTATGCTATTGAGGAGATTTTGAAATAAATCTGCCATTCATCAAAGAATCGATCAAAACACCTCCATTAAATTGGTTAATAAATAGCACATTGCGTACTTTACACTCTTTTTAATATATTATTTCAAAATCAATTTTAAGTTGATGACTATTTTAGAATTACAAAATCTTAAAAAATATTACGCTACCCAAAAGGCTGTTGACGACATCAGTTTTACAATAGATGAGGGAAGTATTTTTGGCCTGCTCGGGCCAAATGGCGCAGGAAAAACCACCTTATTAAGAATGATCACAGGCATATTTTATCCCGATAGTGGAAACATACTATTAGACGGAAAAACATTTGACCCGATAAAAGATATTCCCAAGATCGGTTACATGCCGGAAGAAAGAGGCTTGTACAAGAAAATGAAGATTGGCGAACAGGCATTGTATCTCGCACGACTTAAAGGTTTGAGTAAACAGGAAGCCATCAAAAGGATCAAGGAATGGTTTGAGAAATTTGAAATGGAAAGCTGGTGGAATAAGAAAGTAGATGATCTTAGTAAAGGCATGAGCCAGAAATTACAATTTGTAACGACAGTATTGCATGAGCCAAAATTATTAATACTCGATGAGCCTTTCAGCGGCCTGGATCCGGTGAATTCTAACCTGATCAAAGATGAGATCTTTAAACTATCCAAAAAAGGTGTGACAATTATTTTCAGCACGCACAGGATGGAGCAGGTAGAAGAAATATGTGAAAAAATAGTCCTGGTAAATAAAGGCAGAAAAATCCTGGATGGAAATCTTCAGCAAATAAAAACAAATTTCAAAGAACATATTTTTAGAGTGGGTTTTGATAATATACCGCAAATACAGGAAAACAATGCCTTCCGGATCATCAACTCCAAAGACAATTCCATCATACTAAAGATCAATGACGGCTTTCATCCTGCCGGTGTATTGCAGGAACTTTTGAATCAAAAAACAGACATTAATTCCTTTAATGAGATCCTGCCAACTTTAAATGAAATATTTATAAAGCAGGTAGAAGGAACAGAACTGGCGAGAGAATTTAAACCAGTAAATCATTAAACTGAAAAGCAGTTAAATCAACACAAATTCCATTTTATGAACAAAATATTGCTGGTACTGAGAAGAGAATATTTTACAAGGGTTCGAAATAAAACCTTTATCCTCTCTACCATATTGTTACCCTTATTCTTTGTTGGATTTATATTCGCATCTGCTTATTTATCCTTAAAAAGTGAAGACCATCAAAAAATTGCCGTTATAGATGAAAACGGCATTTTCAAAAACAGTTTTCAAAGTGATAATATTGTCACGTATGAATTCCCCGAAAATATAAATGCCGATAATTACAAAGAAAAAGGATATACCGCTTTTCTTAAAATACCGAAAAACTTTGATTCAGGTTCGGATTCCATTTCTCTAGTCTCAGACAAACAAATGGGCATGACGACGGAGGATCGTATCCGGGATCAGATTAATGACGCAATAAAGAACCGCGCATTTCTGGAACATAATATAGATAGAAGTGTATTGGACTCCATCAATAAAATCCGGGAGGATCAATTGTATAAATTCAGTCCTGTTATAAAACAAGGAAATAAGATGGAGCAATCAAATGCAGGCCTATCCTACGGTATAGGATTTGGAAGTGGCATATTGATCTACATGACGCTTTTTATTTACGGTGCAGCAGTCATGCGCGGTGTTATGGAAGAAAAAATGAACCGTATCGCGGAAGTAATCATCAGTTCTGTTCGTCCCTTTCAGTTAATGGCCGGTAAAATCCTGGGCATAGCTGCAGTTGGTATTACCCAATTACTAATTTGGATCATTCTTATAGTAGGATTGGTAGTGGTCGCATCCTTTTTTATTACACCTGATGCATTACAGAGTGTTCAGGATTCCGGACAAGCTATGAATATGGCAGCAAATAACTCTTCCGCTATGAAATTCTTCGAAGCGAAGGACACCTTTTTATCAGCAAACTGGGGATTGATTATTCCTTGTTTTCTATTTTATTTTTTAGGTGGTTACCTGTTTTACGCGGCACTATTCGCGGCAGTTGGAAGCGTTGTAAATGAAGATCCACAGGAGGCGCAGGCTTTGATGATACCGATCACTATGCCTATTATACTATCCTTCATTATCATGACAGCAGCAGCAGGCAACCCGGATTCTTCTTTAGCCGTTTGGGCAAGTATGATTCCCTTCTCCTCTCCTATTGTGATGATGGCAAGGATTCCATCCGGAGGTGTTCCGGTTTGGCAATTAATCGTTTCCATGCTTTCCCTTGTAGGCGGATTTATTCTTACAACGATGCTGGCAGCAAAAATTTACCGGACAGGTATTTTGTTATATGGTAAGAAAGTGACTTTTAAGGAAATGGGGAAATGGCTGCTTAGAAAAGGATAAGCGAATCATATTTACAAATACAGTATTGTACAAATAAAATTTATACATAAAAAGTAAGCTCCATAGGAGCGAAATGTTGGAAAATTGTTGGGAATCTTAATGCCTTACAGGATGCGATTTATTGAAATATTTCATCAAAAATACGATTTGATACAACTCAATTAAGTCTGATTGTTTGCTGAAAACTAATGAAATGAATTATGAAGACAAATTATTTTTTAATTGTTGTGGCTGCTGGTAATATTTTAAATGAGCTTTAATTGTTGCTGCCAACAATAATACCGATTATACGGCACCGATATACATTAGTGTACACGATTTGCAGGGGAATATTAAAAGGTAGGATTATCATTCCAAAAATAATTTTCAGATAGCAAAATACCTGACTTATACAGAATGCAAGAGACAGAGAGGCATCAAAACTGTTTTCTAAAATTTAAAAGAGCACACATGGCAAGGCTGTTATTGGTTTCGGAGGTATCATAATACCATAACGTACAGGTGAAACATGAACTTGTTTTACAAATTTAATTAATTGGACAAAATGGATTTTATAGCTATTTATCTAAAAAAAAGACATATTCAGAAACTTTTTTCATT
>JBBSUB010000271.1:0-5686 GCA_038235345.1 Chitinophagales bacterium
CCGGGCTGCTTATTAAGTATTGGGCTTTTTTTATGTGCATTTTTTAGTTTGAAGTTTGCAGTTTTTAGTTTGAAGTTTGGAGCTCAAAGTTCAAAGTTCAAAGTTTGGGGTTTGGGATTTGGAGTTCAAAGTTAGGGGTTCGGAGTTTCAAAGTTCACAATTCAAGACGAAGCATTCAACGCGAAGCATTCAACGCGAAGTATTCAACGCGAAGTATTCAACTCAAAGTATTCAACACGAAGCATTCAACACGAAGTATTCAACACGAAGGTATTAAACACGAAGTATTCAACACGAAGTATTCAACACGTATTAATCAACAAAACCCATTCAACACGAAGTATTCAACACGAAGTATTCAACACGAAGTATTCAACACGAAGTTTTCAACACGAAGTATTCAACGCGCAGCTCTCACCTTCCTCTACCATCCTCCACTGGCGCCGCCGCCTCCGCCGCCGCCGCCGCCAAAGCCACCGAATCCACCGCCTCCAAATCCACCTCCACCACCGCCAAATCCGCCACCTCTGCCACCACCGCCACCTAAAAGATTTCCTAATAAAAACCATGGTAAGGCACCAAAATCCTTTGAACCTCTCCTGCTGCTATAATTTCCGCCACCTTTTCCTCCTCCTCCCCGAAACATACCTAAAAGAATAATGAATAAGATAGCCATGATAAAGATTGTACCTCCTTTGGAACCTTTGTCTTTTGCTTTGGGATTTGCCTTGTATTCTCCGGCAGCAGCCAGAATGATCGCATTCACAGCATTATCCATTCCCTGATAATAATCATTCTGCTTAAAGAAAGGGATCATGCGTTGGTCAATAATTTGTTTAGCCAAAATATCGGGTAACACTCCTTCCATTCCATACCCGGTTTCGATGCGGGCTTTCCTTTCTTCTTTGGATACCAGAATCAAAACACCGTTATTTTTGCCTTTAACGCCAATTCCCCAATCACGTAAATATTTCAACGCAACTTCTGCAATATCGTAACCTTGCAAGCTCGGAACGGTAACAATTACGATGGCGGATGAAGTACTATCGTTATAAGCTCTTAGTTTTTGTTCCAAAGCCTCTTTTTGAAAAGGAGCAAGAAAATTTCCAAAATCGTTTACTGCCATTGCCGGCACAGGCTTCTTTTCAATCGTCTGCGCAAAAACCGTTTGAATACTAAAAACAAAAAACAGTAAAAGAATCTTTTTCATCTGAAATAGTTTATTGGGAAAGGAATTCTTTCTCCCTCTTCATCCGATATTCTTTTAGTAACATCAGGTTTTATTAAATTGGGTATTGGTTATGAACCAAAAATAATTTCATCCGGCAACTCATTCTTGTCTACGTCCTTGTCATAAGGAAAGTGATTTTTTAATGCCGTCCCTATGGAGGAAACTGTTGCTGTAATTCCGGCAACAGTATTTTCTTTGCTAAAAACAGATAATATCTCCTGGACAACATTTTTCCAATACTCATTGCCTGTGGCCTCATGTATACCCTTATCAGCAAAAACAGCAAGTTGTTTGTCCTCTGTCGCCACATAAAACAGAACTCCATTTCGGAATTCTGTTTCTGACATTTTTAAATTTTTAAAAATTTCTTCCGCTCTGTCTAAGGGATCAACATATTTGCAACGGCTTTCTACAAATAACCGGATCTCCCCACTTGTCTTCATTTCTGCTTTGCGAATGGATTGAACGATTAGTTCGTTTTCTTCCGGTGAAAAAAAAGGTTTTTTTTTGGAAAATCGCCACATATTGGTTGCTTTATTTTATATCAAACTTAACATCAGGAGCCTTCTCGCTTCCTGCGTCTGCTTTATAGAATGCTTTTTCATGGTAGCCGAACATACCCGCAAAAATGTTATTTGGAAAGGTTTTTACTTTTAAGTTATAAGTCTGTACGGCGGTATTATAATCCTGTCTTGCTACATTGATCCTGTTTTCCGTTCCTTCAATTTGCGTTTGGAACCCCTGGAAAGCTGTGGTAG
This sequence comes from Chitinophagales bacterium, assembly GCA_038235345.1. Classification (GTDB taxonomy): domain Bacteria; phylum Bacteroidota; class Bacteroidia; order Chitinophagales; family Chitinophagaceae; genus Ginsengibacter. Next base: position 1,990 of record JBBSUB010000271.1, read on the forward strand.
TTTTCAGATCAGGATAATTTTCCATCACTGCCAGTAATTTGCTAAAAGAACCCTGCATACCTGCCTGGGCTTCGCGATACGCCTCCATAGAAGCCGGATCATCAATATTTACACTGACAGAAGTAGCTTTAGCCCGCGCCTCAACAACTGCCGTTAAAGTTCCTTTTTCAAAATTGGCTGATCCTTCAATGGTTTTGATCACCGTATTATATAAATCATTTCTACGCTGGTAATTGGTTTCCACATTACTCCATTTTGTTTTCACCTCCTGATCTACACCAATCAGATTATTATAGGTGCCGCAGCCCCAAAAAAATAATAAAATGACAATTCCTAAAATAACAAACAGACCTGTTCTTGATTTCATATTTTATTTTTTTAAAATTATTAGTGAAGTATTAAGCGAAAATATATTTTTTTTAACTGCTTAGACTAATTTCCCTTATTTTTTTTCCCTGATGGCTTTTATGCCCGGTAATTCTTTTCCTTCAAAATACTCAAGCAAAGCACCACCACCCGTGGAAACATAACTTACTTTTTCTGTCAGGTTAAATTTATTGATCGCTGCGACACTGTCTCCGCCACCCACCAAACTATATGCCCCTTTTTCAGTGGCTTCTGCAATGGCAAGTGCAATAGCTTTGGTTCCCTGCTGAAACTTTTCCATTTCAAAAACGCCCATCGGGCCATTCCATAAAATGGTTTTGCTTTCCAATATCGTTTTTGAAAATTGCTTAATCGCTTCAGGTCCTATATCCAAACCCATCCAACCCGCATCTATATGATCGTTGGTAACAATCTTTGTATTGGCATCATTCGAAAAATTATCAGCCACCACACTATCTACGGGTATTTGAAAAGATACATTCTTGTCTTTTGCTTTTTGTAATAATTCCAGCGCAAGATCGAGTTTGTCTTCTTCACAAAGACTATTTCCTATGTCCTTACCCTGTGCTTTTAAAAAGGTATAAGCCATACCACCACCTATAATAATGTTGTTTGCTTTATTAAGCAAATTTTCAATAATCTCAATTTTATCCGACACTTTCGCCCCGCCCAAAATAGCAGTAAAAGGAGATTCGGAATCATGCAGAAGTTTTTCAGCATTCTCCACTTCTTTATTCATTAAGAGGCCAAACATCTTTTTATCTGAAGGAAAAAACTGCGCGATCACTGCTGTGGAAGCGTGTGCGCGATGCGCTGTACCAAAAGCATCATTTACGTATACATCACCCAGTTTGCTCAATTTTTCTGCAAAATCTTTATCTCCTGCTTCCTCTTCCTTATAAAAGCGAAGATTCTCCAAAAGCAATACTTGTCCGGGTTTCAGATCAGTTGATTTTGAAACAGCCACTTCACCAATGCAATCATCGGAAAAAAAAACTTCAGTACCCGGCAGCAATTCTTTCAAGTGTGGAACCAGTTTCTTTAAAGAGAATATTTCTTCCGGACCACTTTTAGGTCTCCCAAAGTGTGACATTAAGATAACACTTCCACCATCCTTCAAAATCTTTTCGATGGTTGGAATAGCCGCACGCATCCGTGTATCGTCGGTTATGGTATCTTCTTTTACAGGCACGTTGAAATCTACCCGCACAAGGGCCTTTTCATTGTTGAAATTATGTTCTGAAAATGTGCTCATTATGAATGGTTTATTTTATTTATTGCTGAAGAATTAAAATTTGGGTGGTAAAAATAGAAAAAACCAATGAGCTTTCAGCATTCTTTGAGCTTAGCGTTGTCAGCAGTGAGCCGTGAGCTGTCAGTTTTGGTTGAAAAAGAAAATCAATATTAATACTTTAACACTCGAACAAGTAAACCATTTTCACCATAAAAAACTCAACTATATTCCGTGAAGTTAAAAAAGGGCATCACCCTATTTTGTGGATGACACCCTTTCTAGACCTGATGTTCAGGAAATACATTCTTTATGTTTTCAACATGAAATATTCAACGCCGAAGGCATTCAACACGCAGTATTCAACACGCAGTATTTAACCTATTTCTTATTCGGCACATCTCTGTTCATTTCCATAAAATCAACATCTGCTCTCCGGTAATCTCCTAACAAAAATTCTGCAAAATATTCCGCTTGTTTCCAGAAGAAATATTCGCTCATATTTCCAAAACCATGTCGCTGGCCAGGTAATAAAACAAAATCAAACCGTTTGTTCGCTTTGATCAGCGCATTTGCCATACGAATCGTGTTGGCAGGATGTACGTTATTATCCATATCTCCAGTTGCTAGCATTAAATGCCCTTTTAAATTACCTGCTAAAGAACTGTTTTTATCAATCGCGTAAGCGAAAGTTGTATCTCCCTTCGCTGATACTTTTTCTGCCACACCATTGTGCCGCTCACTCCAGTTACGGTTGTAAATATTATTTTCATGATTACCCGCAGAGGATACACCTACTTTAAAAAAATCAGGATAAACCAACAAGGCCGCTGTAGACATAAATCCACCACCGGAATGGCCATGTATACCTACTCTGTTTATATCAATAAACGGATGGCGTGCTGCTAATTGTTCGGCAGCGGCTTTCTTATCAGCCAGGCCATAATCCCTTAGATTATTATAGCCATAAACATGATACCATTTTGATCTGTTTGGATGGCCACCACGATTACCCACGGTGATCACAACAAACCCAAGTTGCGCCAGCCTGTCTGTACGATCCATACCTACACTGAAGGCTTTATTAACTGCCTCTGTTTGTGGACCGGGATACACATATTCAATTAATGGATAGCTTTTAGTAGAATCAAAATCAAACGGTTTGTACATAACTCCATAAAGATCTGTAATTCCATCATCCGCTTTTACCTTAAAAGGCTCAGGGAACTTATAGCCGGCAGCAAATAATCCGGACAGATCCGCTTTTTCCAAATCCATCACTTTTGCTCCATTTTGGTCATAAAGTCCGGATAAAGGAACAGTATTCACACGGGAGTAATTATTGATGAAATATGTATTTGCATCATTTAAATCAACCTGGTGGTCAAAGTCTCCCTTGTTTAATAACTTAATTCCGCTTCCGTCGAGGTTTGCACTATACAGGTGATTAAAATATGGATCTTCTCCATTCTCCCTTCCATTAGCAGAAAAATATACTTTTCGTCCTTTTTCGTCAACGCCCTCTATACCGGAAACAAAGAACTCTCCTTTTGTAATTTGGTTTTTCAATTTTCCATTGCTATCAAAAAGGTAGATATGGCCCCAACCATCCCGCTCTGACCATACGATCATTTCTTTACCGCCATTGATGATTTCAGGACGCTGAACATCCTGGTAAGAGTTGCTGCGTTCCGTAATTAATACCGTTACTTTTCCATTCAGATCTACCCTTAGTATATCAATTTTTTTCTGATCCCTGCTGGTCCGGTTAATATAAAAGCTTTCATTATTTCCTAACCAGGTAAGTACCCTGGGTTCGTCTTCTATAACTGCTTTAGGCAATTTTGCAGACCACAATCCGATTTGCTGATTTTTAAATGCGGATACATCAATGAGCTTATGCGTTTTCTTACCAAAGTCAAAAAGATATAACTCCTGGTTTGTAGAATCCACTTCACCCGGCATCTGGTATTTATACGTTTCCAAAATAGGCCTGGTTCCCCCTACATTATCAATGACCCAAAGTGATTTCAGATTTCTTGAATCTTTACGGGTTAAAACAAAATTCTTTCCGTTAGG
>JBBSUB010000272.1:0-5673 GCA_038235345.1 Chitinophagales bacterium
GCACTACCGGCAATAAATACAGGATTCCCTTCACCCTCTGCAGTTGCACTAACGGTTTCGCCCACACGAACAATTCCGGCACTCATTGCATTCACCAAAGGATTTGTATGATAACATTCTTCAAAATATATTTCACCACCTACTGTTGGTACACCAAAGCAGTTGCCATAATGTCCAATACCATTCACAATACCGTTTACAAGATGCTGGGTTTTAGCTTCCTTTATGTCTCCAAAACGAAGTGAATTCAGCGTAGCAATTGGCCTTGCTCCCATGGTAAAAATATCGCGATGAATACCACCTACCCCTGTAGCCGCGCCCTGGAAAGGCTCAATTGCGGAAGGATGATTGTGACTTTCAATTTTAAAAACGACAGCCAGTCCATCACCGATGTCCATCAGGCCGGCATTTTCATCACCAGCTTTTACCAATAGCCGGGCTCCGTCCCGGGGCAAGGTTTTCAACCACTTTATAGAGTTCTTATAACTACAGTGTTCGCTCCACATCACCGAATAGGCGCTTAATTCAGCAAAATTGGGTGTACGACCAAGAATTTCACAAATTTTTTCAAACTCATCTTTTGTCAGCCCGAGTTTTTTAGCTGTTTCAAATGTTATATCCATAATGTATAAAAAATGCAAAGGTACAATGTCCTAAACTTTATACTGTGTATTGTGGTGTAATTATTTTAACTAACTTCCCACATTTAAAAAATTCTGCTTGTTTTACATCTATTTTATTTGCTTATTAATTTTGTTTTGCTGGTTTATCACCCGTAATCCATTTTTTACCAAATCGGGCTTAGGTGCAAAACTACTGGTTTCTTTATTCCTGATTAGAATTATCGTGGCGGTAGGCGGCTATTATTTTAATTTATTCTATTATCCCGGTTCGGATTCAATGCGTTACCAACAATTCGGGATTGAAGAATATGAATTACTCTTTTCGGATCCAAAAATCTATTTCTCTAATCTTTTTATGGATGGGTACGGAAATGGTTATTCCGGCTTTTTTTCAACGACCAATTCCTTCTGGAATAATCTTGGGCCGAATCTGATCATCAAATTACTATCTCTTTTTAATTTGATTAGTTTTAAAGATTTTCTGATTAACACACTTCTTTTTAATTGTCTTATATTTTTCGGACCTGTTGCATTTTACAGGGCATTTATAGATATTTTTCCCAACTCAAAATATCCACTCATTGTAGTTTCTTTCCTACTTCCTTCTACTTTATTCTATAGTTCATTCCCTCATAAAGAAGGTATATTGCTCCTGTCTTTATCTCTTCTTATTTACCACATATACTTCTACTGTAAGAAAAGAGAATTGAAAAGAATACTGTATATTTTTCTCTGCATCTTGTTCATTCTTTTTATAAGATCGTTTGTACTTATAGTATTGATTCCGGCACTGGTTGCTTTATTCGTTACTAAAATCCGGAGAACAAAACCCCTGAAAATATATATCAGTATTTATTCTTTTTTTACGATTCTGTTTTTCATTTCATCGTTTATATCCCCCAAAATAAATCTACCTGAATATATCAGTAAACGTCAATCTGAATTCCTTAACCTTTCCGGGCTTGCAGGCTCTTCTCTTCCCACAAATGATCTTCAACCAAATTTAATAGGATTTATAAAAAATACTCCGCAGGCATTGAATCATGTCTTCTTACGACCATATTTATTCGAAGGAGAAAAATGGGTATATATACCATTTGCTCTGGAAATATTTGTATTTGAACTTTTATTCCTGGTATTTCTTTTTTTTAGAAAGAAAGGAAAGGTAGTACCGCCACTTATTTATTTCCTGCTTTTTTTTAGTTTGAGCATGCTGTTAGTCATAGGATATACAATTCCCATTTTAGGTGCATTCGTACGTTATCGAAGTATTTATTTTCCATTTTTGATGCTTCCTGTTTTAGTCTATACAGATTGGGAAAGTGTGCGAAAAATATTAAGATTTCCCAATCCGAAAATACATTAACATATAAAATATCTAACTATTCTCCATATAGTTATGTTTAAAAATAGGAATTAAGAAAAAATAAATGATTTTTTTTATGAATTTTGTTGTTTTTTTGTGCTCTAATTTAAAATAAATGAAATCATTACGGTTAAACGCCTTACACCAACATTTTTCAAGAACCAAATTTTATGAAGTTCCTCCATCCGAAAAAATCACATCATTTTTTGGAGAAAATGTTTTCAACCTCAAAAAGGCCAGGGAATTTATGAGTGATGAAGCATATAAAAGTCTTGTCTCTTCCATAAAAAATCAAACAAAAATTGACCGGAAGATGGGCGATCAAATTGCCTCTGCCTTAAAGAACTGGGCCGAATCAAGGGAAGTAACCCATTACACTCATTGGTTTCAACCACTTACAGGAGCAACAGCGGAAAAGCATGATTCCTTCTTTACTTTGAAAGGAGATGGAACTGCCCTCGAGGAATTTGACGGTGCAGCGCTCATTCAACAAGAACCGGATGCATCCTCCTTTCCAAGCGGAGGTATCAGAGCCACATTCGAAGCCAGAGGTTATACTGCCTGGGATCCGTCTTCCCCGCCGTTTATTATGGAAATGGGAAATGGAAAGACCTTGTGCATACCAACCATATTTGTTGCTTACACAGGTGAATCACTGGATTCTAAAACTCCGTTATTAAAAGCATCTGTAGCACTGGAGAAAGCCGCCGTAGATGTTTGCCAGTATTTTGATAAGAACATCACCAAAGTGTCTGCTACACTTGGCTGGGAACAGGAATATTTCGTAATAGATGCAGGTATTGCCAGTGGCCGCCCGGATCTGATGATGACTGGAAGAACTGTTTTTGGTCATGCGCCCGCAAAAGGCCAGCAGTTAGATGATCATTATTTTGGAGCCATTCCGGAAAGAGTTTATTCTTTTATGCGGGATTATGAGCAGGAAGCTTATAGATTAGGGATTCCTTTACGTACCCGGCATAATGAGGTAGCACCTTCTCAATTTGAATGTGCGCCTATATTTGAAGAAGTGAATATCGCTGTAGATCATAACACCTTGCTGATGGATGTGATGAGCAGAGTGGCGAAAAGGCATAATCTTATTGTATTGCTCCACGAAAAACCCTTTGCTAAGATTAATGGAAGTGGAAAACATAATAACTGGAGCCTGGCTACAAATACAGGAGTGAATTTATTAGCCCCGGGAAAAACGCCGAAGACAAACCTGATGTTCCTGGCATTTTTTGTCAATACCATTAAAGCAGTGCACGATTATGCTGATTTGTTAAGAGCATCCATTGCTTCTGCCGGCAATGACCACCGCTTAGGAGCGAACGAAGCACCGCCTGCGATTGTTTCTATATTTATCGGAAAATATTTAACCGATGTTTTAAACGAAGTTGAAAAACGTGTTGGAGTTAATTTTGATGAGCAGGATGAGGCAATTCTTAAAATGGATATTCATAAGAGTATTCCTGAATTAATGTTGGACAATACAGATAGAAACCGCACTTCTCCTTTTGCTTTTACCGGAAATAAATTTGAATTCAGAGCAGTCGGATCTGCAGCGAATTGTGCGGGACCTATGACCGTATTAAATACAATCATGTGCGATACACTTACAGAATTTAAGATTGCTGTAGACGGCCTGATTGAAAAAGGTGAAAAGAAGGAAGTTGCTTTAATGCAGATCATTCAAAAATATATTGTTGAAAGCAAATCAATTTTATTTGAAGGAGATGGATACAGCGAGGCATGGGAAAAAGAAGCAGAAAAGATTGGTTTATCCAATTTTAAAACCACGCCTGTAGCCCTGGATGCTTTTGTAGGTAAAAAGGCTAAATATGTATTTGACAAACACAAGATATTTACCAAAATCGAATTAGAGGCGCGTCATGAGATTCTTTTGGAAAATTACATTAAGAAAATCCAGATTGAAGCAAGGATCATTGGTGATATGGCCAGCACATATGTATTACCGGCAGCTATAAAATACCAGAATATTTTAATCGAGAATATTAGAGGATTAAAGGATTTGGGGTTTGAGGAGAGTCACTATGATTCCCAAAAACAAATAGCTCTTAAAATTTCTGAGCACATCAATGTGATTAATAAGCGAGTTAAATCTATGATTGAAGCCCGGAAAGTAGCTAATGAAATTTCAGATTATCGTGAAAAGGCTATTGCCTATTGTGACGATGTGAGAAAATATTTTGATGAGATCCGCTACCACGTAGACAAATTAGAACTTTTAGTAGATGATGAATTTTGGGAATTACCAAAGTATCGTGAATTACTATTTTTAAGATAATCCGGTAACATATTTTATTTTCCGAATCATTCCTGTTTAGCTGATCAATACACCAAAAAGATATTGACACTTTTCAGGAATGATTTTTTTATTTACAGCTACGCGGAAAGAATTTCTTATTTCAGATTTTATAGCAACTTTTTTTTGCAAAATAGGCTAAACCATTTTATATACTTTAGCGGGCATTATACCAATTTTAGAAATGTTGGGACTATTTAAAATTCCTATTAGGTATAAAAATAAAATTTTCAAGCTACAACACGGCTTTAACATTTACTCATTAAACCTTGCCTTCCATTTCATATCTATTCCTTTATAAAAACTAAAAGACATGAAAAAAATTATCGCAATGGCTATAACGGCATTATTCTTCACAACTGGAATGAATGCTCAAATAAGAAGAATCCAGGATTCCTCTTTTGAAAAACAAAAGAATGTACAGCATCAAAAAATGGTGAAGGATAATTGGAACAATCTTAACATGACTGCTGAACAAAAACAAAAAATGAAGGAAAACCAGGAAAACCTGAAAACCCAAAGACAGGCCATCCAGAATGATGCATCCTTAACGGCGGATCAAAAGAAATCAAAAATGATGGATCTTCAAAAAGCTACCAGGGAAAAAAATGAAAGCATTTTAACCGCTGACCAAAAAGCCACCATGAAGGCCAATCAGGAAGAAATGCGTTCTGAAAATAGAATGAAAGATCAAAAAGAAATGAATGATCAAAAAGGCATGAAAGGTGACAAAAATATGAAAGGGATGAAAGAAAACAAAGGAATGAAAGGGATGGATCTTTCACAGGATCAGCAAATCCGAATGAAAGACCTGAGGGCTAAAATGCAATCAGAATCCATGGCCATTAAAAATAATTCCGCTTTAACCCAGGAGCAAAAAAAGCAACAATTGCAGGAATTAAGAGAAAAGAATAAGGAACAAATGAAGAATCTATTAACTCCTGAACAAAAACTAAAAATGAAAAATAATCATGACAATCAGGGGAATGAGGAGAATCACAGGAAACAGGGGAAGATGAAAAACAAGAACGGAAAATAATCACTCTAAAATATACGTCATAAATATATTTCCCGAAGAAAACTTAAAGGCTGCCGTTATAACGGCGGCCTTTTTTATTATGACTTTATCTCTCCAATAATTTATTTTTGAATTTTAAGGCTTTTCTCTCTTGAATTGCCACATGAGTTGGCCTGTGGATAAATGGAATAAAATCAAAGGGCTTTAGGTACTATCCTAAAAACCATTTTTTTTAAATAGTATTTCCAGCTTTCATAAAGTTTGAAGAAATTTGCAGTGCCAGGTCGGCACCGTATTCAAACCGTTTTACGTTTAAGTTTTTTTATTCTTTCTCATCTTA
>JBBSUB010000273.1:0-5665 GCA_038235345.1 Chitinophagales bacterium
AATTTTATTCACCTCCATAAAACGCGCTTTTTACTTTTTTTTCATTAAGCCTACTATATCCTTCATCCGGTTTACCATAAGTCATTGAAATTTCATGCATCATTGAATCAGCGGTTTCCGGATCGGGCGCATGAGTGTGCCATTTATAATTAAATTCTGCTCGCTCAATACCTTTACCTTTCACAGTATGCGCAATTATTACGGTAGGTTTTCCGTTTGTTTTCAGCCAACGAGCTTCATGTAAAGCTTGAATAATCTGTTCTATATCATGCCCATCAATTTCTATAACGTTCCACCCAAAGGCAATCCACTTATCGGAAAAAGGTTCAATACTCATCAATTCCCAAACGAATCCTTTTGCCATCGTTTTATTATAATCTATGATTACTATTAAATTGTCAAGATGGTAATGCGCAGCAGACATCGCAGCTTCCCATATATTACCTTCGTTAGACTCTCCATCACCCACAATACAAAATACTCTGGAACGCGGATTCTCTTTTTTTCTCAGTCCCAATGCCATCCCAACTGCAACAGATAAACCCATACCTAACGGGCCTCCTGATGATTCAATTCCCTTTGCACTTAAAATATGGGTATGACCTTCCAGGCCTCCTAGTTCACAATACTTATAAATTGTATCTTTTGGAATAAATCCCCGTAATTCCAGAACAGCATATAATGCCGGTGATCCATGAGCTTTTGATAATATCAGCCTATCCCTGTTTTCCATTAATGGTTCTTGAGGATCAATTTTCATTTCGTGAAAATATAAAACCGCTAAAATCTCTGCCATAGAAAATGATCCACCAATATGACCCCATTGTGAATATGTAATCATTTCAAGAGATAAACGTCTTATTTGATAAGACATATCGTAGAGCATTTTTAGGTCTTCATCTTTAACTTTCATATCAATTTTGAAATTTATTCATGTCTTAAAAAATTAATCAATTAAATGTCCGCCACAACTTTAAAATAGTATCTTTCAATTTCGTCAAATGTTTAACCATTTCTTCTTTTGCGACGTTGGCGTCATTATTAAGAATTGCATTTCCAATCGATATATGCTCATCAATAGCTTTATTTATCCTGCCTTCAATCGCAGTAAAACCTACTTTTAAAATACGCCACTGGATATTAAGAGTCTTGATAATTTGAATAACTCGTTTATTACCCGCCATGTCAAAAAGCACATCATGAAACTGATAATCAAGATTTAACCAGGTTTTTAAGGCTTCCTCCGGATTTTCGATTATTAAACTATCTTTTCCCAAATTTTGCATCAAGGCAATTATATCCGACAATTTTCGATGTAACTCCAGTTCTTTATTTTCAGCCGCCCAGCCTGCAATAGCACCTTCAATAACTATTTTTAGATTAAATATTTCTTCCAAATCTTTGTCGGACAAATAATATATTCTTTTCGTTCCTTTTTCAGTCACTATCAAACCTTCTATTTCCAATTTCTTCACGGCTTCTCTGATGGGTGTTCGCCCAATTCCAAATCTTTTAGATAGCAAATTTTCAGTAATTACCTCTCCTGGAATAAATTTACGTTGAACGATACTGTCCAAAGTGAAATCATAGGCTGTTTCTACAGAATTTTTAGTCTTTGTGGTATTCATCTTGATGGACATTAGTCTATTATTTTTTATTTAGTTATCAAAGAAATCAATTGGTTAGACTATTTTTAGACTACGGTAGTCACTGTATGCATTTTTTATTATAATTGTGTGCAATTATGGTAAAAGAAATATGCAAAACAAAACTATTGAATTTTATTTCACTTGCAAAAAAAACATTTCTAGTCTGTAATTTGATAACAACTTGATTTATAATAAACCAGGAAAAGCCAGAACTAAGTGGGACGTCCAGTTCCATTCTGATGATTTTTACATGGGTTCGTCCAAACGAGGGAAGTTAGATGCGAAAATTTCTTTTTGCAAAGTAGGCTTGCGCAGCGCTCATTCAGTGCTGTTTCCTGTTCTCGAAAACTCAGGGAATATTTTGCTATTCTGCGGATCGCTTCCCCGTTTCGGTCAGATACTTGGTTCCACATACATTATATGGGACCTGCGCCCTCGCTGACTGAACAAAACAATCGGCTATTTGAAAAGTGGAAAGATTTTCATTCTAATCCTGCATATATTATCAGTACTATTCCAATTATAAAAAAAAGAAACATCCATGTTAGAAGCTTATTTGTTCCTTTTGGAGCGTTTTTAAATTCTTTCCAAACGAACACCCCCCATAATGCCGCTATGAGGGTAGCTCCCTGTCCCAAACCATACGAAATAGCAGCACCCGCTTTCCCTGCCGCTATTAAATTAAAAGAATTGCCAAGCCCCCAGATCAAACCGCCAAGAACACCTACCATATGAGTATTAAACCTTCCGCTAAAATATTCACCATAACCGGTCGGAGGTCCTTCAATCGGTTTTCTCATTAAAACGGTATTGAATAAAAGATTACTTAGAAAAATTCCAACTGAGAAAATGAACACCGCTGTATAGGGAGTCATCTTACCAACAGCCGGATACACAAAATCGTTTAGATCCATTGAAACAGCAATGAATCTATAAAAGAATGACATAAGTACCCCAGCTAAAAGAGAGAGCAAAATGCCTTTTGAAGATACTTTTTTTGCCATTGATATGCTTCTACGGTAAGCCTTTGCATTTAATATAATTGCAATTACGATTAATGCTACTCCTAAAAATATAAATAGAGGATCACCTTTCTGATCCCCTGCATAATTTATCAATACACCCAACACCAAAGCAACACCTATACCCAATGGAAAAGCGACTGCCATTCCAGCTATAGCAATGGCAGCAGATAAAAGTATATTAGCTGCATTAAAAATAATTCCACCCAGAAAAGCACTTCCTATATTAGCTATACTCGCCTGCTGCAAATCGTCTAAAAAGTTTCTGCCTTCATTGCCAAAACTGCCCAGTGTGAAAGCGGAAATAGTTGAAAAAATAAGTATTCCAATCACGTAATCCCAATAGAACAATTCAAACCGCCAGCTTTTGCTGGCTAACTTTTGCGTATTTGCCCATGATCCCCAACAGAGCATAGTCACTACACAAAATATAACTGCCACAGCATAACTTTGTACAATAAACATAAATCGTAATTTTTGTGGTTATAAGATTTGTATCTGCTATATTTAATGCTGTCCAATGTGTAAAAAAGAGAGATGCCTTTCAAAAGCTATTTATCTTTTACGCACCGGAAACCGATCGTGCCAGACCGGTCTAGACTGGGTGCCATAAGGAGGTATTTTCCATACTTATTTAATTCATAAGCTCTTGGGAAATACCAGTGTGAGGTTACTGCACGGTAATACCCTCCTCCTTTTAATACTGCTGCCCGCGTATGCTCGTCTACATATTCATCGGTCCATTGCCATACATTTCCTACCATATCCATTACTCCAAAAGTACTTGCGCTCTTTGGAAAAGCATTAACATTAGCAGGTGGACTCATGGTGCGACCAGAATCGAGCGCAGGCATTCTGTCAGCATCCATTTCATTTCCCCAGGGATAAAGACGAAGATCGTTTCCTTGTGCAGCATATTGCCATTCCCATTCGTGTGGTAATCTTTTTCCGGCCCACACTGCATAAACTCTTGCATCTTCCATAGAAACCCATGTAACTGGTTTATTATCCCAGCCATCAGAATACATTGCATTTTTCCAGTCTTTTAAGAAATTATGATCATCTTTAGGACGATAATGTGAAGCGTCTATAAACTTTTTAAATTGTTGGTTAGTTATTGGATATTTATCAATGTAAAACGAAGGAATATTCATTGTATGTTTTTGTGAACGTGCCGGATGGGTTTCCCAGGGATGTTGAATGCCAACCGCTGTAGGAAGGGGATCGCCTTCTATCATTACACCTTTTGACTCAAAAACATAGTTGTTGTTGCCGGGTATTAATATCATTCCTGCAGGTGCTTTCTTAGCTAAATTTGTCCTTTTGGTGGGAACTATTTGTTGGGATATAGGTTTCCAGTCCGTAGAAAAACTTGTTAATGGCCTCTTTGCCATAGCATTTGTAATATGCAAAAACCGACCGAAAGAACTATTTAAAATTGATGATTTAATCGCCAGAATTGCACCGAAGCCATGCTCCTCTATCGGTAAGCTTAGAAAAATACTATCATTTACTTTTTTGGGAGTTAAAGTCGTTCCGTTCCAGATATCATAATATAACATGTTTTCTTTATAGGGTAGCTGTAATTGCTTTCCGGAGTGATCTAAGCTATCACGATTTACGATGGTATAAATTGTTTTATCCAAACCAGGGAATTTAGATGCGAAAACTCCTTTTTGCAAAGTAGGGATGTGTGGCTCCCATTCACTACTGTTCCAGATGCCAGGGAATTCATGATATATGTTTGCTATTCTGCGAACAGCTTCTGCGTTTCTATCAGATACCTGGTTCCATACACCCCATATATTTTCCCAGGCATTGTAGCCTACGCCGTTGAAAAATGCATATTGCAGATCATTGGTTCTGTCAATTGCCCAACGATTGGTTACAAACACTTGATGACGCGGTTCCAGCCATTTATAAATACTTACCCCCGGCACAAAAGTGAAATTGAAGTAATACCCCCAACTAGAGGTATTCCACTGCACCATTTTCAGATCTTTTATAGATATTTCCGGTTGAAATACTAATGGATAAGCAAGGCTATCAGAAGCATTTTTATAGTCTTCCGGCACACCCAACATAGTATCACCATTCATACCATCAGCACCAATTATTTTCATCTCTTTCACCAGAGCGACAGGCATAGTCAATGCGATTTTTCTTGTGCCATGATCCCAAACCATGATAGGAAAAAACACCCTTACTCCATTCCTTTTGAAGTCTATGATCATTTGCCTAACAGCCTTTATTCCGCCCGGTAGATCATGTAATAAATCATATTGATTACGGTTGTCAATACCCATATTCGGGTAAGTGGGCCAGATAAGAACAGCATCAATACCTCCATAACGTCTTTTCAAATCATTCAAATACTTGTGTACTGTATATTTTCGAGAAACAGGGTCAAAGAAATAGCGATCATGCGCCATCATCTGTACATAAACAAAGGTATTTTTTAGCCAACTCAATTGAGGAAGCAAATATTCGGAATTCTGATAATCAAGGTTTTTACGTTCACTCGATCTCCATTCCTTCATTCCTGCCATCCATTGATCACGATCCGCAGGGATAGAAGGCCCTTCAAATAATTCTTCCCACTTACCCTGTATTTTGGGCTGTTGCTGTCCATAAGTAACATTCATCAGGCAGAATATTATCAGCAGAATAAGTAAGTTGTTCTTTTTCATATTTGATATGATTTTAAGTGGTGTTGAATTATTTTTTTCAAAAAGTCCTCTTTCAAAAACATTGACATTCAAACAATGCCATTCTTTTTTAATTTGAGAGACAGGAACGCATTGTAGTTTTGATTTATACTCTCCGTCTTATAAGTTTGTGCATTGATGAATCAATGCCGTTGACTTAAGCTCCTTAGGAGCTACCTGTTTATAGAAGATTTACATTATGAATTCTTAAAGCTCCGTAGGAGCTTCCTCCTAACAGGGCAATTAAGATCTTAAGTCAACGACACTGATTGCTGAGTAATGAAAA
>JBBSUB010000274.1:0-5646 GCA_038235345.1 Chitinophagales bacterium
AATTATGGCGGACCAATTTTTACCTCTCAAAGCAATGATGCCTACAAGTTTTTCCTGGAACTGGGCCCTGTTAAAAACACACAATCAGAAAAATATTTCAATCACCGGAGTTATATCTGGAATGAATATTTAGAACATGACACCTATGATAATTATTGGCAAAAAAGGAATATCCGTCAGTATCTGAAAAACATTTCCATTCCGTGCCTTGTTGTGGGTGGCTGGTTTGATGCAGAAGATCTTTTTGGTGCGTTGCATACCTATTCAGCCATTGAAACGCAAAGTCCTGTGAATAACAATTACTTAGTGATGGGACCGTGGACACATGGCGCTTGGTCCCGGCCAGGATGGGATAAATTTGGTTCCTATAACTTCCAAAGCAATACCAGTCAGTATTTCCAGGATAGTCTTCAAACAGTATTCTTTAATTATTATTTGAAGGACAAAGGAAGATTCAACGCATCTGAAGCCACGCTTTTTGAAACAGGTAGCAATAAATGGCGACACTTTGATAAATGGCCATTAAATAATATCAAAGAGGTTTCCTATTATTTTTCAGCAGACAAAAAACTGTCTACTCAAACAGGTAAAGCGAAAAATTCATTTTCTGAATATATAAGTGATCCTGCAAATCCTGTCCCTTATACTGCCAAAACTTCCGGTCGCCGAAATAATGAATACATGATAGAAGACCAAAGATTTGCATCGGAACGAAAGGATGTATTGACGTATGAAACCCCTGTGTTAACGGAGGATATCACAATCGGCGGAAAAATAATAGCGGATATTTTTGTGAGTCTTTCAACAACAGACGCCGACTTTATCGTAAAACTGATTGATGTGGTTCCGGAAAATGAAATTGATATTCCTCAAACAGACCAAATAAACGATGGCAAAGGTTTTCAACGTCTTGTACGCGCGGAAGTAATGCGCGGAAAATTAAGAAATAATTATGTCACTCCCGAGCCTTTTGTTCCCGGAAAAGTATCTGAAGTAAAGTTTGATCTGAATGATGTACTGCACACTTTTAAAAAAGGGCATAAAATAATGGTGCAGGTGCAAAGCAGTTGGTTCCCTTTGGTGGATATGAACCCACAAAAATTTATGCGTATTCCGGAGTCAGATTTAAAAGATTTTCAAAAATCAACCATCAGGGTATTTCATGATGCAAAAAATCAATCAAAAATCATTTTACCCGTCATTAATTAGTAAACATCTTTTAGCCGACAAAATCAACAACAGGTTTCATAAAAAAGAGGAAGGTCTTTCGTAATTGAAAGTCTTTCCTCTTTTTTATTATTCTAATAAGTTAAGGTCTGTATTTTAAGAAAAATAACTTTACATGGATATAGAAAAATTCGTGTAATTAGTGCCTAAAAATTCGTGTTTGAACTTTTGGGGTTATATAGAGTTAAATGATTTATCCGGAGGAACAATGGAAGAAATTATTTTGAAGAATATTTATTCAACAAACTCAGTAAAACACCGTTCGTCCAACCAAATCCATCCTGCAAAGGATACTCGCCGCCACCTGCTGTAAGGCCCATGTCAGATACATTGTATTTCTCCATGAGTTTCCCGGTTTGCATAAATACATCTGTGTTTATTTTTATCCATCGGGTTGCAATGGTATCTGCTAATTTTTTATACCCATAATTATTTAATCCCACAATAGAAATCCATTCCAAAGGAGGCCAGCCATTCGGTGCATCCCATTGCTCACCGGTATTTTTTAAGGTAGTCAAAAGTCCTCCGGGTTTTAAAAACTCCTTCTCAGTTAAAAGCGCCACTTTTCCAGCCTGCTCTTTTGTAGCAAGATTAAAATACAAGGGCATTAATCCGGCAAGCGTTTTCTGCGTAGAGAATTCCTTTAACTTCCAGTTGTAATCTGTAAAGCAATCCAGGGACGGATTCCAGAAATATTTCTGCATGGCACTTTTTCTGTCTTTACTTTTTTTAAGAAATAATTCCGCGCGTTTGAAATCCCCTTTTAACTTGTTGGCTTTGGCAATTGTATTTTCCAAATGAAATAGCAATCCATTTAAATCAACGGCTAAAAAATCAGTGGTAATAATGGTACCAAGTGTTTGACCATCGGCAAACCAGCGACTGCTGAAATCCAGGCCTGATTCTGCAGCGGCACGGATATTCCTGTAAAATTCTTTCGGAATCTGCTTGCTCTTTTTTGCTGCCATCAAATCTTCTTTATAGGATTCTTCCCTGGGATAATCACCGGCATCCCAATACCTGTTCAACACACTTCCATCACCAAGCATTACTACATTGTCTTTAGCACTTCCTGGTTTTAATTCGTTTCTTCCTTTCATCCAGAAATTATATTCTTTTTCAAGAGCATCGCAATATTTAATCAATACATCCTCCCCTTTTACAGAGGCAAGTAACGCAACCATCTGCGAAAAATAAGGAGGTTGGGAGCGGGTCAGATAATATGTTCGATTTCCATTTGGAATAAAGCCAACCGTTTTTATGAGCCAGGCAAAATTATCCACCATTTCTTCGATCATGCTGATCTTGCCCGCTTCCTTTAATCCCAACATCGTAAAATAAGAATCCCAATAATAGACTTCGCGAAATCTTCCTCCGGGAATAATATACGCATTTGGCAGAGGAATTAAAGAGGTCGAAAATTCTGAAGGAGTGGAAACATGTTGATGCAGCACTGTCCATAAAGTGTCGATATGATGCCTTAAACCTAAAGCCGGGTTTGATACAAAACCGGTTGCTTTTGATGGCGGCAATTTGAAATTCTTTTGAGCAAATTCTTTTATAGAAAAACCGGGTTTATTTTTTTCAACTAGGTAATTCTTCATGATTTTCTTCGGATCTTTTAACGGAATTACATCCGGAAAGGTTTTGCTGTCGGGATAAATATCCGATAACTGGATATCTTCAAAAAGTCCAGGATACAATTGCCGGGGTGTAAGATGTTGTGCTATACTGGTCATAGAAAAAAACATAATGATTAATGCAAAAAGAAGCTTTATCATGAGTTGTGTTTTATTGTTGCCGATAGAATTCCCTTATCAAAAAGAAGAATTCCTCCTTAATGAACTAATAGTATTTCTGTATAAATTTATTAAAATTCCGGTTGATCCTTTAATATAATTAAAGATGATAAGGTTCGATAAGACATTCTACTCTTTACAGCTAAAAAATAAGCACCAATTTTAAAACCGTTTTTACCTTGGATAGAAATCAAATCGGAAATAATGGTTCATTTAAAAAAATAAATTATCTATTAAAATAAGTCAATAGCTTTGATATTAAAATATATACCAATTAGTATTTAACGGGTTCTTATAATTCATTTTGGTATCATTCATTTTTAATTTTTAAAATTTTCTTATGAAACGGATACAAAAGCATATACAGGCAACATTTATTTTCTTTCTTTTCGTTTTTTCAGTTAATGCCCAGAAAATTGAAGGGAAAGTGACAAATACACAGGGAAACCCAATCGAAAGTGTTTCAATTATCGTCAAATCCTCCGGAGCCGGTACAACAACCAATTCAAATGGGGAATTTTCTATTGCAGCAAAGAAAGGTGATGTGCTGACTTTTACTTCCACGGGATATAAAATACACCAGGTGATCATTCAGGATTTGTCATTTCTTTCAACCGTGATGACCGCAGAAATAACCCAGTTAGAACAAATCGTTCTCCTGGGAAGCAGGGGAAGCGGCAGAGTAAAACTGGAATCTCCTGTGCCCATTGATGTGATTAATTTAGGTGATGCAAATCTCTCATCAGGCAGATCTGACCTCACGTCTTTACTTAATTATGCTGCACCGTCTTTTAACTTTAATAAGCAAAGTGGTAGTGATGGTGCCGACCAAATTGACCTCGCTACACTGAGAGGTTTAGGTCCGGATCAAACATTGGTTTTAGTAAATGGCAAACGCAGGCATCAAACTGCATTCGTGGCTATTTTTGGTACTAGAGGACGTGGAAATTCAGGTACTGATTTGAACGCAATCCCGGAAGCATCTATTGACCGTGTAGAAATTTTAAGAGACGGAGCATCCGCACAATATGGCTCTGATGCTATCGCGGGAGTAATGAATTTGGTGTTAAAAAAACAAACTGATTGGCAAATAGATCTTGGTGGTTCAGGTTATTATGATAAGAAATTTAATCCTCATTTTGAAAAAGCGCTTCATTCTCAATATATATATGGTGATGGCCTCGATGGAAAGGCATTTAATGCAAGTATCAATAAAGGATTTGCACTTGGCAAATCAAAAACAGGTTTTATAAACATAACGGCCGTTTATTTCACCCAGGAAAAAACATTCCGGCAAGTTCTAAATAACGATTTAAGTAAGGAAGGAAGTCTGCCACTTAATACAGGTCGACGGGCTGTAGGAGATGCCTCTGTGAATAGTGGTGGTACCATGATAAATATGGAAATTCCTATTGCTTCTACCAAAACATCTTTTTATGCTTTTGGAGGATATAATACCAAATCATCCGATGCGTATGCCTACACAAGATCCTTTCATAATTACAGCGACCCCGGTGCAGCACGGCCCGAAAGATTTCCTACAGATGCTAACGGTAAATTAATCTATGATCCGAATTACATGATAAGCGTACCCGTTACGGGTAACAATCCGGATACTATCTTTAATCCGCACATTCAGACTAAAATCAGCGATGGCTCTTTTGCAGCTGGCTTCAAGGGCACCACAAAAAAAGATTGGAGTTGGGATGTAAGTAATACCATCGGCAAAAATAATTTCCATTACTACGGCGATAAAACATACAATGCATCTCTTGGTGCCGCCGGAGTGCATCAAAATCATTTTGATGACGGAGGATTCAGCTTTTTACAAAATACAACCAATGTAGATTTTAGTAAAAATATTCCGTTAGTAGCACAGGGTCTTGTTTTCTCTGCAGGTGGAGAATTCAGGTTTGAGCAGTATAAAATATATGCCGGAGAAAAAGCATCCTATTTTAATTTCGACATTCCAAATGGTAAAGCCTCCGGCTCCCAGGGTTTCCCGGGATTTCAACCGGCCGATGAGGTCAATGCAAAAAGATATACCGAAGGAGTTTATGTACAGGCAGATCTTGACGTTACAGAAAAATGGCTTGCGACAGGAGCAGTAAGGGCAGAGAATTACAGTGACTTTGGATTTTTAAGTACGTACAAATTTGCCACCCGGTACAAGGTCTCGCCGAAGGTAAATGTCAGAGGATCTGTGAGCACCGGTTTCAGGGCTCCTTCTTTACAACAAATTAATTTCAGCAATACATTTACGAATTTCCAGGGAGGTGTATCCTTCGATGTCAAGTTAGCCCCGAATTACAGCTCTATTACCAAATCCGCTGGAATTCCCAAACTAACACAGGAAAAGTCTGTGAATGCAAGTCTTGGTTTTACGGCGAAACCATTTGATAATTTTACAATTACGGTGGATGGTTACCTGGTGAAAATAAAAAACCGGGTGGTACTTTCAGGTCAATTTGATAATTCCACTGCCTTGAAACCAATACTGGATGAATTGAATATTTCTCAATTACAGTTTTTTGCCAACGCTGTGAATACAACTAATACAGGCATCGATATCATTTTAAATTATGCAAAAACCTGGAATAAACAGAGCCTGAATGTATTG
>JBBSUB010000275.1:0-5636 GCA_038235345.1 Chitinophagales bacterium
AAAAAAATCACCGGACTTCAGTTTATCATCAATCCAGGCACCAAGGTTTTTTATTGGTTGATCAAATTCAATCACAAAATAGACAGTGTAATCCTGGTCGGCGTCATTACTCCAAACTGTTGGCGTCAATTGATGCGCGAAGCCTTCGATGCGGTAATCGCTCACTTTTTTCAATTGAATTTCTTTTAGCTGGTAATCATATTCAGACGGAATATGCAGATCAATTAAAATGCGCGAACTGTCCCGGTCTTTCGGGAAGGTAAATCGTTCGAAACCGCAGCGGGTCGTCGCCGTTACTTCTGCTTTAATATTATAATCCGTCAGCATCACCTCGTACAAACCAATGCCTGCCTTCTCCCCTCTTTTATCAATGCGGGAACCATAGCCGGATCCCGGATGAAGTTCATCCCCAATAGTTGTTTTCAATTTTCCATTACTGGCAAAAATACCTAACCCGCCCATCGTCCACTCATGGATATGACTAAAGGTTCCGACACTTTCATAAATCGGATCGTACCCAGCCTGCCAACCCGCATTTTGATTATCCGGACTCATTTTCACCATACTAAACGGCATCCATGGTCCGGGCGCGATCATCCAACGCGAGTGCGCCGTTCCTAACCTGGTATCAACGTAATCTGCCAAAGTTTGGGTAGTCTGTTTGGATCTTTTGACCTGGCCACTTTGAATCAGTATCCCATTTTCCAATATTTTATAGGTGCTGTTTTTCGGCGAAAGAAGCGCTGGCATCGGCACTTCAAAATCATAATTTCCCTGTTCTACAATTTCATTAAAAACAGGTTGATCATCCAGGAGAACAGTCATTTTCGGAAGCCCCTTTAAATGCTGAATATTGATTAGAAGTGGCTGAAATTGTTTGCCATCATTTTCTATTTCATACGTCGCCGGTTTCACAGCCTTAATAAAAAAATCTCCCGGTGTTTGCACATCTACTTTTTTATCGCTTTCTAAGGTGATGCCATCGAACATGATCCACGACCCACGCAGCACCGTTAGATGAATGATGTTGCCTCCTTTCCTCAATACACCCGCATCAATGGGAATTTCAAGGATCTTTGGTGTTGCCTTCGACAAATCTCCCATTAAGGAAAGAGAATCTACCGTAGGCTCCATTTTACTCGCCACTGCTTGCTTTGCTGCATCATATCCTTCGGCGCTTAGTTGAATAAATTTGTCGAAATTATTAATGCTTACTTTGATCTGTGGCAGGAACTTTTTTGCATAATCACTTAACCTGATCACCAATTTATAGTTGCCGGCCGTCGGCTGATTATTTATACCAAACAGTATATTGATATTATTATTACGCCAACCGGACCATTGATACGTGCCTCCCCAGGTATCAACAATGCCGGGTAATACATACGGAAAATCTTTTCGTTCGTGTGAATAATTAACCAGGTAAAATTTATCCTCGTAGCCGAAATCGTTCCCTACAAAATTTTTAAAACCATCCGGCGCTAAAGCAAATTCATTGGGCGATTGATCTGCTTTTCCGATACTCCAAACGACATTGTTTGGCTTTTGGGCGAAACTCATCACACCTATTAGAGAAAGTATTGTCGTAATTAATAAGGCTTTTTTCATGTGTACTGTTTATTGAAATTCCATTCTAAATTGTTCAAAGGATGGCTATATCTATTATTAAAGGACAAAAAACTACCAGAAACCTGTCGAATCGAATTTAAATTATTTATGCCGAATTCTTTCCAAGCCAAAAATGAAAGTTTCTGTTATTCTTACTTTTAAATATAAAATTTTCCTTGAAATACAATAGCAGATTCCAAACCTAAAATAAACGAACACAATTAAAAAATTACATAAATGTCGTTATTCATCTATAAAATGATTAAAAAGTATCAGTTTTTGATCCGCATTAAATATATGTTTGTAAATCAATCACGGAAACAAAATAAATGAGGCATTATTCAAAATGAAGAATTTTTCGAATTACAAATTACACTGTTTATCAAGATTCGCAAATGAAAGGGTTAATGTGTATAAGAGAAATCCTAATTCCGGAATTGGAATGAGCAGCAATCATCAAATACTAAAAAAAAGTAGATAATGACAAGACTAAACATTATAAAAAGCATGGCAATTCTGGCAATGAGTGTCCTTCTTTTTTCGTGTAAAACAGCAAAGGATTTTGTAAAAGTGAAAGGCATCAATTTTACTATAAATAATAAACCATATCATTTTGTTGGCGCCAATTTTTGGTATGGTGCTTACTTAGGCGCTGATGCAGATTATGGAGACAGGGCGCGACTGATCAGGGAGCTGGATCAATTGCAGAAACTGGGCGTTAAAAATCTACGCATTGCGGCGGCCTCCGAAGAATCTGATTTTGGCTTACCCTTGAGTCCGCCGTTTCAATATAAAAACGGAGAATATAACGAGACACTTTTGCAAGGGCTGGACTTTCTATTGGCAGAAATGGGCAAGAGAGATATGCGGGCAGTTTTAATGCTGAATAATTATTGGGATTGGACCGGCGGAATGGCGCAATATGTTTCATGGACAACAGGCAAACCGGTTTTTGACCCAGGTACCAATAAAGAACATACCTGGGATGATGCCATGAAGTTTTCTGCCAGTTTTTACACAAACGACAAAGCGCAGGAATTGTACCGCAAATACATTCGCATGATTATAAATCGCCGAAACATTTACACAAAGAAACTTTACAAAAATGATCTTGCTGTAATGACCTGGCAATTGGCAAACGAACCGCGTCCTTCTAAGGCAGGAGACCCGGCGGAAAGCATGAAAGTATTCAGCAAATGTGTAGACGAAACGGCCGGTTACATTCATTCGCTTGCTCCAAATCAGTTGGTCAGCACGGGAGGTGAAGGGAGCCAGGGGAATCTAAATAGTTTAGATTTTACGTTACAATCGCAGGAGAGCAAACACATTGATTATATGACGTTTCACATGTGGCCAAAAAACTGGGGCTGGTATAAAGCAGACAAACCAGAGATGTTGGAAAGTGCCCTGGCACGTACCAAAAAATACATTGATGAACACGTTGATTTAGCCGTAAAACTAAATAAGCCGACGGTTGTGGAAGAATTTGGTTTTGTACGGGACAATGAAAAATTTTCTACCGAAAGCCCAACCACGGCAAGAGACAAATACTATGAGTTTATTTTGAAGATGCTCAAGAATTCTGCTGAAGCAGGAAAACCTTTAGCAGGCATGAATTTTTGGGCCTGGGGTGGCGAAGGTCGTGGTCAACAAGCAGACTACATGTGGAAGCCCGGAGACAAAATATACACAGGCGATCCGTACGGAGAGGCACAAGGTTTAAATTCTATTTTTAATACGGATAAGAGCACCTTAGATATTCTCTCCAAATATGCGCATGCCTTAGAGAAAAAATAAAATGGTTCAGGCAGGATATTATTTACGAAAGCTGATTTCTAAAAAAAGCGAATATTGAAACAGGTGTGTTCGAATGAAGAATAAGACAACAAAAAACGGTGTTGCCTCATCTAACCAGTTGCTATAGACGACTAAAAAGCAAAGAAAAAAAACGATAAATATTCGTAGTAGGTAGATAAATTGCTTGAATACTTTTTATTGGTATTGCGCATCAAATAAATATTAATTTTAGAATAACTTCAATCCTATTTCATCCTTTAACTATAACAATAAATGAACTTGAAATTTAAGACCCTCATTTTATTAGGATTTTTAGTAGCATCCTCTCCACTGTTTGCACAATGGAAACCTGCCGGCGATAAAATAAAAACAGAATGGGCGGATAAAATAAACCCGAAAAATGTTCTGGGAGAATATCCAAGACCAATAATGGAAAGGCAGGACTGGAAAAACTTAAACGGTTTGTGGGATTACGCCGTCACAGATCTGGGCGGCAATTCACCAACAAAATACGATGGAAAAATTCTGGTACCTTTTGCGGCAGAGTCAAGCCTATCCGGCGTGATGAAATCTGTTGGTGTATTAAAAAATCTTTGGTACAATACCACTTTTACCGTTCCGGCAAATTGGAAAGGAAGAGATATTTTATTAAATTTCGGAGCAGTTGATTGGAAAACAGAAGTTTGGATCAACGACATTTTAGTTGGTTCGCATACAGGCGGCTACACTCCTTTTTCGTTCAATATCACTCCTTTTCTAACACAATCAGCCCAAAAAATTACGGTAAAAGTTTGGGATCCGACAGATGATGGACCGCAACCCCGCGGCAAACAAGTGAAAAACCCCCACAGCATTTGGTACACAGCTGTTACAGGAATTTGGCAAACAGTCTGGTTAGAACCTGTTTCTAAACAACACATCACCGCACTAAAAACCGTTCCTGATATTGATGAAAAATTTGTCCGGATCACGCCTGAAGTGACCGGCGCAAGTTTTGGTGATTTGGTAGAAATCAGTGTGCTGGAAAACGGTAAATTAATTTTCAAAAGCAAAGCGGCCATTGGTGAAACGATTGAAATACCCATTCAAAATGCAAAGCTTTGGTCACCGGAATCTCCTTTCCTCTATCAAACAACCATCAAATTAATCAGCAAAGGAAAAGTTTCCGATGAAGTCAAAAGCTACTTCGCCATGCGCAAGCTTTCTACGGGCAAGGACAAAGACGGCATTGTTCGTTTGCAATTAAATAACAAACCCTATTTCCAGTTTGGCACTTTAGATCAGGGTTGGTGGCCGGATGGTTTGTACACTGCCCCGACGGATGAAGCTCTAAAATATGACATTGTTAAAACGAAGGAGATGGGCTTCAATATGATCCGGAAACATGTGAAGGTAGAGCCTGCCCGATGGTACACGCACTGCGATGAAATAGGCATGCTGGTTTGGCAGGATATGCCAAGTGGCGATAGCAGTACAAAGTGGCAAGGCAGAGGTTTTTTTAATGGCAAGGAACTGATACGTACTGCGAAATCGGAAGCCATTTACAAAAAGGAATGGAAAGAAATTTTGGATTACCTATACTCCTATCCAAGCATTGCGGTTTGGGTGCCGTTTAACGAAGCCTGGGGGCAGTTTAAAACGGTGGAGATTTCGGAGTGGACCAAGGCATACGACCCCAGCAGATTGGTCAATCCTGCAAGCGGTGGCAATCATTACCGAACCGGAGACATGGTAGACATTCACCAATATCCCGCGCCTGTTTTGGAAATGAATAGTCCGGATTGGGTTACGGTATTAGGAGAGTATGGCGGCATAGGATTACCGGTAAAAGATCATTTATGGAACAACGATAAAAACTGGGGTTATATCAATCTAAAAAGTAGCGGAGAAACCACAGCGGAATATGTGAAGTATGCGCATCAATTAAAAGAGTTTGCTAAAAAGGGATTATCTGCTGCTATTTACACACAAACAACAGACGTGGAAGGCGAAGTAAACGGATTAATGACCTACGACCGGAAAGTGGATAAATTAAATATCCCTGCGGTTAAGAAAGTGAATCTGGAAGTGATTGAGGCTATTCAGCAATAGTTATTTTATCGCAAAAAGTTGATTGGAGAAGAATGAAAGGAATTAGCAGTACCGAAAATTATACATCTGGAATTTTCTTCCTGTTATAAAATAGTTGCTTAAGTCAGAAGCAACAAGCCAAAAAGAATTCGAATGAAACT
>JBBSUB010000276.1:0-5635 GCA_038235345.1 Chitinophagales bacterium
GACACCATATCCAATTTGAATTTCTCCAAAGATCCGCCACTCATATCTTTCATATGTACATAGCCAATACGGTTATTACTCAATCGATTTGTGTTTTGACGATTGGCGTCTTCCCAGGTGTCGTATAATTTGCCGACCATTTCACCTGAAGTGGAAGGATGAATTTTTACGTCAAATTCCTTTTGACCACGGCGAAGACCAAGAACCATTTCCTCCGGAATGGAAGACTGCATGAAATAAAATTCACGATTTATTTTTGAATCTACTTTCTTTCCATCCACACTGATAAGGATGTCTCCTTTTTGAATTTTGCTTTCAAAGAAATCAGACACGCTATTCGGAACGACATAATCCACGCGGTACGGATTGTTATTATCAAACATCAATCCTGCTGAGGCCGTTGTAGTTTTATAAAAAGTACTTTCATCTGAACCAAAGGTCGAAAAGCCATAATGGGAAGTATTTAATTCTCCCATCATATTATTCAGCAAAACGCGGATATCCTGTCTTGTTTGCAGATAGGGCAGATAGGCAGCATAGTCTGTTTTTAATTTTTCCCAATTAACCCCATTATAGTTTTTATCGTAATAATTTTCTTTCAATACGCCCCAGGCCTCATAAAACATCTGGTTAAATTCATCATTTAAATTGTGCGTGAAGGATTGATTCATCGTAATTTTTTCTGTAGAATTATTACTTAAGTTTAGTTTAGAAATATTTCCCTGCGTCAATACATAATAATTGTCTTTATAGCCGGATAAGTTATATCCAAACCCTTCTGTGCCCTTAATTTTTTCGGTTTTAGGTTTCTCAAAAGGCTCATAAGTTGTTTGCCATAAATTTCTTTTCCCATCTTCGTGGTTGGACATAAAAAGCGTGTATGTCTTATCGCCGTTCATGACAACAGATACATCGGATTGGGTTCCAAAATCAGGACTAACCTGCTCCAGTCTGTCCATCATATTTCTGAAATCAATTTTCATTATGGGTTTTACTGCCGGTTCTTTTTTAGCGACAGGCTTTTCAGGCTCCTTCTTTCCTTTTTCTGTGGTCTTTTTCTCTTCTTCTTTTTTCGGCGTAATGGTCTCTTTTTTTACAAACAAAGAATCAAACATATCTGAACGGTAAGGAGTTTCGATTTTTTCTAATTCCATACGATAAATTTTGGAATCATTCATGCCATAAGGATAGGCCGGTTGCGTTCTGTTGGAAGTGAAATAAATATACTTTCCATCAGGCGACCACACGGGATCCTGTTCTGTTACACCTGTATTGGTGATATTGAAAACCTGTTTATCGGATAAACGTACTAACAATATATCTGTTTCAAAATTTCGAATAGCAGCATACATGACGTATTTATCATCCGGTGAATAATATGGAGTGGATGAATTCAATCCCCAAATCTCATCGGTAGTTAACAACGTTGACTGCATATTTTTCAAATCAAGCAGCCGGAGTTCATTGCTTCCGCTTAAATAGGTCGCCATCGATTTATCTGAATTAAAGGATAATGCCCGGTCATTTTTTTGCTGATTGGTGATTTGCTTTTCAGTTCCTGCTCCTTCCGCCTCCTGCGTAAACAGGTTATTGAATCCTTTATTCGTTTGGGTATAAAGGAGGGTTTTATTGTCTTTCAACCAATAAACTTCTGTTACTTTTTCCTTTGAAGAAGTTGGTATCTCGCGGATAAATTTTCCTTTTACATCCGAAACAAATAATCTGCCCCTAGATATGAACGCCAGTTTTTTTCCATCAGTCGATACATTGAAATTGGAAATTTTTCCACTAACATTAAAATCCTGGTTTGTAGCCAATGTATTATTCGTGTAGATTTTTAGAGGCACTAATTCACTGTTTTTAGTAGCAATTGTATAGAGGTAGATTTGAAAATCTTTTTCGAATACAACCTTGTCTCCGCCTGCATTTACGAAAGGACGGAAAATGGAAGAGGTGAAATTCGTAAGCGCTTTTTTCTTTCCATTATCGAAAGTGTAGAGATTGTACTTTCCATTTTCCTCATCAGAAATAAAATAGATAGTTCCTTTTTTATCGATGCTTGCCGACATATCTTTTCCCTGCCAGTTGGTGTAAGATTTATGCTTTTTAGTTTTAAAATTATACGATTGAATATCGGGGTTAAATGCTCCTTTATAACCAATACGGTTGTAAAAGTTTGAGCTCTCCCAGGAATCATCAAAAAAGATTTCCCCTGTTTGCGGATGTTCAAAGGCATCGTGCGTATAATCGAATGTATTAGAACTAAAAACTCTTTCCGGTGTACCGCCATGAATACTTACTTTATAGGTAGCGCCCCTGTCGTAACGGGTACTTGTAAAGTAAATATGTTGATTGTCCCAGGACCAGGATTCCATCAGATCATCGCCTGAATGAAAAGTGAGTCTTTTGATATCGCCGCCTTCAAAAGACATGACATAAATATCATTATTCCCAAATTGACTATTACTGAATGCCAGCCACTTGCCATCAGGCGAAATCTTCGCACGGATAGTATTTCCCTGCATGGAAGTGATCTGCGTTGCAAATCCGCCATCAGCAGCAGCGCGCCACAAATTTCCATTATAGGTGTAGATCATCGTTTTCCCATCCGGGGTAAGGGTCGGGTAGGAGGCAAAATAAAGGGGAACTTGTTGCGCTTCAGGGTTTAGATGAAGGAAAACAAGGGTAAAAAGAACTAAAATAATTTTTTTCATTGTTCGTTTATGTATGATGAAAGGCGAATTTATTAATGGCGTAATTTAATTAAATTTAACCTTGCAAAAAAAGAGATAATGAGGTATGGTTTATGCAGCAGGATGAAAATAACGCACAAAATCAGAACATGGACAAATTACAAATTTTAGTCATCGGAAGAGACCCGGTGGTGCTTCAAAAATTACTTCGTTTTATAAATGAAAACCCTGATTGGGAGGGCACTGGTACAGTGGATGATAAAACTGCTCATTACTTATTTGAACAAACAAAATATCCTTATGTGGTGTTGGTCGATCAGTTATCAGAGCCATCCCTGGAAAGCTTCCAACTGGAATTTGAAAAATTGAATCCGGAGGTAGTCTTTATAAGACATTACGGAGATTCTACCGGGTTGCTCGCTTCTGAGTTGTATGATCTTCTGAAAACCCATCCGGTAAAGATGGAAAATACAGAAGGCGGATAAGGATTCCATTTTAAGAAGCCGTTTCAAATTCCTTTAATGTTCTTCCATCTTTTAATTTACCGAATTTCATTTTTAAATGTCTATCGTTTTACTTCGTGATAACAACCTTATTCCCTCATATTATCCGGATCGAAATCCGGCCCGGGATCCACCTCTATGGTTTCCTGTAAAAAATAAATATTGGCGCCATTCAGCATGTTGCTGATTTGCTTCCTGTATGATTCTGCCTCCTCCTTTGTTCTGAAGTTTCCAAATTTTATACGGATATAGGGGTTTGAGAACCACATATAGGGTTTTTGTTCCGGGAATTTTTGCAATAATTCTGCTCTTATTTTATAGGCATACTCCTTATCGTTTGTATTCAATACCATCAGCCTGAATCCCCTTGTGGTGCGTGCCTGGTTCTTTAAAAGAGCCGTATTAAGTTCTGACTGTTTTGCAGCCAGGATGTCTAACCTGAAATCTTTTATGATCAGCACTTTATTATTGTCAACACTGGTATCTGGCCTGACTTGTGAATAAGTCTGCTGAGAAAAAATAAGGATCGTAAATAAAAAATATAGGTATCGCATATATAGGTGTTTCTTTTCAATTATACAAAAGGCATGCTTTTATATGTCTTAGAATGACGGTACTAAGACTAAATTTCCCTCTATAAAGTTGTCCGTTATTTTGCTTGCAGACTTTCTTCTACAATTTTTAAGCTGCTGCTGCATCCAAGCCTGTTGGCTCCGGCGTTTAATAATTCCTTGGCGAATGAATAAGATTTAATTCCTCCGCTTGCTTTTATTTTAATGGAATCGGCTAAATGGGTTCTGATCAAATTAACAGCATGAATTGAAGCACCTTTTTCTGCATAACCAGTAGACGTTTTTACGTAATCTACACCGGCAGCACCATATATATCGCAGCATTTAATAATCTCATCATCCGTAAGTATACCACTCTCAATAATGACTTTTATCTCTTTTTGTTTACTTCTGATGATGGGCATCACTGTGTTTATTTCATTGCCTATAAATTCCCAATCACCATTTTTTATGGCGGAAATATTTACGACAAAATCCAATTCGTCTGCCCCGTCTACAATTGCTAAAACAATTTCAGCAACTTTTGCTTCAATGGCAGAATAACCAAAGGGAAAACCGATGACCGTTGCAATTTTTATTTTCGAACCAGCCAGGAATTCGCGGGATTTTTTAACATATAAAGGAGGTACGCAAACTGCTGCAAAGCCATATTCAACGGCTTCTTTACAAAGTTTTTCTATTTCAGATAAGGTAACCGTAGGCTTTAATAAAGTGTGATCTATATATTGTGCTATATTCATTTGTTAAACCGTTTATAAAAAAAATGAAGATACAGTTTAACTTATTTATATCTTCAATAAATAATTAAAATTAACGCATGAGAAAAAATAAACTTCTTTCCAGATTGTTATTATTAACATTTCTGACAGTAGCCATTAGCGCGAAGATTTCTGCCCAGGCCACCTTTCCGGTGAATGGTGTCGCTAATCCGCAGAATAATGTATATGCCTTTACAAATGCGACGATTGTAAAGGATGCTGACAATACTTTTACGAATGCCACCCTGGTGGTGCAAGGAAAAAAAATTGTTGCATTGGGAGCTAATGTTTCCATTCCAAAGGATGCTATAGTCATTGATTGTAAAGGAAAATTTATTTATCCTTCCTTTATTGATCTGTATAGCGATTATGGAATTGCAGCCCCACAAAGAATGGGCGCCGGTGGATTTAATCCAAATGCAACTCCACAAATTACGTCCACTACTAAAGGACCTGTGGGCTGGAACCAGGCATTGAAGCCGGAAGTAAATGGCGTGGAACTTTTCAGTGCATCAGATAAAGATGCCGGTTCTCTTCGGGAATCTGGTTTCGGAACTGTTCTGACGCATCAAAGAGACGGAATAGCGCGTGGAACAGGAACCCTGGTTACATTGGCATCTCTGCCGGATAATTTGGTGGTTTTAAAAGAGAAAGCATCTGCTCAATATTCATTTACAAGAGGATCTTCCGGGCAAACCTACCCTTCATCCCTGATGGGAGTTATTGCTCTGATCCGCCAAACATATATTGATGCAGATTGGTATAAAAATGCGCCAGAGGAAGAAGGGAAAAATTTAAGCCTGATCGCCTGGAATAATATTCAGTCATTACCACAAATTTTTGAGGCAAATGATAAATGGGCCAGCATCCGTGCAAATAATATCGGGAAAGAATTTGGCGTTAAATATATTATTAAAGGCGGTGGAAATGAATACCAGAGATTGAAAGAAATGACAGATATGAAGGTCCCCTTTATCGTTCCGTTGAACTTCCCGCAAGGAATGGATGTGGATGATCCAAATGATGCACGTTATGTAGCTCTTTCAGATATGAAGCATTGGGAAATGGCGCCGGGAAATCCCGCTGCGTTTGAAAAAGCAAAAATTAAA
>JBBSUB010000277.1:0-5635 GCA_038235345.1 Chitinophagales bacterium
ACCTGGCCAGTCCAAAGGTTTCCCGAATTGCCTTCATATCGGTCACATCTAATAAACTAATTACAAAGGCATCATTTCCAAATTCCTCTTTAAATTCCTCTTGAGTTTCTTGTAATCTCTCCAGGTTATTATCTGAAAGAACAACACATGCACCCTCTTTTATAAATTTTTTGGCAATAGCCTTACCAATACCTCCGGCACTACCGGTAATTAAGGCTATCCGGCCATTCAACGTTTTAGCCAGGGGCATTCGTTGCAGTTTGGCTTCTTCTAATAACCAATATTCAATATTAAAAGATTCCTGCCTTGGAAGAGACGTATATTCAGATATTGCCTCCGCCCCTTTCATGACGTTAATCGCATTAATATAAAATTCGGAAGCCACCCTGGCAGTTTGTTTATTTTTTGCAAAAGTAAACATACCCACTCCGGGGTAAAGAATTACAACCGGATTCGTATCGCGCATTCCGGGACTATCGGGATGTTTACAGGCTTCATAATAATCCGAATACATTTTACGATACCCATCAAATTCCTGTGTCAATTTATCCTTGACCAGGGCCAAATCACTCAAATCTTCTTCTGCCTCCAGTGATAATACCAATGGACTTATTTTCGTGCGCAGAAAATGATCGGGACAGCTCGTACCCATACTCGCTAATCTTTCCAGGTCATTGGAGTTAATAAACTCCAGAACAGGTTCATCATCAGAAAAGTGTCCGATCATTTTAGTTTGTGAGGAGCATAATCCTCTAAGAACAGGCGCTAGTTCGGCGGCCTTTTTAAGCCGTTCCTCTTTTGATAAGGACGCTCTTTTAATTCCTCCAAATACCACCTTGTTTTTTCCAATATTTTTTTCCAAATAATCAGCACATCGCTCCACTATCTCTAATGTGTTCACATAGCTTTCGTAAGCAGTATCTCCCCAGGTAAAAAGACCATGAGACCCTAACATTATACCGCGAATTCCAGGATTTTCTGCCAGGCAATCTCTTAATTTTAATCCAAGGTCAAACCCCGGTCTTTGCCAATCAACCCAGCCAATAGTTCCGTCAAACAACTCCTGCGTAATCTTCTTTCCATCCTTTGCAGCTGCAATAGAAATGGCTGCATCAGGGTGCAAATGGTCAATATGTTTAAAAGGTAGAAATCCATGCAAGGGAGTATCGATGGAGGGAGCTTTTGAAGATAAATCGTAGATAGTATGATTAAACAAGGCGACCATTTCATCCTCCTGATCTTTCCCTCTGTACACATGTGTAAGGGATCTTAATTTTTCCACATACAAAGCTGCTAATCCATTTTTTCGCAAGGTTCCCAGATCACCACCGCTTCCTTTTATCCACATTACCTCTACAGGGTTTCCTGTTAAAGGATCGGGCGCCATAAGCTTACAGGAGGTATTACCGCCTCCATAATTTGTCAAACGCAAATCAGCCCCGAGTAAGTTAGACCGGTATATTAATAAGGCAACCTCATCATCCTTGAATTTTGCTGCTTCCCCGTGGTCCCACAAATAATCAACATGTTTGAAATTTAAATTACTATCCATCATTTTCGTTTAAATAAAAAGATTAAAAAAATCCTCTCTTTCCAAAAAACCTTTTCAGTAGAAAAAGCTATTTCTTACTTTAAAAAGTTCCCATATCCAACCATAATCACCGATATTAAAATAGCGAGTATGCCCATTGTTATCGTTGTCTTTGTTTTCTTACTCACGCCTTTCCATTCTTTTAATACAATTCCCCAAATATTGGCTACCAAAATGATAAAAGCCATATGTAAGATCCAACTGCTGGCACCATTGCCCAGCTTACTCTCTCCCATCCCATAGAAGAAAAATTGCAGAAACCAGATAGCACCGGCAAGGGAAGCAAACAGATAATTTTTAAGCAAAGGATTCACAGTACTTGTGTAATCTTTAAAGGATTTATTACGGGCATTTAAAAACATACACCATATAAAATTGGTACAAAGTCCGCCCCATAACAGAACAACGAAAGTGATGTTATTTTTATATAGAAAATTAGATGTAGCTCCAGGATTTTGTGCTTTCCATAGATTATCGGCAACCTCCGCCATAGGAGATCCTGCTTCGATACCATAATTAAAGCAGGCGCTAAGAATTCCGGAAATTGTACAAACAATTAAACCTTTGACGAGGTTAAATTCCTTAATACTCTCTTTCCTTTTTTCTTCCGGTAATTCTCTTTCTTTTAAAACAC
Source organism: Chitinophagales bacterium (assembly GCA_038235345.1). Taxonomy (GTDB): domain Bacteria; phylum Bacteroidota; class Bacteroidia; order Chitinophagales; family Chitinophagaceae; genus Ginsengibacter. The sequence continues at coordinate 2,226 of JBBSUB010000277.1, forward strand.
CCGCATAACCACATATGACGATGCCTATCAGACATACGACAATTCCTGATAAAATAACAAGCCCCCAGGAAGTAGTAATAAGGTCATTGAAATTTGTTTTCCCGGGTGTGTTATGAAAATTATAATAGATCGATGGCACCAAAGCCCCGAATACAGACGTAAAACCAAGTAGAACAGAATTGCCCAAAGATAAACCAAGGTAGCGCATACCTAATCCATAGGTTAATCCGCCTATACCCCAAAGAATTCCCCAAAAAAATGTCCAGCCAATCGTGGCAGTAGAGGATTGTGAAATGATTTCTGCAAAACCAGGAATGGTTAGCCAGGCGGCAAGCGGAGGTAAAATAAGCCAGGAGACCAAGCCACCAACGATCCAATAGCTTTCCCAATTCCAGCCTTTTACTTTTTTATAAGGAACATAGAAACTGCCCGCAGCCGTTCCACCTATAAAATGAAATATGATTCCTAAAACAACCTGCATAAATTCTATCTTTTAGATTATCGAATGAATAAAAACCCTCCGTTTATTGTTTTTTGGGTAAAAGCAGTCTCTGAAATACCATTGTTTACTAAAAAAATAATTTCAATTAAATAGATCAAAAATCGGCCATCAATCCTGGGTAACTTTACTGGAAACCTTTCTTTTTATTTCACTAAACCTCCTCTACATCCTAAAAATACCCCTATGTTTCTTTACAAACTTTCTTCCTACAGCTAAATTAATTTATCCAGTGTGTACAGCCGTCATGTACTATCTCCAGTAAAAATTGTTTAAAAAGATTATTAAGAAAGGGTACTTATTTTGGATTTTAGTTTTGTTTTTTATTCGGTTTTGATGCCATAAAAAATTCAAGCTCCCCTCCGTTTATTATTTCATCGTGTGTGATGTATGACCGTTTCAATATTTTCCCGTTTAACATCACTTTATTGACGTAGACATTATTATCACTTTGGTTCGTCGTTTTTAATTTAAACTTTCGACCATTATCCAGGTTTAGGGTGGCGTTTTTCAAGGCCGGGCTTCCTAATTCATAATTTAAAGATCCCGGTGCCATCGGATAAAATCCCAATGCGCTAAAAATATACCACGCGCTCATTTGTCCGCAATCATCATTTCCTCCCAAACCATCCGGAACTGGCCGGTACATCTTTTTTAAAATATGCCTTACCCAGTACTGCGTTTGCCAGGGTGTAGCTGTATAATTATATAAGTACGCTGCATGATGCGCCGGTTCATTACCATGAACATAATTCCCTATTATTCCTTCCCGCGTTATATCTTCTGTTTCGGCGAAGAATATGTCCGGTAAATGCATGGTGAAAAGAGAGTCTAAATGGTGCGCAAAACGTTTCTTGCCACCTCGTAGTGCAACCAGCTCAACAGGATCCTGAGGTACATAAAGACTATAATTCCAGGCATTTCCTTCTATAAATCCCTGTCCATGCGTACTCAAAACGTCAAAATCCTTTCTAAAAGATCCATCGCTTAATCTTGGTCGCATAAAACCGGATTGGTTATCATATACATTTTTCCAGTTTTGAGAACGTTTTATAAATTCATTATAAACATCGCTTTTGTTCAGTTTTTTCGCAATTTGAGCAATGCACCAATCATCATAAGCATATTCCAATGTATTAGAAACCGCCGTTCTATTCTTATCGATTGAAACATATCCTTTATCCATGTATTCCCCGATACCTTCGTATGAGCGATGCGTGGCCGTTGCAATACAGGCTTTGAGTGCTGCTTCCGCATCACCGGTATAAACACCTTTTATAATTGCATCAGCAATAACAGAAACAGAATGGTAACCGCTCATACACCAGGTTTCATTCCCGTATGTTGACCAAACAGGAAGCATATGCAAACTACTTTGATCATAGTGGGCTAACATTGATGAAACCATATCTGCATTTCTTTCCTGTTGTATAATATTAAATAAAGGGTGAAGTGCCCTGTGAGTATCCCATAAAGAAAAAGTGGTGTAATTTGTAAATCCTTTTGCCGTGTGAATGTTTTGATCCAAGCCCTTGTATCTGCCATCAACATCTGTATAAATTGTCGGATTAATAAATGTATGATACATGGCTGTATAAAAATTTACTTTATCCTCTTCTGAGATTGTTTCGATATCTATACGGCTGAGTTCCTTATTCCAGGCCTGCTGTCCATCCGTTTTCACTTTTTCGAAATCCCAACCCGGAATTTCCGCCTTCATATTTGCCAGTGCATTCTCCTGGCTTACGGGAGAAATGGCCATCTTCACCTGAATTTTTTCTCCTTCCCTTGTTTTAAAATTGAAAAACATTTTTAAATTCCTGGCGGCCAATGAAGAAAAATCTTTCTTCTGATCCCATTTATTCCAAAACCCTTTATAAACTTGTCTGGCATCATAATTTTCACTTCCATAGCTTAAAAAAGGCTTGGAAAATTTCATGGAAAAATACACAGTTCGTGTTCGGGCCCAGCCGGAAGTTTCCCTGTAGCCGGTCAGCATTGAATCATTTAAAACCTGTACAAAAGTCCAAACATTTTTATCCGGATAATTGTATATCCCACTCATCAGATCTAAGATAATATGGGCCTCATCAGACTTCGGAAAAGTATATTGATGAAACCCAACCCGACTAGTTGTCGTCATCTCAGCAGTAATATTATAATCGTCCAGTTTTACCTTATAATAATTTGCCTGGGATATTTCATTATTATGTGAAAAGGCTGAGCGATAACCGCTTTGTGGATTATCTGCCGTTCCGGGATTAAGCTTGAGTTTTCCAGTTGTCGGCATGACTAACAAATCTCCCAAATCCGAATGACCGGTGCCACTGAAATGCGTATGACTAAACCCTACGATCGTCTTATCTCCATATTGATATCCCGCACAATATTTATACACATCTGCATTGTATTTCCCATCCTTTTCATAGGACAAAGTATCCGTTTCTGGACTCAATTGCACGGCCCCAAAAGGAACGGTAGCTCCGGGATACGTATGGCCCATTTTATCCGTACCGATAATTGGATGGACGTATTCAAATAACTGTTTTTGCGCCTGGACATTCGCACATCCAAACAAAAAGAAAAAACTGACTGCTATTTTTTTCATATCCTATCCTTTTAATTTTTAAAAAAATGAGTGAATTAATTCACAACGATTTCCGAACAGTTATTTTGAAAAATAATTTTCCCCGAACTATCCGGTAAAACCTTCAAACCAGAAAATGAGCTCTTTTTTACATTATCCAAAACAACAGGCATCCTGAAATCCTTTCTCTCCACAACCATCCTAATATCTGAAAAACGGAGTCCTGTAGCATTCCTGGCAAATATGGCCCAGGCCGGCAATTCCTTAAACATAGAAAACTCCGGATATTTTTTAGGTAATTCGGGAATCGTATTTAATTTATCC
>JBBSUB010000278.1:0-5614 GCA_038235345.1 Chitinophagales bacterium
AAAGGCTAAAATAAATTTTTAAAGAAAGATTACTTTAAAAAAAAATCCCGGTCTGGAATTATTTTCAGGCCGGGATTTTTTAATGTTTATGGATACATCATTTAATCGTTTTCGTGATTTCGAACTAGCAGAAAGTTTTATTTTACTATCCCTTCCATTGCAAAAAGAAACGCATAGCTAAGTGCGACATCTTTCAAATAATCAAATCTACCAGACGCCCCGCCATGACCAAATTTCATGTTAGTATGAAGTAACAAAACCTGGTCACCTGTTTTCATTTCCCGCAATTTCGCAACCCATTTTGCCGGTTCAAAATATTGTACCTGGCTGTCATGAAGACCTGTTGTAACCAACATATTTGGATAATCTTTCTTCTCTACATTTTCATAAGGCGAGTAGCTTTTCATGTAAGCATAGGCGGCAGCTTCCTTCGGATTTCCCCACTCATCAAATTCATTTGTCGTCAATGGAATGCTTTCATCCAACATGGTGTTGATCACATCCACAAAAGGAACCTGGGCTATCACTCCGTGAAATAATTCCGGAGCCATATTTACAACTGCTCCTATTAATAATCCGCCGGCACTCCCACCCTGTCCGTATAAATGTTTGGAACTGGTGTATTTTTCTTTTACGAGATATTTGCCCACATCAATAAAATCTGTGAATGTATTTTTCTTCTTCATCATTTTCCCATCTTCATACCACTGTCTGCCCATTTCCTGTCCGCCACGGATGTGCGCAATCGCATACACAAATCCACGATCCAACAAACTCAAACGCGGAATACTAAAGGATGCATCGATACTGTTGCCATAAGACCCGTACGCGTAAAGTAGCAAAGGTGATTTTCCGTTTTTGACAAATCCTTTTTTATATACAATAGATACCGGAACTTTTGTTCCATCGGTTGCTGTCGCATACACTCTTTCAGAGATATAATCTTTCGGGTTATATCCTCCCACAACTTCTGTCTGCTTCATCAATTTTTTCGTTTTATTCACCATGTTATAATCATAAACGGAAGCAGGAGTTGTCAGGGAGCTGTAGGCATAGCGTAATACTTTAGAATCATATTCAGGATTTCCGGAAACACTTGCTGTATAAGCAGATTCTCCAAAATCAAGATAATGTTCTGTATTGTTTGCTAAATTCTTCACAAGGAATTCGACCAGTCCATTCTTTCTTTCGCTGATCACCAAAAAGTTTTTAAACTCTTCTACGCCGGAAAGAAGCACATCCGTTCTGTGCGGAATTATTTCTTTCCAGTTTTCCCTGCCCGTCTTTGTGAGAGGACATTCCATCAACCGGAAATTTTTCGCATCCCAATTTGTCAAAATCAAAAATTTATTATCCAGGGAAACAACCTGGTACAAAACATCCTTCATTCTTGGTTGAAAGACTTTAAATTCTGAAGCAGGTCTGGAAGCATCAATATAGCGCAATTCGGATGACATAGTAGCCCTGGAAACAATAAATATCTGTTTGTTATTTTTTGATTTCATCACGCCGATATAATTCGTCTTATCTTTTTCTTCATATACGACGGCATCCTTACCGGCATCTGTATTCAGACTGTGTCTTTTTATTTTTTCTGATAAAAGTGTTTCCGGATTATTATAGGTATAGAAAAGCGTTTTGTTATCATTTGCCCAGGCCATATTTCCATTTGAAGAAGGAATAACATCCGGCAAAACCTTCCCTGTTTCCAGGTTTTTAATGTAGATATCATATTGCCTGCGCGAAACAGTATCCACGGCATACGCCAGTAACTTATTATCCGGACTCACCTGAAATCCTGCAGCAGCAAAATAAGCATGCCCTACCGCCATGGCATCTACATCAAGCAATACTTCTTCTTTTGCTGTAAGACTACCTTTTTTACGACAATATTTATAATACTCTTTGCCGGTGTCTGTACGGGTATAATAATAATATCCGTTCTTAAAAACAGGAACGGTTTCATCCTTTTCCTTAATCCTGTTCTTCATTTCGTTGAACAGATTTTCCTGTAAGTTTTTTGTCTGAGCCATCATTTGATCCGTATAGCTATTTTCTGCTTCCAGGTAGGCTACTATCTGATCGCTTTTCGGGCCTTTTTTAAAAAAATCAATCATCCAATAATATGGATCCGCCACGGTGTCATTATGTATAATACGATTATAAGGAATTTTCTCTGCTACCGGAGGTTTGCCGTCCGGCCAGGTATACGTTTGTGCGTCCATGTTCTTTGAAGATATAAGTAAGAAAAAAAATACGATTGGAATACTCAATAAATTTTTCATTTTTTAATTTTTTGTCAAGTTAGCGCAATCGGACATCTGAACAAAAAAAAATTGGACGCGAATCATTTTAAAAATTCACTTCAGCATTTGTTGATGTTATTCTGAAAACAAAGGGTTTCCTGATTTAGAATTTAGTCATAGAATATTTTTATATTAAAAAATACATATACATTTATACTTCTTCGATAAATACTGAAAAATTAGTTATTATGAAAGTAAATAAAAAGCCTTCCAAAGTTCTTTATCAGCGTTTTTTGGAAGATGTTTTAACAATGGTTCAAAACCATCAGATTGTAGCCGTGCAAAGCGTGCAGGCTATAAGCAACCAACTTTATTGGAACATTGGCGAATTGATTTTAAAAATGCAGCAGGAGCATGGCTGGGGAAAATCAATCATCGAAATATTAAGTACTGATTTACAACATCACATAGGTAAAGGGGTTAGTTGGTCTTCACGAAATCTTTGGCTGATGAGACAGTTAGTTGATGATTATTCAAATCTGAAACAGCCTGTTTCAGATTTGAAAATTCGTAATGTGTCAAAACTGAAACAGCCTGTTTCAGATTTGGAAAAGTTTAATATCTCAGATATTAAAAAACTAATTTCAGAAGTTCCATGGGGACATAACATTTTAATCCTTCAAAAAGTGAAGGATATAAATGCCCGCATTTTTTACTTACAAACAACTATTAAGAACAAGTACAGCCGTTCCCTTTTACTGCACCAAATAAAAGCCGATTCCTATCAGAATTATCTCAAAAACCCATCACAAAATAATTTCTCCAAAATTCTCCCAAGCCACTTATTGGAACAAACCAAAGAGAGTATAAAAAGTGTCTACAGCCTTGACTTTTTAGATATAAATAAAGCGTTTTCCGAAAGGGAATTGGAAAAAATTATGGTAGAAAAAGTAAAAACATTTATGATGGAAATGGGATATGGTTTTTGTTTTATTGGTAATCAGTCCCGGCTGACTTTAGGTAAAAAAGACTATAATATTGATTTACTTTTTTACCACCGCATTCTTAAATGCCTGGTTGCTGTAGAATTAAAAGTTGCGGAATTTGAACCGGAGTTTGTGGGCAAACTTGATTTTTATCTCCAACTGGTTGATGAACAATTGAAACAGCCTGATGACAAGCCTTCTATCGGAATCTTACTGGTACCATATAAGGATAGATTAGAAGTCGAATATGCTTTAAAATCAGCCTCAAAACCAATCGGTGTGGCAGAATATAAGATCAGCAAGAAATTACCAAGGGAATTAAAAGGAAAACTACCGTCCATTGAAGATTTCAAAAACATTTTATAATCACCAAATTTATAATCCGGAAAGTATAGGATTCATTTATTCCCCATCACAAACTTTTCCCTTCCCATTTACCTCAACTGCCTTTCCTTTGCAGCTTATTTCTATTGATAAACTATTTTTGAGAAATGTCGCCGACGCTTTTATTCACTGTTGTACTTATTTATTTTATTGGTTTATTAACCGTTGCCTGGTTCACCAGCCGCAATTCAAATAATGATTCCTTTTTTATTGGCAATCGCAGCAGTAACTGGATGTTGGTTGCTTTGGGAATGGTAGGAACGTCCATGACCGGTGTAACTTTTCTCAGCGTTCCGGGTACGGTGGGAGCGAATCATTTTGGTTATTTCCAAATAGTAATTGGTTACTGGCTTGGTTATTTCGTGGTAGCTTTTGTGCTGCTGCCACTGTATTACAGGCTACATCTCACCTCTATTTACGATTATCTGAATCAGCGTTTTGGCATGGTCGCGTATAAAACAGGATCTCTCTTTTTTATCATTTCCAGAACGCTTGGCGCCACGGCAAGATTATATTTAGTGATCAATGTTTTGCAGATTTTTATCCTCGATAATATGGGCGTTCCCTTTTGGTTAACCACAATGTTGGTGCTTTTAATGATCCTACTCTACACCTATGAAGGAGGCGTAAAGACGATTGTTTTCACAGATATGCTGCAAACTGTTTTCATGTTGATTGCTCTTGTAGTTTGTATCATTTACGTGATGAAACACCTGGACATTTCTTTTGTTCAAACGATAGATCAACTTAACTTAAAGGGATACACCAAAATTTTTAATGGCGATATAAACAGTGGTACTTTTTGGCTGAAACAAATTGTAGGCGGCGCATTTATAACCATTGCCATGACCGGACTTGACCAGGAAATGATGCAGAAAAATATTAGTGTCAAAAGATTAAAAGATTCGAAGAAAAATATTTTCACGTTTAGCACGATCATGGTGATCGTGAATCTGTTGTTCCTATTCTTAGGCGGCTTGCTTTATTTATTAGCGTCATCAAACAACCTGAATGTAAAAGGCGATGATCTCTTTCCGGAAATTGCCTTGTTTTATTTACCGGCCTGGGTATCCATCATTTTTGTCATTGGAATTATCTCCACCATTTTCCCAAGTGCAGATGGAGCGATTACTGCCTTAACGTCTTCTTTCTGTCTTGATATGCTTGGCTTAAAAAGACGGGCAAATATGACGGAGCAAAAAATGAAGAAGATCCGGATCATAGTCCACTTATCATTTACCGCAATATTTCTCTTATGCATTCTTGTTTTTAAGTTGATTGATAACAAATCGATCATTGACGTTCTTTTAAGAATCGCGGGATATACCTATGGCCCGTTACTAGGATTATTTTCTTTTGGAATTTTGACCAAACGCCATCTACCGAAGGGTTATTCCACCCTGGTCGTTTGCCTGTTAGCTCCTGTAATATGTTATGGAATTCACCTTTATGGTGCACAATTCTTAGGAGGTTTCCAAATTGGAATTGAGATGCTGGTGTTAAATGGATTGATTACATTTCTTGGATTGTACCTGATATCCTTCCCGGTAAAAAGCAAACCAGGCGTCATCAATCACATATCTTAATAAAAGGGGACGACCCATTTTAAGTAAATTTGCAGCAGATCTTATTTTTCATTTAAATGAACTTATCATGAAAAAAGAAGAAAGTAATCCTGCACATCAAGTTCTCATTGAAAACTTAAAGGACCTTTTAAAGAAAGGAAATGCCCATGCATCTGCGGATGATACATTAAAAGATGTTGATTTTCATTTGCTTGGCAAAAAACCCCATAATTTACCATACAGCATTTGGCAACTTGCAGAGCACATCCGACTGACGCAATGGGATCTATTGGAATTCTCAAGAGATCAACATCATCAATCACCCGAATGGCCGGAAGGATATTGGCCAAAAGAAGCAGCACCTTCATCGGAAGAAGAATGGAATGAATGTTTAAAAAAAATAGAATCCGACCGTGATTCCTTTATTGGTTTA
>JBBSUB010000279.1:0-5591 GCA_038235345.1 Chitinophagales bacterium
CAAAGATAATACGGCAGTTAGGGGTGTGCAAGAGCGATATTGCTCTATTATGAAATGACTGAAATTACTGTGTGAGTCGTGTTTCTACGTTGAGTGTGTTTGGGGCAACACGAATTTTAAGTACGAATTACCCGAATTGTCAAAAGATGATTAATTGATTTACATACCTAAAACCTGATACCTAAAACCAGATATGCGAAACAGTTCAAGAATCATTGTGGATTTGAATATAGCAGTGGAAATACAAAATCCATTGTAGCCGAAGATTCTGATCCTCAACTACAATGGGTTAGTAAATATGCCTGCGACCCGTTTCTTATGATTGGAAAAGAACCAGGAAATTGAATGACGAATTATAGAAATTGATAAAAAATCCTTGCTTTACTAAATCCCAAATCCTGATCCCTGATACCTGATACCTGATACCTCAAGCCTACTACCTACTGATACCCCGGATTTTGCTCCAGAACGCCAGCTCCTGCATTTACTTCCCTTAAAGGTATAGGCAAAACCAATTTATTATCATCAAAGGCAAAACCATCTACAGATTGCTTCAAGCGTTTTATATCATGAATTCTTTGTCCTTCATGAGCCAATTCAAGATGTCTTTCATAAAGAATATTGGCCAAAGAAACGGTGGTTGCACTTACTCCTGCTCTTTTCCGGATAACATTATTCAGGTCGTTCCCCGGTATGTCTCCTACAAAAGTCCCCATTCTGAAATTAGCTTCCGCCCTGGTCAGGTACATTTCTGCCAGGCGAATTATCGGGATGAAGCGATATTGCAGTTTCCATTTCCCGCTGCGGTAAACGTCCTGGTCATCTATATAAAACAAGGCTTTTCTCCCGTCATTTGCCGGATATAAATTTAAATGTGCCTGGTTAATTTCAATATCTCCGTCACGGGCACCATAATCTGAAATAGACCAATACAAGTGCATATCATTATCACCATCCTGGGCAGTTACGGGTAATACAAAAATATCTTCTTTGGAAGCGGCTGTATTATTAAATTCACCGCTATACGTGCTTGTCAGGCTTGCCCCGGATTTTTGTATCACTGCACTTGCTTCCAAAGCGGCATTGGGATAATCGCCCATCTGTAAATACACCCTTGACAAAATAGCTGAAGCGGCATACCTGCCCAAATAAACGCCGTAATTATCCCCCAGGAGTGGCTTTGCTGTTTTTAGATCTGCTAATATTTGCTGGTATGTTTGTTCAACTGAACTGCGCCGGGTCTTATTTGCCTCTCCAATCTGTCCTTTTAGCGTAGGTGTCGTTACGAGCTGCATGCCTAAATTAGTAGCCGCGGAACCGGCAGAGTATGGTTTTGAAAATAATTTAACCAATTCAAAATAGGCCATTCCACGCATGAGTAGTGCCTGGCCTTTAATGGCATCACGGTCACTTTCTTTTACCACCTCAATGGCAGCAAGAATGTTATTGCAAACATTTATAAGCCGGTAGCCTTCTGTATAGGTGTCCCGGATGAAAGAATTATTCGTCAGCATTGTTTTCTTAAAAATTTCTCTCGGTTGCTGGTAAGTCCCCACCCAGGTTATTTCTCCGCCTGCGCCCAGGAGTTCTGAATACATTTGCATATCGCCGCCTAATAGTTCTCCACTGCTAAGAATGTCGTAAGCACCAGTTAGTGCGGCTTTTATATTTGCATCAGTCGTAAATACCGTTTCTTCATCCACGCTTTGCGTAGGCTGAATATCAAGCTTCTTTGAACAACTGAAGAAGGTGAAAACAGAAACTGATAATATTAAGATAAGTTGTTTCATTGTTGTATTATTTTGAATGAATTTTTTAGAATCCGACATTAAGGCCAACTGAAATATTCCTGATTTGAGGAGCAGAATAAAAATCACCCCCCTGGTTGCGGTTTCCGCTCCGGTAATCAGAGTTTACTTCCGGATCCCAACCCGGGTAATTTGTGAAGGTCAAAAGATTTACGCCCGTTACATAAAATCGAACACTGCTCAGACCAATATTTTGCACTGCTTTCGGAGAGAAATTATAGCCAAGAGTTACATTTTTCAGGCGAACATAACTACCGTCATATACATATCTGCTGGATGCGCTCACACCATTATCATATCCCAGGCGCAATTCCGGAACCTGTGTAATATCTCCCTTCTTCTGCCATCTCCCTAACTGATCTTTTGTTTGATTATCGAACCAGGCAAAACTGCTGCTCATAAAACCACCGGCACCATTTGTAATACTATTACCGGAAACTCCCTGGAATAAAACAGACAGATCAAATCCTTTGTAGGAAAATGTATTTGTAAATCCTCCGGTTACTTTTGGATTTGGATTACCCACAATAAAATTGCCGGCTGCATCATAATCATTTGTCGTTGTTTTCCCATCTTGCAGGAAATATAAAGCATCTCCATTATCCGGATCGGCCCCTGCAAATTTTGGCCCGTAGAAGATACCAATCGACTCACCCACGATGAGTGAGTTCAGGTAACGGCCATCATTACCTGCAATTAATGTCTGGTCACCATCCAGGCGGGTGATTTTATTCCGGTTAAATGCCAGGTTAATACCTGTTGTCCATTTAAAATTCCGACTCACCACATTATTAGAATTTAAAACGATCTCCAGGCCCCTGTTTTGCATGGCACCTATATTGACTGTTTTATTTGTGTACCCTGTATTTCCCGGTACGGGTACATTGTAAATGAGATCGTCTGTTTTACGGTTGTACACATCTATTTCACCGCTGATGCGGTTATTTAAAAAACCGAAATCAATACCCAGGTCAACCTGGTTTGATTTTTCCCAACGCAGATCCGGATTCGCTAATTGTGTCGGAACAAGCCCGCCCAGGCCGTTGTAGGAGGAGCCGCCCCAAAGTCCTCTTGAGGCAAAATCTCCAAAGCCTTCCGCATTACCCGTTAAGCCCCAACTTCCGCGTAATTTCAAAAAGCTCAGAACAGTTTGGTTTTGTAAAAAATTTTCCTGGGTTAAGATCCATCCCGCAGAAACCGCCGGGAAGAATCCATACCGTTTATCGTTTCCAAACACGGAGGAACCATCAATACGGCCACTCACGGACACTAAATATTTTTCATCAAATTTATAATTTGCCCGGGCAAAATAGGAAAGAAACGTAGACATGGTTGCAACAGAAGTCCCGCCTTTTATGAGGCCTGCACTGGCCAGTTTCTGTAAAGCATCTACCGGGAATTGCTCCCCATATACATTCGCATATTCTGAATTATAATCCTGGTAAGACATACCCAGGATAGCATCAACATCATGTTTTTCCCTAAAGGATTTTTTAAAATTGAAGTAGTTATTGGTATTGTAGGTCATGGAACGGAACCAGTCTGATTCACCATACCCATTTGTGCCCTTTCCATAGGAAGTACGTGCTCCATAGAACATATCATCATTCTGGTTTTGAATATCCACGCCAAACTCCGTGCGGAAAAACAGCCAGTCATTAAAATTGTATTGGCCATAAATGTTGCCGATATTCCGGTAAATGAGTGATTTGAAAGAGCCCTCACTATAATCAACATAAGGATTGGCATAGGTGGTGGTCGGAGAAGTATATATCTGCCCGTCCTTATTTCTAAAAGGTGTCACAGGCGTAAGTGCCACAGATTGCATGGGAGTATTGAATTGATTATCCGCTGTAACCCGGCCGGATTTTGTCTGGGTCAGACTTAAATTAAATCCGATTTTAAACTTTTCAGAAATCGCCTGTTCCAGGTTTATCCTGGATGAAATTCGCTTTAAGCTGTTTCCGATTAAGATACCGGTTTGATCCTGGTAGGATAAACTCAGGTAATATTTGGTCTTATCCGTACCGCCGGAAGCACTCATGTCCACACCACCTGTACGGGCATCATCATTAAAGGCTTTTTTCTCCCAATTTGTATTGATCTCATTTTTACGCCAGTCACTCCAGCCGTCATACCGGCTTAATCTGCCTTCAGCAAATTCCAGCCATGAATCCTTATATTGATTAGGATTAGTTGGATCCACACCATCAATGTGATCGCTGTTGATAGCAGCTTCTCTCAAGAGATCAACATACTCTTTCGCATCTAAAAATCCGCGCAGATGGGTTGGTTTATTAAAACCGTATTGCGTATTTATTTGAAAATTCGTTTTACCGGATTTGCCTTTTTTAGTCGTGATTAGCACCACGCCATTTGCAGCTCTTGATCCATAAATAGCAGCGGCAGAGGCATCTTTCAAAATATCAAACGATTCGATATCGTTAAAATTGATATCTGCGATCGGACTGCCCGAATAGGAATTGTTACTGATCGGAACGCCGTCAATTACATACAAAGGTTGATTGGAAGCAGAGATAGAACCGGAACCTCTTATGAGGACTTTTACCCCTTCGCCAAGTTTACCGCTTTGTGCCTCTACAAACACACCGGCAGCACGACCTTGTAGTGCCTGGTTGAAATTGGTCACCGGCATATTCTGAATCTCACTGCCCTTTACCTGAGCGATATTACCCGTGAGGTCTTTTTTCAATTTTGTGCCATAACCAACCACCAGCACCTCTTCCAGGTTTTTTGTGCCGGCATCCAGCAGCGAAATATTGTTTACAATTCCATTGATTGTAACTTCTTTCGGGGCATAACCGATGAAAGTAATCATGAGGATATTACTACCTCTGGGTACTTCCAGTTGGTAGTTTCCGGAGACATCGCTGGCCGTTCCGATTTTAGTTCCTTTTACGAGAATAGAAGCATTGGCTATCGGGTTGCCCGTCTTGGAATCAGTCACTTTTCCCGATATAGTTGTTTGGGCAAAAAGAATTGACCCGAACAGCAGAAGCGCTACCGTGAGTAGTCCTTTAGTTGTTTTCATAATTTAAACAGATTGCTTGAATAAATAAAGTTTTCGAAAAGGTAAGTTAAATTTTGATTTAATGAATAATTTTGAAAAAAAATTGAAATCGTTCATTTTAATGGCAAAATAATATGGTGTTTAGTTTTATGGAATGATTTGAAGTTATATATATTTAGCTATTTCACCTGGTTGTTATTCATTTTTGTTCCTTTCATTTTCAAAAAGAAATAAATTCTTTTGTCATAATACCATTAATAAGTGCCGGACATGCCCATATTTTTTCCTAAAATCATGTGTACTTTCCTTTAGATTCTGCAGCGTGAAGTGAATGCCAGAGGCATGGTCCATTTTGTAACTGCTGATTTCAATCAGTAGTGTGGCAACATAAATCGCAGGACAAGTCACGACCCGTCCCTACAAAAAAACTTCCGCTGTTCAGGCGGAAGTTTTTAAAATTTTGACTTGTGGGTTTTGGTTTTTCCTTTTGGATAAAAGGATTGGCTTTTTTAGGTTCTCATTTCCCTTCTCCATTTGTGGAGAGAGGGTTAGGGGGTGAGGATTGGTTTTTTCCGGGATTAGTGGAATTGGTTTCTTTTCAGTGGATATTTGGATAAGGATTAATGTTTATGGAACATCAACCAACTTCTGATGCAAAGATAATACGGCAGTGAGAGGTACGCAAGAGCGTTATTGCCTGATTATGGAACTACTGAATTTACTGTGTGGGTCGTGTTTCTACGTTGGGGGTA
>JBBSUB010000280.1:0-5588 GCA_038235345.1 Chitinophagales bacterium
TTAGACAATTATGTATTGCCCGATAATGTTCCGCGACGAAGTATTCACAATACTCCCCCATCCTTAATGCAACGTTCTACTACATCAGATGTGTTTGAAACGGGGATTAAAGCGATAGATGTTTTAGTTCCCCTGGAGCGTGGCGGTAAAGCAGGTTTATTTGGTGGGGCGGGCGTTGGAAAAACAGTTCTTCTAACAGAACTTATTCATAATATGGTGAAGAACCACCAGGGTACCAGTATGTTTTGCGGCATTGGAGAACGCAGTCGCGAAGGCCTGGAATTATACCAGGACATGAAGGAGCGCTCACTATGGCAGAATATTTCCGGGACGATGAACAGAAGGATGTGCTGCTTCTTATTGATAATGTTTTCCGCTTCATCCAGGCGGGTATGGAAGTATCAGGACTTTTAGGTCGGATGCCTTCCAGGCTTGGGTATCAACCGACCATGGGAACGGAATTATCGTAATTACAGGAACGGATTGCTAATACAAAAACAGGTGCAATTACTTCTATTCAGGCAGTTTATGTACCGGCAGATGACCTGACGGATCCCGCTGCAGTACACACATTCTCACATCTATCGGTGTATTACCTGTCGAAATATTCATTCCAAAATTCTATTAATTGATATCCATTATCTTGAATCATTTTTTCAATCTTCCGCAACTCCTACCTGAAAATCCTTTATTCCAGGCTAACCTTACGGGAGATAACCAAAATTTAGCCTCCGCATTATAACGTTGCACATGAGCATGAATTGGTTCGCTCCTATCACCCGCATAGAAAAAGAACCGGTATGGACCTCTTATTATACTTGCCGGCATCTTTTTTATCGAATATTATGATCATCCTAACGAAAATTGACTTAGTAAAGATCCATGATCTATTAAAGATGTAAAACAGGATATTAAGCTAACTATTCTCAATTCAACCAATTTATTACGTGTTCAGTTATTTATACTATTCAATCAGTTTGGTAATTATTTGTGTTACGCTGTGCAATGTTTTATGAACGGGGCATTTATCGGCTATTTCAAGCAACCGTTTTTTTTGTTCGGCAGAAAGCGAACCTTCCAATGTAATTTCTCTGGTAAACGTATCTATTTTTGCAGAATCATTTTCGCAATTTTCGCAATCTAAGGCGTAATCTTTGTTATGATTTATATGAACAGTAACATTTAAAACCTCCCATTTTTTTCTGCGTGCATACATTTGAATCGTCATGGCGGTACAGGCTGCAAGCCCCGCTGAAAGATATTGGTAGGGTGAAGGACCAAAATTATTTCCACCAAAATCTGTTGGCTCATCAGCGATAAAATAGTGGTCGCCCAATTTTAAATTTGTGGTGAATTTGTCTTCACTATCCAAACTGGCAACTACTTCTTTTGCAGATAACAATTCTTCCTCTGCCGGAATGTCAACATACCTCGAAGCCCATCCGGCAATCACATTTCCAACGTATTGAGCATCTGCTTTTTTTGAAAGCAAATGATCCGCCCCATCAAGAGATACAAAACTTTTTGGATGACGGGCAGCCTTGAATATTTCTTCTGCGTTTTTTATTCCTACTGTGGTGTCTTGCGGAGAATGAAGTATAAGTAACGCTTTCCCAAAATCACTTACCACTTCCGTAAGTGGTTTGTCTTTTAGATCGTCCAAAAATTGCTTTTTGATCGTAAAATCTCTTCCTGCAAGGTTCACAACCGCTTTACCATTTTGGATGATTTCCCCGGCGCTGCTTTTTAGCAGATGCATTATATGAGAGGGATTGCTGGGTGAGTTGATAACAGCGACTGCTTTTACAGAGGGAATTTGTGCAGCGGCAAATATAACCGCGGCACCACCCAGCGAATGCCCGATTAACAATGTAGGAGCCATGTAATTTTCTTTTAAGAATGTTGCCGCAACTATGAGGTCGTCAACGTTTCCTGAAAAATTGGTGTTTTCGAAATCACCATCACTTTCACCAAGTCCTGTAAAATCAAAACGAAGCACGCCAAATCCTGCATCGGTGAGAGCACGCCCAATATTTCTCACGGCATTTAAATTCTTGTTGCAGGTAAAGCAGTGGGCAAACAGTGCGAAGTTATGTGGTTGCCTGTTTTTCGGAAGCTCCAAACGTCCGGCAAGAAGCTCTTGATTTTTATTTTTAAAGGATACTTTTAGAATATTCATCTTTTGAAAATATTAGTTTATGTGAATTATAAAATGCCTCCGTTGAAGTTATATAAAAAGAAAGTATTGACGATTGGCAAAGATATTCTGGTACGCCTTAAAAGCTTTTGTCTATCAGCAGACAATCAAATAACCGCTTTTTTTTTTGATATTTCTCTTTGCAAAAGATCTGCTTACTATTTTTCAGATGTCATAGCATACAAACAATATCCGAATCATTTGTAGGATAAGAAAAAATAGTTTTTTTCAAATCACTTGCTTTTATTCCTGCATTCATTGCCAGCGTAAATATATTGATGGTTTCTTCAGCATTAGGTCCTAAAAGATGTGCGCCAATGATCTGATCTGTTTCTTTATCAACCAAAACTTTAAAACCGGAAGCCAATTCATTAAGCCGTCTGGAAGAATACCAATCTGTAGTCTCCTTAAAGTGTACGGTATAATTTAAGTCTTTGCTTTTTGCTTCCTGTTCCGTTAATCCCACAGTGCCAAGAGCGTGAATGGCAAACACATTGGAAGGAATATGGCCGAACTCAATTTTTTTATAATTTCCTTTTAATAAGTTGCCTGCAAGTATAATTCCTTCCTTTGCTGCAACCGGCGTTAAGGGCAATCCTTTATCATTGGCATCTCCACATGCATATACAATTTCGTTAGAAACGCTTTGCATATAGTCATTCACTGCTACTCCTTTTTTACTAAAAGAAATATTCATTTTCTCTAAACCCATATCAAATATATCAGCAACTCTGCCGGCGGCATGTACTGCCAGAGAAGTAGGGATAAGAAGTTCTTTATTTTCCTGTTCAGCATGAACAATAAAACGATTGTTTTCTTTAGTGATACTTTTTACGGCTGCATTTAAAATGACTTGAATTCCCAGATCTTCAATTGCTTTGATTAAAAGTTTCACAAGGTCTGCATCAAAGTTTTTTAATGGCCTTTCACCGCGATGAATAATGGTTGCTTTTATCCCAAACCGGGAAACAATATGAGCAAACTCAAAAGCAATGTACCCTCCAACTACAAATAAAATTTCTTTGGCAATTCTTCCAGTTCTAAAAACGGCGTGCTGTCAATTAGCAAATCTTTGCCGGGTATGGAAAGCTTTTCCGGCGCGGCTCCATTGGCAATAACAAACTTATCAGCATATAAAATATTCTCATTCACCTGAATGGTATTTTCAGCAATAAATTTGGCTCTGCCATGATAGGTTGCAACGCCGGCTTCTTTTAATTGAAACTCGGTTTTTGGGACTTTAGGTTCTGTAAAACTCTTTTTAAATTGCATCAAATCTTTCCAGGAAGAAGTAGCAAGAGATGAAATACCTTTTCCCTGCAATTGTTTATTGAGCGATAATGCATGAGCAATTCCGACCAACATTATTTTGGGATCGCAGCCCCTTAAAGCGCAAGTGCCTCCAAATGGTTGGGAATCTATGATAGCCGTTTTTTTTCCTGCTGCAACACACCGTTCAGCTACAATACTTCCGGATCCTATGCCGATTACTATTACATCGAATTTCTTTATTTCCATATCCATAATTTTATCCTCCATTGGTTAAACAAGTGAGCACGATTATTTATTTTTTCATTCTCTTTCCCTGCATCTGATTATTTCAGCAATTATTCCCGTCCATCCGGTCTGATGAGAAGCTCCTATACCTTTTCCGTTATCGCCATGAAAAAACTCATAGAATAAGACAAGGTCTTTAAAGTGCTTATCACTGTTAAACAGTTCGTTCTGACCATTTACCCGCCTATTTCCTTCCTCATCTAAGGCAAAAAGTCTGGTGAGCCGCTTTCGTAAATCTTCAGCTAATGTTGCCAGGTTAACCATATTTCCTGAATGAGACGGTAGTTCTACCTTAAGATCATTTTTGAAGTATTGGTGATATTTTTCCAAAGCCATTATCATGAGGTAGTTCATTGGCATCCATACCGGACCGCGCCAATTTGAGTTTCCACCAAAAAGCGAAGAATTGGAATCGCCGGGCTGGTAATTTAATCCGAACTCTTTGCCTTCAATTTTAATCTGGTAAGGTTTCTCATGAATTTTTGAAAGCGACCGGATTCCTATGGGAGACAAAAATTCGTTTTCATCAAACAAGGCAAATAAAACTTTTTTTAATCTTTTATAAGGTGCTAAAGAAAGAAGTATTTTATCTTTTTTATCAATATCCTCTATCACCTGGTATTGGTCATTTTTTTGCTGGTATTTTATAAACCATTTCAAGCGGCGATGAAAGTCAGGTAGTTTTTTCAACAAAGATTTATCAATGACATTCACAGCAAACAAGGAGGTAAGGCCAACGAGAGAGCGCACTTTAACAGGGATAAAACTTCTGTCAGGCATTTTTAAAACATCATAAAAGAATCCTTCCTCCTCATCCCAGGCTCCTTTAAAATCTTCCCTGATATGATTGATTGAACTGGCGATATACGTAAAATGCTCGAAGAATTTTGTTGCGAGGTCTTCATAAGCTTTATTGGTCTGAGCCAGTTCCAGCGCTATTTCCAGCATGTCCAGGCAATACATTCCCATCCATGCCGTACCATCAGCCTGCTCCAGGTGTCCACCTCCCGGCACGCTGTTTCTGTCAAAGATGCCAATATTATCAAGCCCTAAAAAACCTCCTTCAAACACATTATTGTTCAATCTGTCTTTACGGTTTACCCACCACGTAAAATTGATTAGCAGTTTTTGAAACGTTCTTTCCAAAAACAAAGTATCCCCAACGCCAGTGTTCTCTTTATCCATTTTATATACCTGCATACACGCCCACGCATGCACAGGAGGATTTACATCACTGAAAGACCACTCATAAGCAGGTAACTGGCCGTAAGGATTCATATACCATTCCCTCAATAACAAAATCAATTGACCTTTTGCAAATTGTGCATCCAAAGAAACAAATGGAATACAATGGAAAGAGGTATCCCAGGCTGCATACCAGGGATATTCCCATTTGTCTGGCATGGAAATAATGTCTTCATTATTTAAGGTTTCCCATTCGCTGTTTCGTCCATGTTTTCTCTCTTCCGGTGGTGGAGGCTGGCCGGGATCACCGTTCAGCCAATCAGGAATATCGATAAAATAAAATTGTTTATTCCACAACATGCCGGCATAAGCCTGGCGTTGAATGTTTTTTAAATCTTCATCCTGGCAGGTAATTAACTGGTCGTAAAACTCATCGGCTTCCTG
Source organism: Chitinophagales bacterium (assembly GCA_038235345.1). Taxonomy (GTDB): domain Bacteria; phylum Bacteroidota; class Bacteroidia; order Chitinophagales; family Chitinophagaceae; genus Ginsengibacter. Next base: position 5,384 of record JBBSUB010000280.1, read on the forward strand.
CAAACGCGTGGCAAATGTTTCGTCATAACTTTTACCAAGCGGGTCTTCCAATGGTTGTTTGCTTAAACGGCATTGAATAGTAACAGAGCTTTGCGCTTCCACCTCAAAATGATAAGCCGGTGCACATTTGGTACCACTTTTTTTATCCTCAAATATTTGAAAATTATTAGTAATAACTGCATCGTGAAAAGCATCTTTTACAAAA
>JBBSUB010000281.1:0-5529 GCA_038235345.1 Chitinophagales bacterium
GCGGATGTGGGCGATGTAGTCCGCACTGTTGCGGTAAACGGTACCATGACAGCCCGCTGGCCAAAATCAAAAGTTATTTCGAATGAAAAAATAAAGCCCGGAAATGTTATTGTAGGACTTGCCTCTTATGGGCAGGCTACTTATGAAAATGAATACAACAGTGGTATTGGCAGCAACGGACTGACCTCTGCACGGCATGATATATTGAGTAAATATTACGCTGAAAATTTTAAAGAAAGCTATGACAACTCTTTAGATGAAGATGTTGTTTATATCGGAAAATACAAGATCTCCGACATTAAGGGAATTCTTTCTCCGACAAAGACGTTTGCTCCATTGATGAAAAAATTATTGGAAAATAATTTTGACCAGATTGACGGATTGATCCATTGCAGTGGTGGCGGACAAACAAAATGCCTGAAATACATCCCGGAAAATGTATTGGTGATCAAGGATAATTTATTTCCTGTACCCGATATTTTCAAAAAGATCAAGGAAGCCAGCAAAGCAGATGACCGCGAAATGTACCAGGTATTCAATATGGGCTGCCGGATGGAGATTTACACCAATGCGGAATTTGCTGAAACCATTATTGCCGAAGCGAAAGCTTTAAATATAGATGCACAGGTAATTGGAAGGGTAGAGGCAGCGGAAAAGAAATCGCTTTTGATCAAGACTGGGAATGGAGAGATTGAGTTCTAGTTTGAAGTTTTTAGTTTGGAGTTTGTAGTTGTCGGTACCGCAGGTAAGACAACGGGCAATGTGAAGCACGTTTCGAATTTGAGGCTATATTTTTGCCTAAAAATGGGAAGGTTTTGCCAAAATTCTTAAACATCATTTCCATAAATAATGTCCGCAATTTTTGACGACGTTTGCCCAGTGGCCGTGTGTCCTCACCGGCCACTAAACCTTTTTTAACTTTCGGTTTTCTGAAATTTGTAGAAACTTATTGTAAGACCATTACTGAAAAGTTTTAACCTGAAACGGCAAGGTGTTCATTCAATAAAAAATGGTTGGTGAGACACCAACCATGGGCAGCCGCCGAATTTCATCATATTCTGATTCCTCCACTAATAAACTATATAACCAGGTGGTTGACTAATTTTAATCATTTTCTCCCCTTTAAACTTCACCATGACATTATCAAAAGAAACAGAACTTCCGGGTTTAATATTTTCCCATTCTTTCTGAATATCAGAATTGAATTGACCACCGGTTTGAGTATAGCTTTTTACATGAGGAAATCCGGCACCTGAAAAATAAATGGTAAAACTTTCAACAGTGTATTCGCCTGAACCAGGTTCCAGCTTTTTGGCGGTTTCAATGTCTTGTAAAGGAATTCTTCCTCCTGCAGATCCTGGCAAACCTATTTTTACAAATACCGGAGGTCTGAATTTTACTTTCGGTTCCTTAACAACTTTAGGAGGATTCATCTGGACATTTGTATCCTTTACTGCTTTTGGAGGAGTAAATTTCACTGTTGCTTTAGGTGGATACACTAGTTTTAGATTTGCTTTTTCAGCTTGTTCAAGGGTGATTGTTTCTTTGGAACCGTCTGGATATTGAAGTATAACTTTATCTCCGTTGGATTTAACAGCATACATAATTCGCCTACCATTATACAGCATTGCTAATGGCATCGGTGGAGGTGGTGGTGGAATATCCAGACCCGCTTGTTTTGCAGCATCCATAGAAATATTCTCTTTTGACCCATCTTCAAATGTCAATTCTACAGGAGTTTCACTCTTCTTTTCGAATACTTTAAAACTCTTTATTCTTTTATTATTGTAAGATAATATCGTGGCAGAATCATCCGGCAAAGCTGTTTGCTCCTCCACAGGTGGAGTTGCTACAATTTCATCCGGTGCCTTTTGACTTTCAGTATCCGTTTTTACTTTACAGGATATTCCTAGAAAGACAATTGCGGCAAGTGGAAGCACCAACAATCGGCTGATATAATTCGCTTTTGCATGTTTATTTTTTGTGAGCATGAGTAACCTCCTTTTTATGGGTGAATAGAAAAAGTTATTTGTGATAGCAAATTGCTGACGGGTAAAAACAGATGACAAGATCATTTCAGCAAAAGCAGTGGTATCACCATCTTCCAAAGCCATTTTATCGGCAATGAATTCATGGATCATATTGAGCTCTTTGCGGATAAGCCAGAAAAACGGATTAATCCAGAAAAATAATAGAATGATGTTCATGAAGATCTTATCATACGTGTGTTTTTCTGTAATGTGTGCTACTTCATGATTAAATATCTGCTGTCCGGAAGTTGTATGCAGATCAATGGAACGGTTCCAGAAAATATCATTGAAGAAAGAAAAGGGAGTTCCTTTTTCGTCTGTATTAATAAAATTTATGCCATTCACTTTTGCGTTGGGGTAGCGTTTTTTTATGTCTCCAATCCTTATGAAACTAATGATCAATCTAACTATAAAAAAAAGTGAAACAAGTAGGTATCCATACATCCAAAGCATGTCTGTATTCACGGAACTTTCTTTACCCATCTCTACGACAATTTGATCCTGCATGGTGATCGTCTGCAAGGTCCGGGCAATATTTCCCTGTTCAGTCCCTCCACTGAAAATATTGATAGAAATGAATGGGAGTAGTAGTGAAAGACAGACGGTTAGTAATAAATAAAACCGGTTCCAGCGATGGAAAACTTTATCCTTCAGGGCTAAAAAATAATAGCCGCTTAATATTCCTGATATGATCAGGACTTTTAGAATATACCAGGAGGCTGCTATCATAATTTATATTTTTTATGCTGAAATAAAGTTCCATCTTTATATATCCTGATTTTTAGTATTTCTTGGAAAAGCTTATCTGTCCGGATTGGTCAGTGTGATAGGCTGCAATCTATACGCATTCACCGGCTTATTATTATTCATAGCTGGAATCCATTTTGGACCTTTGCGAATGGCATCTACAGAGACTTTGGCTAGTTGAGTGCCTTTCATAGTGGTTGCAGTAACATCACTAACATTCCCATCTTTATCCACAATAAATTTCACTACACACGTCCCGAAATCTTTTTCACCAAATAGATTTATTTCTGCTGCAATCGCTCTTTGTACATACTGTGCCCATTTTTTCGGTCCACCCGGAAAAGTTGCTTCCTGCTCCACTTTTGTAAAAACTTTATCGGGCTCCATTTTTAATGCTACAGGCGGAGGTGGCGGGTCAACTACATTTAAATTAGCTTCTTTAGCCTGATCAAGGGTGATCGTTTCTTTGGAACCGTCTGCATATTTAAGAATAACTTTATCGTCATTTGATTTTGAGGCATATTTTACTAGCTTACCATTATATCTCTGGGTTCCTGGGGGAAGTGGAGGAGGTGGTGGTGGAACATCCAGCCCAGCTTTTTGCGCAGCTTCCATAGAGATGTTCTCTTTCGAACCATCTTCAAATGTCAATTCTATAGGAGTATCGCTCTTCTTTTCAAATACTTTTAAACTCTTTACTATTTTATTATTGTAAGAATGTGTTGTGGCAGAATTATCAGGTAAAGTTGTTTGCCCGTCAACAGGTGGAGTTACCGTAATTTCGTCCGGTGTTTTTTGGCTTTCCGTATCCGTTTTTACTTTACAGGATATTCCAACAAAGACAATAGCGGCAAGGGGCAATACCAACAAGCGACTGATATAATTTACTTTTGTGTGTTTGTTTTTTGTGAGCATGAGTAACCTCCTTTTTATGGGTGAATAGAAAAAATTATTCGTAATGGAAAATTGTTGACGGGTAAAGACAGAAGAAAGGATCATTTCAGCGAAAGCACTTGTGTCGCCATCTTCCAAAGCCATTTTATCAGCAATGAATTCATGAATCATATTGAGTTCTTTGCGGATAATCCAGAAAAACGGGTTGATCCAGAACAATAGTAAAATGATGTTCATGAAGATCTTATCATACGTGTGTTTTTCTGTGATATGTGCTACTTCATGATTGAAAATTTGTTGCCCGTGAGTTGTATGCAGATCAATGGAACGGTTCCAGAAAATATCATTGAAGAAAGAGAAAGGTGTGCCTTTTTCATCGGTATTAATGAAATTAACGCCATTGACTTTTGTTTGAGGGTAACGTTTCTTTATACCTCCGATTTGAATAAAACTGCTGATCAACCGTACTATGAAGAAAAGTGAAATGAGCAGGTAACCAAGCATCAATAGCATATCGGTATTCATGAAACTTTTCCTGCCCATCTCTATCACAATTTCATCCTGCATGGTGATGGTCTGCAAGGCCCGGGCAATATTCCCCTGGTCTGTACCTCCACTAAAAATATTGATACTTATCAAGGGAAGGAACAAGGATAAACATACGGTTAGCAATAGATAGAATCTATTCCAGCGATGGAAAACTTTATCTTTTAGAGCTAAGAAATAATAGCCCGTTAAAATTCCCGAAATGATTAGGACTTTTAAAATATACCAGGAAATTGCTATCATATTTCGTGTATTTTATGCTGAAATAAAATCCCGTTTTACTTCCTTATTTTGTCTCCGGAAATAATTTTGAAGTAATCTCTTTAGCAGGTTTTGTCAAGGTAACTGGTTGCAACCTATAGGCATTTACTTTATGCCCATTTTGCACGGCCGGTACCCAATTAGGACCTTTGCGAATGGCATCTACAGCAACCTTTGCCAGGCTCGTTCCTTTCATTGTAGTCGCTTCTACTTCACTTACCTTTCCTTCTTCATTAACAATGAATTTCACGACGCAGGTACCATAATCCTGGTCTCCAAGATCCTTGATATTTTCAGATATTTTCGTACGAATATACTGTGCCCACTTTGCCGGTCCACCGGGAAATGCTGCTTCCAGCTCTACTTTTGTAAAGACTTTGTTTGGTTGGGTAGAACCGGTAGTTTGTTGCATTTTTTCTAACATCTTGCCTGGAATGTTATCACCGGTAACTTTAGGGTTGGTTAAAGTAACTGGCTGTAAAGTGTAAGCATTTACTTTATGCCCATTTTGTGTAGCGGGAACCCAATTAGGTCCTCTTTGAATTGCGTTTACAGCGGTCCGGGCCAGATGAGTACCTTTCATGGTAGTAGCTTCAACATTGCTTACGTTTCCATTCTCATCAACAATAAATTTAACGATGCAGGTTCCATAATCTTCATCATCAAAATCATTAATATTTTCCATTATTGCTTTTTGGATGTATTGTACCCACTTGGCTACTCCTCCCGGAAATGAAGCCGGTTGCTCTACTTTTGTAAAGACTCTTTCGGGATTCTTTGATGGAGCTGCGGTTTCATTATTAGAAGTGATATCGGAATTCTTTGTACCCACAACTCTCCTGATTTTTAAGGAAGAGTCCGGAGGATAAATATTTACATTTTGTTTTCCGTTTACATCTTTAGTAATTATTTCAATTACTCCCTGGCGGCCCTTTTCTCCATATAGGGTTACTGCATTATTTTCCTTTAATACACTTATGGAAGCTATATTGGATGGACCAATTCTTTCAATGGTTTCTTTATCTACTTCTTTTCCATTTAAAATGTATAA
>JBBSUB010000282.1:0-5527 GCA_038235345.1 Chitinophagales bacterium
AATGTCATGGACTTGGTAGAGTTTACGAGGTAACAGAAAAAAGTATGGTACCCGATGATACCCTGACAATTAGGGAAAAAGCGATAGCTGCTTGGCCATCTGCATGGCAAGGAAAAAATCTTCGGGACATTTTAAGCACGCTGGGTTACAACGTTGATATTCCCTGGAAAGATCTTCCAAAAAAAGATCGCGAATGGATCCTATTTACTAACGAAAAACCACAGGTGCCGGTATACCGAGATTTAGACCGGGACCAGGTGCAACTTGCCATTAAACAAAAGAGGGAACCAAACTATATGGGCACTTTCACGGGGGCAAAAAAATATGTGCTGCACACCTTTGCAAATACACAAAGTACTTTGATGAAGAAACGGGTGTCACAATACATGCTGAGCAGCGAATGTCCTACCTGTCATGGTAAACGTTTAAATCCCGAAGCTCTTTCCGTGACCTTTGCTGGTTATGATATCGGGGATATTTCAAGGCTACCTTTAAAAAAGTTGCTTTCTATATTTTCTCCTTATGGTGATGGTTCAGCGCCGGGTTTGGCTAAATTATCTGAAAATCATAAGGAGAAAGCATTGGTGGCACAAAGAATAGCCGAAGATCTTGTAGCGCGAGTTGATGTTTTATTGGAACTGGGTTTAGGATATTTATCATTGGAGCGAAGCACACCTACTCTTTCTCCTGGTGAACATCAACGTTTAAGACTAGCGACCCAGGTTCGCAGTAATTTATTTGGGGTAGTATATGTTTTAGACGAGCCTTCCGCAGGACTGCATCCCGCTGATACCGAGGCTTTACTAAAAACCTTGGATAGATTGAAAGCCTGCGGGAATTCACTTTTTGTCGTTGAGCATGAATTGGATGTGATTCGCCATGCCGATTGGATAGTAGATGTTGGTCCGGATGCTGGCGAAGGTGGCGGAGAAATTTTATACAGTGGTGCACCGGCGGGTTTGAAAAACATTCCACGGTCTAAAACCAGAGAACATCTTTTTAATGATCGTCCTTTTGAAAAGTCCACACCACGGAAACCTTCTGGTTGGCTGAAATTAAGCGGAGTTACCAGAAACAATTTAATGGACCTTGAGGTGTCTTTTCCTTTAGGCGTCTTGACTAGTGTTACCGGAGTTTCAGGCTCGGGAAAAAGCAGTTTGGTAAGCCAGGTATTGGTCGAATTAATGTCCACCCAATTAGGAAACAATCTGTCTCCAGAAGAGGAAGTAGAAGATACATTGCAACAGGACGTTGTAGCGACAATGGGTGGTAAAATTACCACAGGTTCAGAAAACATAAAACGCATGGTGGTGGTCAATCAGAAACCAATTGGGAGAACACCACGCTCCAACCTTGCAACTTACACAGGCTTGTTTGACGTGGTGCGAAAATTATTTGCATCGACAAAATTAGCAAAATCACGTCATTATAAAGCTGGTCGCTTTTCATTTAATGTAGGGAAAGGACGTTGTCCCAATTGTGAGGGAGAAGGCTTTGTGATGGTTGAATTGTTGTTCCTGCCAAGTGTGTATGCTCCCTGTCCTGTTTGTGAGGGTACCCGTTATAATGCCGAAACCTTGGAAGTTACTTATCATGAAAAAAATATTGCCCAAGTTCTTAGCATGACCGTAAATGAAGCAACTGAATTTTTTGAAAAAGAGGATCGAGTAAATCGACCTCTTAAAGTATTGCAAGAAGTAGGTTTGGGTTATTTACGTTTAGGTCAACCTGCAACAGAACTCTCTGGCGGAGAAGCACAGCGTATAAAGCTTGCAAAAGAACTGCAGCGTCCAAGTCGCGGAAATACGCTTTATATTTTAGACGAGCCAACTACGGGCTTACATCCAACTGATGTAGAAAAATTACAACTTCAGCTAGCGAGGTTAGTTGATGCAGGAAATACTGTAATTGTAGTAGAACATGATATGCAGGTAGTGGCTGGAAGTGATTGGGTTATTGATATAGGTCCCGGAGCCGGAGATGAAGGAGGAAAAGTGGTAGCAGCCGGAACGCCCGAAAAAGTTGCAAAAAACAAACAAAGTAAAACAGCAGTTTATTTATCGCGAACATTAAATGGGCAACCTTAAAAAATAAAATCATTTTATATAAGCAGAATTTGCTCGGAGCATCTGAGCCGAATAACTTCCTTAATCAAATCAATTATTTAGTATTTTTGAGCCGAATAAAATATATAATCGGCTCATGAAATATAATTGGCAACAGGGAGATTGGCCAAACTTTCAATATTCTCCCGAATAGGTGGCAGAATTGTTCTAAAGCCACATTCCGAATCTTGAAACTACCAATTTGAAGCCCACCAGTAATATTTTCTGCATTTGCAATTTTCAAATATAATGCCCTCCTTCAATCGGATATCCCTGAAATGCTACTTATAAGATTTTTCATCCAAAAATTTATCCATAAATTCTAATATCGCATAGATTTACTTTTATAATATAAAAATATTATCCCCTCGTTTAAGAACATTTCACATTCTCAAATAAGCGATGAATCATTATACTATATAATCCTTTCAAATTTTGATCACTAGTTATCATAAGTTTAAATAAATCCCTTTTTTACAAAGCATTTTCTTAAATTCAATAAAGATCTATAGAATTTAGTTGCAAGCGTATATGAATACATGGCAAATCAGAATTAACGGTCAAGTGCAAGGAGTGGGTTTTAGACCCTATGTATTCAAAAAAGCAAATCAATTAAATTTAGGAGGTTTTGTGCTGAATTCATCCTCGGGGGTTCTTATAAAATTTAATGCATCAGAAGTTATTGCTGATAATTTTTATAAAGATCTTATTGATCATATCCCCATAAATGCTATAGTCACCAACAGTTCTATTGAAAAGATCTCCTTTCAAAATTTTATAAATTTTGAAATTAGGCATAGTTCATCCTTGGAATTAGATACTGCTACTTTAATCGCACCCGAAATGGCTATCTGCTATAAATGTAAAAATGAACTTTTAGATCCCAACAATAGGCGCTATAAATATCCTTTTACAACCTGTACCAATTGTGGTCCCAGATATTCTTTGATTCAGGAGCTTCCTTATGATCGAAATAACACAAGTATGAGTCCTTATACAATGTGTCCAGATTGCAATTTGGAATATTTAAATCCAGCTGACAGAAGATTTCATTCGCAAACAAATTCTTGTCCTAATTGCAGCATCAAATTGAAACTTATTGATAATTCTCTTGAAACAATTGCTACAGATGCTATAGAGTGTATCGATCAAATAGTTCAGTTTTGGAGAGAGGGTAAAATCGTGGCAATTAAGGGATTTGGGGGGTATATTTTAACCTGTGACGCCCATAATAAAGATTCCATTAAATCCTTAAGGCTAAAAAAAAGAAGGTCTTCCAAACCTTTCGCCCTAATGTTGGTAGATGAAGATGCTGTTAGAAACGATTTTAAGGTAAGTGAAAATGAATTGAAAGAACTTAAATCTTCTTCTGCTCCAATAGTTTTACTGAAAAAGATACATACAAATACTTATTCAGAAGAAATCGCTCCAGGATTAACAAATTTTGGGATTATGCTTCCTTCTACTCCACTTCAGGTATTGTTGCTGAATAAATTTAATGGGCCAATAATAGCTACCAGTGGGAATGTTCATAACATACCTATTATTCACAAAAACAAAGTTGCAGAAGACCGACTTTTTGAGATCGCCGATTATCTTTTAAAAGACGATAGAGAGATTATTGTTTCTCAGGATGATAGTGTTATCAAATTTACTCCAATTACTCAACAAAAAATCGTACTCCGTCGTTCCAAAGGAATGGCACCTACTTATATAAATCCAAAATTTAATTGGTCTGAGCAAAGTATTCTCGCAACAGGAGCATTGCTTAAAAGTACTTTTTCAATCCTCCATAAACAGAATACTTATATCAGTCAGTATTTAGGAAATCTCGAAGGTTTTGAAGCTCAGGAAAATTATAAGAAATTAGTTCAGCATTTTATGCAACTTTTTTCCATTCAACCAGATCTAATCTTAATAGATATACATCCAGAATTTCTCTCCACTCAGTATGGAATTCAGTTAGCAGGTAATTATAAAATTCCAACTTATAAAGTCCAACATCATTTAGCCCATTTTTCAGCAGTACTTGGAGAGAATAATCTGGTGGAAACCACTGCCCCGCTTTTAGGTGTCGTATGGGATGGAATGGGTTTAGGATACGATGGTAAAATCTGGGGTGGGGAATTTTTTATTTATAACGAAAAAAAGTTTACACGTGCTGCCCATTTTGAATATTATGACTACTTATTAGGAGACAAAATGTCTATAGAACCTCGAATTTCTGCATTGGCAACTTGCTTGAATATACCAGGTTCAAAAGAAATATTACAAGAAAAATTTAGTGACACGGAATGGAAATTATACACGAAAATGCTTTCCAAACAAACTTCAATTAAAACTTCCAGTGTTGGCAGGATCTTCGATGCTGTGGCTTCTCTTTTAGGTTTACTGGATAAACAAAGTTATGAAGGGGAAGCCGCCATGCTTTTGGAAAATCTTGCATGGAAATACTTTGCTACCAATGATCTGAATTTTCAGGAAAGTTACTTCACAAAATCTTTGTACCTTAATGCTATATCTATAAGAGATTTAATGCAGGGGATAATAGAAGACCTAAGCTCAAAAAAAGATAAAGATTTTATAGCGGCAAAATTTCATTTTTCGCTGGTTGATATCATCAAAAAAGTGGCAGAAAAAGAAAAGGTAAATCGAATTGCATTTAGCGGGGGAGTCTTTCAAAATTCCTTGCTTGTAGAGTCAATTACATTGCACTTGAAGGATTTTGAATTATATTTTCATAAAGAATTATCACCAAATGACGAAAACATTTCATTTGGACAACTGGTTTATCATCATATTAATACAACTTGAATATGAAGTTTCTAACAGAATATAGAGATGCTTCTTTGGTAAAGCAACTATTGGATCAGATTGCCAAAACCGTTACTCAGCCATGGACGATAATGGAGGTTTGCGGGGGACAAACCCATAGTCTGGTTAAAAATGGGCTTTTAAATATGCTTCCCGAAAACGTGCAAATGATACATGGGCCTGGATGCCCTGTTTGCGTTACTCCTTTGAACTTAATAGACAAAGCGATTCACTTAGCCGAAAAAAGCAATGTGATCCTCTGCTCCTTTGGTGATATGTTAAGAGTACCTGGCTCTAAGAAAAGTTTACTTCAAATAAAAGCTGAGGGTGCAGATGTCCGAATACTTTATTCTCCTCTTGAAGCGGTTGAACTGGCTATCAAAAACCCTGAAAAAGAGGTGATCTTTTTTGCTGTGGGATTTGAAACCACTGCACCTGCAAATGCCCTTTCCGTTTTACTTGCTTACGAAAAGCAGGTTAGTAATTTTTCAATTCTAACCTCCCACGTACTAGTGCCCCCTGCCATTGAAGCGGTAATGAATGATCCCGATAGCAATATAAATGCCTTTTTAGCTGCAGGACATGTTTGCACCATTATGGGAATAGAC
>JBBSUB010000283.1:0-5478 GCA_038235345.1 Chitinophagales bacterium
GGACACCAACCCGGGGCGACGCGCCGTGGGCGGTGTTTTCACTGCTCATTTTCGATGCGACGATGCGACATAATGAAATGCACCCTCCAAATATGAGATATAAAGATTCTTTTTTTATGGATAAATCATTCATACATAGTCAAAAATAAAAGTGTGGTTATTTTATTGTTAATTATATTCTTTTCCATAACTTGCTGCTAATTCTTGCAACTGTTGCATTTTATGGTTTAAAAAAGTAGAATGTTATTGCAAAAGACTGCATAATAAATAAAAGTTCATTCAAAGCTAATTGACTTTTACTATTTGCAGGTCTGAAGAGAATAAAAACCAAACCTTCTCTTAAAACAAGTAACTAAATAGGATATTTTATTACCAAAAGTCTTCGATCAAAACGTAATCTTCAAAATTCTTCAAACAAACCAATCTATTAAAATTAAATAAACATTACTATGAGAAAATCATTACTGATTTTGTGTAATCTGTTTCTCTGTCTGACCTTGTTTGCACAGACACAGAGTAGGGTAACAGGAACTGTTGCCTCTAAAGATGGCTCGAATATCTCAGCTAGCATCCTTATAAAAGGATCCACACTGGGTACTTCCACTGATGCAGGTGGTAAATACTCCATCAACAATGTACCATCAAATGCTGTACTTGTATTTTCCTCTGTAGGCTATAAAACCCAGGAGGTGCCGGTAAATAACCGCAGTGTAGTCAATGCGGCTCTTGAACCAGATGCCCAGGCATTGGACGAAGTTATTATGGTTGCTTACGGAACGGCCACAAAAGGAACCTTTACAGGCTCTGCTTCTGTGATCAATGAAAAAGATATTAAGGATATTCCTTCGACATCTTTTCAGGATGCGTTGGTGGGTAAAGCTCCCGGAGTTTCAGTAACATCTTCCTCAGGTCAGGCCGGATCTACAACCAGTATTCAAATCCGTGGTATTGGATCAATGAGTGCTTCTACACAGCCGTTGTATGTGATTGATGGTGTTCCGGTAATTTCTGGAAGCACAGGCCAGCTAAGTGATTACATCTATACGACTAATAACGTGATGAATTCTTTAAACCCTGCAGATATTGAATCCATTTCTATTTTAAAGGATGCAGCTGCTTCTTCTTTATATGGTTCAAGAGCTGCGAATGGGGTAGTGTTGATCACTACTAAAAAGGGAAAAATTGGGAAACCAAAAGTAAATCTAAGATCTTCTATTGGTTTTACGCCTACCTGGGCTACGAATAACTATGAGGTTGCCAGCACACAGGAGAATGTGAATTATTTATACAGAGTATTCCATGATTATAATACATCTGCAGGAAAAACAGACGCTGTAGCAAGTGCTGATGCTTTACGCAGATTGAATATCAAATTCAACAAGCATGGGTATTTCTTTGAAACCAATGGTCCCGGTTTGGCAGATAATGTGAATATCAAAGGTATGAAAGATGGTTTGGTGAACAGGGAAGGACAATATTTTGATTGGGAGGATGCTTTATTCAGAACGGGTGTATATCAGACAAATGATCTTTCTGTGAGTGGGGGCGATCAGAATACGAAATACTATTCTTCTCTATCTTATACAAAAGACCAAAGCAGGATTAAAATCAACGATTTTGACCGTATTACAGGCCGTGTGAATTTATCACAAAAAATAGGAAAGTATGTTGAGTTTTTATCGAACATAAATATTGCCCGTAGTAGTTTATCCGGGTATAATGATACCAGGAATACAAGCTCAAACTATTATATGCAATCCCGCAACCTGCTTTGGGGGTTATATTGGCCAACAGATTATAAAACAGGAAACGATTGGACCGCCAGGTATGGCAGTCTTGCGCAAAACAATTTATATTACGATAATGAATGGGAAAATTCAGGAAAAACCCTCCGGATTTCCGCTACTGAAACGCTTGTAATTAATATTCTTCCTGAATTAAGCGCGCGCTCTGTATTCTCTTACGATAATACACAAACGAAGGATCATATCTATTATAGCAGAAACCATTATAATGGCTTAGCCCTTGGTACTGTTTCGGAAATGACGACCAATATAAACAAGCTTGTATCTTCTAATACTTTAAACTATGAAAAGAATTTTGGAATGCATGGCATCGGTTTATTAGCGGGTTTTGAGGCGGAAAAAACAGTCACTGATTTTCAGCGTTCTTCAGGGAAAGATCTTCCCGCGAGTGGTTTACATACCGTAGCCACCGCTGGAGAATTAGATGCTCAGGCATATAGTTGGGGTAATAGTATGATGTCGGTTTTGTCAAGAGCAGAATATAATTTTAATCAAAAGTATTATTTATCAGCCTCATATCGCAGAGACGGATCTTCTAAATTAAGCCCTGCAGCACGGTGGGGTGATTTCTATTCTGTTGCGGGATCATGGAGAATTGATAAAGAATCCTTCATGCAGAATGCAGACTACATCAGTAATTTACGTGTAAGAGCTTCTTATGGTGTAAATGGAACACTCCCGGGTGGTAATTATGAATGGAGGCTTCTTACTGGATATGGAAGTAAATATATGGAAAAGCCAGGTGGCGGATTGAGTTCAATTGCTGATCCAAACTTGTCCTGGGAAACAAATTATACTACCAACCTGGGCTTGGATTTTGGTTTATTTAATCAAAGACTTTATGGTACGATCGAATATTTTAACCGCGATTCAAGGGACTTGTTGCAGTATGTCCCCATCTCAAGAATAACAGGTTTTGGCGAAATTATGAAAAATATCGGGTCTATTAACAATAAAGGACTTGAGTTAAGTTTGGGTGGCGATATTATCAGTAATAGCAAATTTCGCTGGAGTGCCAGTGCAAATGCATCTTTTATAAAATCGAAAGTGACAAAATTGTCAGATGGCGCAGATATTATTTGGTATGACCCAACAGGAGGGGATGGAAGGGCCCAGTTTATATACAGAGAAGGCGAATCCACCCTGGCATTGTACGGGTATGAGTATGCCGGTGTAGATCCTGCAAATGGAAAAAGCAGGTATTATGTAAATAAAGAGGATGATAAGACAGCAGGAGATTTTCAACTTGACGGAAGAGGAGCAACATATAATTATAAAAAAGCTAATTATACCATCATAGGGAATGGTATACCAAAGGTTTATGGCGGATTCAATACCGATGTTGAATATAAAGGAATTACTTTCGGATTAAACTTCATTTACAAGATCGGCGGTGATTTATATGATGGCGCAGAAAAAGACGTAGCTGATGATGGGTACTATTGGGAAAGAACCCGTTCAAAAATTCAATACGATGATATGTGGACGGCTGAAAATCCAAATGGAAACTTACCCAAAGTAAGCGGAAATGATCTTGAAGATGCAATTCAGTTTAGCAGCAGACATATTTATAATGCAAGCTTCCTTAGACTTAAGAATATAAACATTGGGTATAATCTTCCGAAATCAATCATAAATAAAGTTGGTATTACCAATACCCGTGTTTATTTCAATGGGACGAACATGCTCACATTCTCAAAGTATAAAAATGCCGACCCTGAAGTAAACCAATACGGAACCAGAGGTTGGGAAACACCTTTTGGTAAAACATACACTTTTGGTATTGAATTAAGCTTCTAAATGTTTTAAAAAATGAAAAAAATGAAAAAGATAAATATATTTCTTGTTGGGATACTTCTCATTGGTTTCTCGGCATGTAACAAGGATTTCTTAGACGTTCTTCCTAGTAACCAGGGAGATGCATCCACCTCCATACAAACCGCGGCAGATGCCAAAGTAATGATGGCCGGTTTGATGCGTAATATGACCAGTTCAAGCTACTATGGACGAGATTTTATTATGTATGCTGATGCCAAAGGCGGTGATCTTACCGTATATTCACGTGGCAGGGGATTGGATGGATTATATTCTTTTGACCATTCACCAACTGTCGGGGCTTACTCCGGTTTTTGGAATCAGATTTATTTTTGTATTCGTCAGGCGAATAATCTTCTGGAAAATATTGAAAAATTAAAAACCGCAGGCTCCCAGGAAAATTTTGATAATGTGAAAGGTCAGGCATTAACTGCCCGGGCAATCATGTATTTTGATCTCGTTAGGCTTTATGGAAAAACTTATCTGCAGGACAAAGCCGCTTTCGGTGTGCCGAATATAACTCAAACCCTGGATGCTTACTCGCAGCCATTACGCGCCACTGTAGAAGAAAATTACACGCAGATCATGAAGGACCTGAAAGATGCTGCTCCACTTCTTTCAAAAGCAAAAACGAATGGGTTTATTAACTATTATGCAAATGCCGCAATGAATGCAAGGGTCAATCTGTATATGGGTAAGAATACAGAAGCACTAGCCACTGCTGAAGAAGTGATAAAAGCAACTTCGGTCTACTCGTTGTATTCAAATAGCAATTGGGTGAGTTCCTGGACAAAACCATTTGGGTCAGAATCCATCTTTGAACTTGGTATCTATCCAAGTGAAGGAGATTTGGGTAATTCCAGTTTGAGTATGTATTTAAGACGCAAGGGACATGGTTCATCAAGTGCTCTCGGATTCTTTATGGCAAGTGATTATTTTTTAAATCGTTTGGGTGCCGATGCGAATGATGTAAGATGGGGCGTGATGAGCAATGACGAAATTTCAACCAGCCACAAAGGGGCAAGTTATAAATATAGCGGGAGTGTAGCAATTGAAGGCGATGGAAAAGCAACAGTTACTGCTGTGAATATTAAAGTAATCCGCCTGTCAGAAATATACCTGATAGCAGCGGAAGCAGCTCTTCCTGCCAATAAAACGTTAGCTGTTGGTTATCTGAATAAGATCAGGTCAAGAGCTCCCGGCCTGCCACCTGCTACAGAATCAACCATTACTATTGATATGATTCTGGAGGAAAGAAGTAAGGAATTATTTACAGAAGGACATCGGTTTTTCGATATGATCCGTTTAAATAAAACGATCACATTTAACGATGATTTAGGCGGAGTTCCTATTGCCAACAGACCAAAATCAATTGACAGAACATTTTATAAAATAATTTTGCCTATTTCCCAGGCAGAAATAAATGCCAATCCGGGCATTAAAGCTCAACAAAATCCTGGGTATTAATCAGGAGAAAGTTTAGACTATGTAATTAAAATAACGCCTGATCGATAAACGGTCAGGTGTTTTTTTGACCAGTCAGTGGACTCTTTTTTTACTTTATAATCAACATCATGACAAAAAACTTTTTTATCCTTAAATTACCTTTTCAAAACCTGTTTCAGAGGTTTACAATGATCGCATTGTTTTCCTTTGTACTGGCTTCCTGTTCCAAGGGCAAACCTGATGCACCGGCTAAGTCAAATTTGAAAGAACTGATCAATGTGGAGATTAGTAAAAAAGACAATGCAGGGTATACCCAGGATGGATTTGTCTTTAAAAGAAACGACAATGTGTACGTAACCGTACCGCCGGGAGCAGATATGTCTAAAGTAAAGATGGATTTAAAAATTTCACC
>JBBSUB010000284.1:0-5474 GCA_038235345.1 Chitinophagales bacterium
AAATCCTAAGATGGATATAAGTACGGTAACTATAATTAGAATAATTGTCAGAGACATAAATGTTTTTTAGAAGCGTCAAACCTACAGAAAAAGGATGTAAGAGTTGGAAATAGTTGAAACAATATTGCACTAATTTATCATCTTATTTGTATGAACTATTGAAATTGAATCCTGAAATATTAAAACATAAAAAAAGGAAGTCACAATTAAGTAACTTCCTTTTTTTCAGTGACCGCGTTAGGATTCAAACCTAAAACCTTCTCATCCGTAGTGAGATGCTCTATTCAGTTGAGCTACGCAGCCAATAAGGGCGCAAAAATAATAAAATATTCATTCAACCCAAGGTCTATTTCAAGAATTATTATAAAATGCTGTTACTTTAGCAACTTTTAAGCAAATATACTTCATGAAAATACATTTATGGTCCGTTGGGAAAGCACATGAAACCTATGTTAAGCAGGGGGTTGAGCTTTTTACTAAACGAATCTCCCATTATTATCCTGTCGAATGGAAAATCTTTCCGGTTGCAAAAAATACTGATCTTGCAGACCTGAATAGCATCAAAAAAAGCGAATCTGCCCCCATTTTAAGTGCATTGAACCAGGATGATGTTCTGATTGTTTTAGATGAAAGAGGAATGACCTGGAGTTCTGTAGAGTTGGCGGATTTTATTCAACAAAGGGCAAATGAAAGTGCCCGGAATATCATTTTTTTAATAGGGGGTGCGTACGGTGTTCATGAGAGCATCATAAAAAGAAGTCAATATATATGGAGTTTATCAAAATTGGTTTTTCCGCATCAATTAGTACGACTAATTCTTTCTGAGCAGATTTACCGTGCCTGCACGATTATCCGAAATGAAAAATACCATCACACTTAAAAATAGTTGTGTCACCTCAAAACGCTCTATAGAAGAATTCCCAGAAAATTTAGACATTGAATCAAATTGGTTTAATCTCTACGGGTAATAAATTACTGATATCATTGATTAGTATGACATTCATCATGTGTTCCTTCTTATCAAACAACTACATTTAGAAGATATTTTTCACCCTTAAAATTTATTAAATATGAAGATGTTAAATAATAAAGTGGCCCTTATCACAGGTGCTGGATCGGGAATTGGAAAAGCTATTTCACATTTATATGCCAAAGAAGGAGCACGTGTAATACTATCGGATATTAATGAAGAGCATGGAAACGCAGTCGTATCTGAAATTAAAGCATCGGGTGGGGAGGCTATCTTCATAAAAGCAGATGTTTCCAAAGCGGATGAGTGTAAGAAGCTGGTGGAAGAAGCAGTAAAGAGTTTTGGAGCTTTGCATATAGCTGTAAATAATGCAGGTATTGGAGGTCCTATTGCGCCCACAGGAGAATATCCGATTGATGGATGGGATAAGGTAATCTCTATAAATCTTTCCGCTGTGTTTTATGGAATGCGTTACCAGATTCCGGCAATGATCAAATCTGGCGGAGGAAGTATTGTAAATATGGCATCTATTTTAAGTAAAGTAGGGACAAGAGGTTCCGCTGCATATGCCGCAGCAAAACACGGTGTTATTGGATTAACCGAATCTGCCGCTCTGGAATATGCAGATAAAAAAATCCGGATTAATGCTGTTGGTCCGGGATATATTAAAACGCCATTACTTGAAGCACTGGATGAAGAAACGACTAATGCCTTGGTAGGACTGCATCCTATGGGAAGATTAGGTGAATCTGAAGAAGTAGCTGAACTGGCACTATGGCTGAATTCTGATAAGGCGTCTTTTGTTACAGGTTCTTATTATAATGTGGATGGAGGATACCTGGCGCAATAGGTCTGGTAAAAGACTCTAAGTGTATTTTTATATTGATAAGCGAAATAATCTCTGTTAACGGGTAATTTACCTATTCATATATATGTATCAATTTTAGAAGTGATTATTTTGCTTTTTGTTTTATTTCTATTTAATGATATAATGGCACAAATCAAAATCAGGAGAGAGTTTTGTTGAAATACACTCAATTGATTAAGCTAAAATGAATTTATGGAATTAGGCCTTATAACTTTTGCTGATATGGAACCGGGAACGAATGCCCGGCAACGTCTGACAGAGCTTTTGGAAGAAATACAACTCGCCGACCAATTAGGATTGGATGTGTTTGGGATTGGAGAGCATCATCGTCCGGATTATGCTGTTTCTTCGCCTGCTACTATTTTGGCAGCAGCTGCGATGGTTACAAAAAATATTAAACTTACCAGCGCTGTGACCGTTTTAAGTTCGGATGATCCTGTACGGGTTTTCCAGGAATTTGCTATAGTGGATTTATTATCGGGTGGCCGGGCGGAAATAATGGCAGGTCGCGGATCATTTACAGAATCTTTTCCATTATTTGGTTACAATCTGGAGGATTATGACGAATTATTTTCGGAGAAATTGAATTTATTATTGGAGCTGAATAAAAGTGAAATTATAAACTGGAAAGGAAGGCTTCGTCCTTCTATAAAGAACCGTGGTGTTTATCCTAGACCATTTCAGCCTAAAATTCCTATTTGGCTTGCAGCCGGAGGAACGCCCTCTTCTGCAGTGAGAGCGGCAAAAATGGATTTACCCCTGATCCTGGCGATTATTGGAGGTATGCCTCAGCATTTTGTGCCCTTTTTTGATTTATATAAAGAAACTGCCCGAAAAGCCGGCAAAAATATGACTGAACTTCAGGTGGGAATAAATAACCACATGTTTATAGGAGATAATTCCCAAAAAGCCGCAGATGATTTTTATCCTTATTATGCTGCTATGATGAATAGGGTAGGGTCATCAAGAGGATGGCCCCCGCTTTCCCGCGATCATTTTGAGCAATCAAGATCTCCGAAGGGAGCCTTAATGGTTGGTAGTGTGCAGGAAGTGATTGATAAAATATTATATGAGTATGAATTATTTGGCTTTACCCGTTTCCTGGCCCAGGCAAGTATTGGAAATGTTCCTCATAAAATGACCATGAAATCGATCGAATTATTCGGCATAGAAGTAGCTCCGGTAATTAGAAAATACACAGGACAATAAGGGATAAAAAGTTATAAATAACAAAAAACTAAAGAAATTTTTAAAATAAGTTCTTTTATAAGAATTTGATTCCTTACTTTTAAAAAATATCATAAGGTATTTAAATAATTAAATATATATAAAACAGTAATAATAATGGTAAGTAGAAAAGAGGAAATTCCGGTAATACCACCTAAGGATATAATAATTGGCAATCCGGATGCGCCAATAACCTTGATCCAATTTGTGGATTATGAAAGTGAGAAATGCGAGCAGGCACATGAAGTTGTAAAAACTCTCATGAAGAATTTTGAAGGAAAAATCAATTTCAATTTTCGTCATTTCCCGATGGTAGCGATTCACCAACGTGCGCATAAAGCGGCCGAGGCAGCTATTGCAGCGGGTCAGGAAGGAAAGTTCTTAGAAATGCATGAAATGCTTCTGGCAAACAGAAGACATCTTGGAACGATTACTTTAAAATCATATGCAAAGGAAGTAGGTTGCACAAGTAAAGCTCTTTTAAATGATTTGATCAACAGCAAATATGGCTGGTATGTTCAGGATGATTTAAAATTCGGTTTGGATCTGGGTGTTACCGAAGCGCCTGATTTTGTAATAAATGGTGAAAGATTAGAAGGAAATATTACAGTTCGGAATTTAAATCTTTTTATTAATAATGCATTAAAAAAGAGAAAACTAAAAAAAGTAGCCTAAATCGGGTGAAAATATTCGTTAAGAGATCCTTAAACTTAAACTGGTATTTATGTAAATGTGCTGAACAATACATTTACATAAATACCAGTTTTGTTATTTCTTTGGAAGATAGATGAGACAAAATAAACCAGGGATTTACACCAAAAATCCAAAAGCATCATCATCCTTTTTTAATTCAGTATAGTTTATTTTAAATTTATCCATATTGCGGATAAGTTCCAGGTAATCTTTCCGGTTTGTCAACTCGATTCCTATGAGAGCAGGGCCGGCTTCTTTGTTATTTTTCTTAATGTACTCAAAGCGGGTTACATCATCATGCTCGCCCAAAACACTATTTACAAATTCTTTTAATGCACCGGGACGTTGGGAGAACCGGACCAGGAAATAATGTTTCAATCCTTCAAATTGGAGAGATCTTTCTTTGATCTCCTGCATTCTGTCAATATCATTATTTCCGCCACTTATAATGCAGACTACTTTTTTTCCTTTTATTTCGGCTGCATAATCATCCAGGGCGGCAATAGAAAGCGCTCCGGCTGGTTCTGCTACGATCGCGTCTTCATTATATAATTTAATGATGGTGCTGCAAACTTTTCCTTCGGAAACAAGATGCATCTGATCCAGGTATTCCCTGGTCATAGCGTAAGTTAAATCTCCTGCTTTTTTTACGGCAGCTCCATCTACAAACGGATCTATTTCTGAAAGAGTAATCGGTTGGTCAGCTTTCCAGGCCCTGGACATGGAAGGTGCCCCCGCGGGTTCTACACCTATTATTTTTGTTGAAGGCGATAATGTTTTAAAATAAAATCCTACTCCTGAGGCGAGTCCTCCACCACCTACCGGAACAAAAACATAATCAATATCCTGCTGATCTTCCAGGATCTCCAGGGCTACTGTTGCCTGTCCTTCAATAATTTTATAATCATCAAAAGGAGGAATAAATATTTTGTTGTGCTCCTGCGTGTATTCCTTTGCAGCTTGAGCGCATTCTTCAAAAGTATCGCCGATCAATTTTATCTCGATAAAATTTTCACCAAACATTTTTGTTTGTTTCACCTTTTGACGTGGAGTAATCACAGGCATGAAAATGATTCCTTTGCAGTTGAGTTTTTTACATGAAAAGGCAAATCCCTGGGCGTGATTTCCTGCACTGGCGCAAACGACACCCCGTTCTAATTCCGAAGGAGTGAGGTTACTCATTTTATTATAGGCTCCACGTAATTTATAGGAGCGCACTAACTGCTTATCTTCCCGTTTCAAATAAATACTGCACTGGTATTTTTTGGATAAATTTTCATTGTAAGCCAACGGAGTACGAATAACAATGTCTTTCAGATTTTCAGAAGCGAGGGCGATATCTTCAATCGTTATAGGATGGTGCGCATTCTTTTTTAATGCGGGAGATTCTGTCATCGATAAATGTATTTAAAAAATATAAAATTAAGCAGGGTGGGGATGGGTAGGAGGTTTTAGGTGGTAGGTTGTAGGTAGTAGGTTGTAGGTAGTAGGTTGAATGCTTTCGCGTTGAATACTTTGTGTTGAATACTTCGTGTTGAATGGCTAAAGCCGTTGAATGCCTTCGGCATTTAATTTTTTAATTTTAAACACGAATTTCAGGCACGAATTTCACGAATTTTTCCAACTCCAAACTCCAAACTCCAAACTCCAAACTCCAAACTCCAAACTCCAAACTCCAAACTCCAAACTCCAAACTCCAAACTCCAAACTCCAAAC
>JBBSUB010000285.1:0-5469 GCA_038235345.1 Chitinophagales bacterium
AATACATCAGCCTGTAAGCCAAAACGATGTGTGAACTGATACTTCAGATTAGCACCGTACCCGAGGGTATACATAGGTTTCGTAAAATCATTACCACCGCCGGTGATAACAGAAGGTCTTAATGCTCCGGCATTTACTCCGATTGAGAATTTTTTAAACTCTTTAGAACCTGTAAAAGGTGCCTGAGCCATCATGGTCATTGAGCCTAAGATAAGCGCTCCTGACAGTGTTAGTTTTTTGATTAAATTAATAGACATGGTATACGTTTTATTTATGTATTATTGTTTGATTTTGAAAGTTTGCGAAATTAACTAATTATTTTCAATTAATCAACTTCTTTTATTGAAATACTGCATTTAAATTATTTTCATTGTAAGAAGCACCTAAAAAAGCAACATCGGAATCAATAATATCCAGCTTTTCGTATTGTGAATTCTCACTTTTATATTCCGGAACAATTTTTTTCATTTCCCGTACCAGAGGAAGGTTGTTACTGTTATCCGCTAATGATATTAATTTAGAAATATCCTGCTTAAAAGTTTCAGAAAAATTTTGTTTCACTTTTGAAATCATAATCTTTTTATGGTAGGTAGGCATTACTTCCTCCTCCTTATTTAATAATTCTTCATACAACTTTTCTCCCGGTCGTAATCCTGAATATTGTATTTTAATTTCCACATTTGGGGTCATTCCCGATAATTTAATCATTCTGCATGCCAAATCTACGATTTTTACCGGATCACCCATATCAAAAACAAATATTTCGCCACCATGCCCCATAGTTGCCGCCTCCAGTACTAAAGAACAAGATTCCGGAATGGTCATAAAGTATCTTGTAATATCAGGATGTGTTACAGTTATTGGACCGCCTGTTTCTATCTGTTTGGTAAAACGGGGAATTACTGACCCGTTTGACCCCAGTACATTACCAAACCTGGTGGTAATAAATTTTGTTTGTCCTTTCCTGGAATTTAAATATATTTCCCTGGAGATATCAAAATTTCCCAGCAAACTTCTCTGAGTTCCCTGCTGACTTACCTGCAATTCTGCAACATACATTTCTGCAATTCGCTTGGAAGCGCCCATTACATTCGTCGGATTCACCGCTTTATCCGTAGAAATGAATACAAACCTCTCCACTCCATATAGTACGGAAAGATCTGCCAAATTTTTGGTACCTAACACATTATTTTTTACTGCCTGGCAAGCATGCATTTCCATTAATGGAACATGTTTGTATGCCGCTGCATGAAAAATGATTTCCGGTTTATATGTTTCGAAAATATTTTGCATGACCTTATAACTTCTAATATCACAAATGCTAACTATTATATTTTCATCAGCCGTAATTTCCTGTAATTCATAGTGTAATTCATATAACCCAGTTTCCCTGTTATCACACAGAATAAGCAATTCTACATCAATTGCTGCCAATTGTTTTACGATCTCACTTCCTATAGAACCTGCGGCCCCTGTCACTAACACCCTTTTTCCTTTCATAACCTCCCGAATATGCTCCGGAGGTAATTTTATACTTGGTCTGTTAAGAAGATCTTCTATTTTTAATTTTTTGAGCTGATTTGTCTGTAAATGCCCGTCAACCCATTTTTCAATGGCAGGTATTACTTTGATACTTATGTCTTTTGAAAGACAATAATCCGCCAATTTAGTCTTGATATCAATATTTACATCATCGGAAGAAAGAAATATTTCTTTGATATTATTCCTGGAAACAACGTTTTCTATTTCATTAAAACCAAAAAGACGGGCCTTATCAATCGATTTACCCCACAGATTTTCATCTGTTACCAAAAATCCTGCTACCTTATAATTTCTGGAATCTATTGACTCAATAGCAATTTTCAGCATCAATGCGTTTTCGGTTTTCCCATAGATCAATACCTTCTCTTCTTTCAACATCAACTTTAAACTTTTATAATACAATTGTTTTACTAACAACCGATAGGCAAATAAAAGAAAAGATGCAGTAAATAAATAAATGAATAATACAGAAGTAGGAATGATAAAGGATAAAGCGAAAACTGAACTTAGGGCATTTGCAAGAAACAAAAAAGCTGTGGTTACAAAAACAGCTGTCACAACCCGCAAACCTTCCTGAGCTCCCGATAGCCGGATAATCCCTTCACTGGTACGTAATATTCGAAAAGCAATGATATTCAAAAATGTAATGATCAAAATAGGGTAGCCAAACCCAAAGTGATAAGCACTGTAGAAATCCATGTTAAACCGGAGCAGATACGCGTAAAAAAGTGCAAAAGCACATAATGTCAAATCCAGAATGAATATTGCCCACCTTGGAAGTGTGGACTTATTTTTTATCAACCTGTAAAATTTCTGAACCGGATTTGGATAAATCATGCTTTTTTTAAGTTATATTAATATAATCTTATATTACACTAAACAAACAAACGTTATTTTTTTTATAAACGCTTTTTTAAAGGATTATTGTATCCTTACATTTATTTTAGCAAAAAAATTATCATTAAAAGGTTTAAAACCATATTAATGGAAGATATCAAAATCTTCTAAATTTATTCAGGTTAATTGCTAAAATGATGCCACAATTAATCTGGTAATATACACTCATTTTCAAAATAATATATTCTCTTGCTGAAAATAATAGCGCAAAGATATATAAAATATCCCAATACTATTTAATTATAATTATACGTTTTTACATTAAATTTTAAAGTTCTAAATTCATATGAGGTGAATAGATTTGTATTAAATAGAACCAACAAAGCTACTTGCTCCAAACCACCCTATTTACATAATCGGTATAGCTTAAGATAATCCGAACCATTTTTTCTGATACATTGGGCATTGAGTAGTCACTCACTTTTCTGAAATTTCTGTCTGGTCCAACTTCCTGGTATTGCAATTGAGTAAGGCCTTGTAAAATTCTTTCCGGATTTAATCCGACCATCATAACGGATGCTTCTTCCATCGCCTCAGGTCTTTCATGCGCCTGGCGTATATTTAAAGCCCGGAAATTTAAAATGGAGGATTCCTCCGAGATTGTTCCGCTATCAGATAAAACCGCGAATGCATGCATCTGAAGTGCATTGTAATCAATAAATCCTAAAGGTTTTAGAAATTGAACCTCCGGGCGCATCTCAATTTTCTTTTCATCTATTTTGTTTCGTGTACGGGGGTGTGTACTCACAATGATCGGATAATTGTATTTTTCGGCGATCAGGTTTAAACTTTCCATCAACCCGTTGAAATTGCTTTCACTATTTATATTCTCCTCTCTATGTGCAGAAACGACAAAGAATTTATTTTTTTCAAGCGACAACCTTTCCAGAACATCTGTTTTATTTATAGCGGGCAGGTAATGATTTAATACCTCAAACATGGGAGAACCTGTTTTAATAATCCGGTCAGCAGGCAAACCTTCCCTTAATAAATACTCGCGGGCTATATCGCTATAAGTTAGATTAACATCTGAAACGTGGTCTACAATTTTGCGGTTTGTTTCTTCCGGAACCCTTTGATCAAAACAGCGATTTCCGGCTTCCATGTGAAATATGGGGATTTGTCTTTTTTTCGCAGGAATGGCGCAAAGACAACTATTCGTATCGCCTAAGACTAAAAATGCATCCGGATTTTCTGATTGTAATAACGGGTCAATTTTCATTAAGATCAGGCCCACTGTCTCCGCAGCATTCACACCGGCTGCATTTAAAAAATGATCCGGTTTGCGAATACCTAAATCGCTGAAGAAAATTTCATTTAATTCGTAATCATAATTCTGACCGGTATGAACAATGATTTGTTCTATTGCTTCAGATTTATCTAATGCCGCCATAACTCTTGATAAACGGACTATTTCCGGCCTGGTACCCACCACGGTCATTACTTTTAGTTTTGATTTCATTCTTATATTTTTATAAATTATTCTTAAATTACTGGGGAAGTTCTTATAGAGATTACTGGATTATTTCCCGCAGATTAGCACGGATTATTTCTCACAGATTAGCGGATTACTTCTCACAGATTACTGGATTATTTCTCACAGATTAATGGAATATTTCTCACAGATTAATGGAATATTTCTCGCAGATTGACGCGGATTTTTTACGCAGATTTCCGCAGATTTAATCTAAGTGAATCAGCGTTTCTTCCATTTGCGGAAATCTGCGAGAAACCCTGTCCTCCCGAAAATCAGCGTGACTTCCATCTCCGTGAATCTGCATGCCTTCCATCAGCGAAAATCTGCGAGAAATCCTGTCCTACCCTACAGATTATTTACCACTCTCTTTATATTCTCATCTATCTTCGACGTATTAAAATTCACCAGGATTCCTAATTTACATCCGGATAGTTTCAAATAAATCAGCAAGTTATTTCTCGCAGATTAGCGCGGATTTTTTACGCAGATTTTCGCAAATTTATCTCCGGGAATCTGCGTGCCCCTCCATCTGCGGAAATCTGCGAGAAACCCTGTCCTCCCCCTAAAATCAGCGTGAAACCTGACACCTGACACCTGATACCTGATACCTGACACCTAACACCTAACACCTATAACACCTAACACCTATAACACCTAACACCTAACACCTAACACCTCATACCTATACCCCCTCAAAATAAGTATCCGCATCATCCGGATTAAAAAACTCATTGATCCAGAAAATAGTATATAATTCTTCCCCGCCGGTATTTTTTATATTGTGTGTGTACCAAACCGGCATATCTACATAAGCAGGTTCTTTACCATCCAATTCAAAATTTAATACCTTTTCAGTTCCTATTTGTCTAAGTTGAATCAATGCTTTTCCCTTAATGACGGCAAACCGTTCAATTTTACGCGTATGAAAATGGTTCCCTCTCGTTATTCCGGGAACAGTCGTAGAAAAAGAAACCTGTCCGCCCACATTCAACCGGATCACTTCTACAAAAGCTCCCCTGGGATCAGTATGTTGTGTAAATTTTACCGGAAAATAATTTTCAATATCCATATAACAACGATAGGTATTGAAAAGATTCAATTCGAAAGTAGTATCTGTAGCTGGTATAATCCCCTTATCCTGGTATTGATCTTTATAGGAATTCAAAAAACTCAGAATTTCTGAAACTTTTGATTCAGATGTATATGGAACAATAAATTCCGAATTCGATTTTTCTGATCTGATTTCTTTTAGAATCACTGAAACTAACTCTCCTACATAAATTAATTTCAAATGACCGTCCACCTCAATTTTCGGCGTTTCATTCCTGCTTACCTGGTGGCAAAAGGTCGCAATCACCGAATTATAGAACGGTTCCCCAAATGGTCCGAAAACATTTGGAATGATCATCCCGGTAAAGTTTCCCCCTGCTTTCTTTGCCCATGCACTCAACATTTCCCGGCCTTCCTTTTTCGATTTTCCGTAGAGATTATCGCGCTCCTCCTGGGAGGAAGAAGAGAATAATATATGTGCTTTACTATTTGTTCGCTCGAGA
>JBBSUB010000286.1:0-5432 GCA_038235345.1 Chitinophagales bacterium
AACTCCGGTAACTATTTTATTTTGATGAATGTTCAGGCGGACTGTTTTGTGCAGCCGGTCCCAGAAAGAAAAGATGATCGAATAATTACTGTCTGTCTCTTTCCGAATCATAGAATGATGAATGCCGTGCATTCTGGGAGTAACAATTAAATAGTTAAGTATTCTTTCTAAGCGAAAGGGAATTTTTGTATTGCTGTGATGGAATTGCGTAAACCCTTCAAAGGCAATCTCATAAATAAGGACCATCAGGGGAGATGCACCGGTTAAAAGAATTGCTGCTCCCCGGAAGATAACAGAACCGATCAATTCACCGAAATGAAAACGAAAGGCAGTGGTGATATCCAGGTCCAGATCGGTATGATGCACTAAATGAAATCGCCACAGAAAAGGAAATTTGTGCAGTAAAATATGCCAGATATAATTGCTGTAATCCAGTAATACAAATGAAATAACCGCTTTTAGAATCGCAGGAGCCGTCAATAAATAATTCAATCCGAAATGCCATCCCTGGTTTTTTGTTGCCAGCCAAACCATGCCCGGAATGAAGATAATACGAAGTAATGCAAATGCAGGAATGGAGACGATGAAATTGATGACGATTCTCTTCCACCTGTTTTGGACTCTTCTTCGTAATTGTATCCTGCTTTCCAGGACAAAGAGGATAATAAATATGGTGATGAGTATAATAGCGCCATAAGTATCGAAAATAGTTCTGATCATGATGATAATTGAACGGATTTTTTATAAATTGTTAGTTGACTTTTCCTTTTCGGGATTTTCTGATTTTAGACCAATGAAATGAAAATAACCTTCGCCATTTGTCCCGTATTTAGACACCTGTCACCTTTTTTCCGGAATGGAGGCTGTACAGAAATGATATAAAAATCCTTGTTACACTTTCCGTATTTTTTCTCTAAATTTCTTAACAGTTGAGTAAACCCCATAAACAACCATTAAGCCAATAAAAACATACACCCATATCGGAATATTCTGTCCGGCAACGATCAGGTATAGATAAGATGAGATAAAACATAGACCGGTTAACAGTGCCGGAATAACGATTAATTTACCTTTTTTAGCTCTCCTGATCGTCCAGCTTAAACAAAGAAAAAAAAGAGGGATTGCGCCAATATAAATGCCTCCAAAAATGTATGGATTTACATGATACTTTGTACCCAATGATAAAAACCATTCCTTAAAAATTTGCCACCATTCCATTAGCTAAAGAGTTTAAAAGCGAATTGTAAAATCTTTTTTAAACCGGACGTCAGGCTTTTTTCCTTATGTTTTACAATCAATTGTTGATTGATCCTGGATGCAACAGGGTAGGGATAAATTTTATTGAAAATACTATTGGTAGATAGTCCTGAGGTGTTTGCCAGTATCAGTTCCTGAATGAATTCTCCTGCATTTGGGGCAATCATTGATCCGCCCAGAATCCTTTCTTTTTTAAAGAAATTGTCTTTACTGATGTAGAGAATCATGTGGGCATATTGATAATTATCTGTCACGGCTCTATCATCCTCACTAAAATCCTGTTCTAACTTTATGTGCTGAATTCCTCTTTTCTTTAATTCCTCTTCATTCAACCCAAAGGTGGCCAGTTGCGGATCGGTAAATGTGACCCACGACATATGATCATTGTTCAGTTTTTTATTCAGCGGCGAAAAAAGATTGTTTAAGATAATTCTTCCGTGATGTTCTGCTGTATGGGAAAATTGAAGATCCCCTGCTACATCGCCGCAAACCATCACATCTTTGTTGGTTGTTCGAAGCCGGTCGTCAACAATTATTTTATGATCTTTTACTTCAATGCCTGCTTTTTCCAGTTTCAATAGTTCCAGCTTCAATACCCTTCCTATACCTACAAAAACTGCATCAAAAGAAAGCTGCAAAACTTCACTATTTTTTTTCTCTAAAATTGCTTCATTGGGTGAAGTGAATTTTTTCAGACTTTCCTCAAAGTGGAAAATAATTCCTTCGGTCTGCAATCGTTTCAATAAAATGCTTGTCAATGTTTTATCATCATGACTTAAAATTCCGCTTCCTTCTTCTATTACAGTCACTTCACTGCCCAGCCTGTTCATTGCCTGTGCGATTTCTATTCCTATGGGACCTCCACCTATAACTAATAACTTTTTAGGAAGTTGTTGTATCTGAAAAATATTTTCATTGTCCAGATAGTGCACGAGGCCGGCGCCTTCTATTTTTAATTTACGTGGTTTAGAGCCTGTTGCCAGCACGATCTTCTTAGCAGAATAAGTGTTGCCATTCACTTCTACAGCATGTTTGCCGGCAAAACTTGCTTCTCCCAATACAACTGTAATTCCCTGCTCCTTCAGCCATGACGCATTTTCATGGTTGCGGATGATCTTTTGGCGATCGTGGACATAAGCAATTACTTTTTGAATATCCACTTCTCCGTTTACACGTAAACCAAATATTTCTGCCTGGCGAGCAGCATGTACCAGGCCTGCAACATGAATCAGGGCTTTACTGGGCACACAACCATCGTTCAAACATTCGCCCCCAATTTCCCGGTCGCTTTTTGCGATCATCGTCACGTTTATTCCAACTTTTGCGAGGAACAATCCCACGCTTAAACCTCCTGAACCGGCGCCTATGATTATCACGTCTGAATAGGAATTATTCATGTTTATTTCATTTCTTTAAGGGAATCTTTACAACAATTAAGGAGCCATATATTTTACGGCACCATGTCCAAAGTATCCTTCTGCTTTGTAAACAATCCTTGTTTTTAAAGTTTGTGTTTCCTGATCAATCTTATATAAACTGCCAACATATTTTCCTGCGAATAACCTAAATAATACATTGCCCAAATCCGAAAGAATATGCCCTGCATGCGGTATATCCCATTGTCAAGATATTTTCTGGCTGAAGTGATCACCACATCATTCATCACTTCAAACCTTCCGTACTTTTTCAGACGATGAATAATTTCCTGGTCCTCCATCATTATAAGCTCTTCTCTGAATGCGCCGGCTTTCTCAAATACTTCTTTAGTTGTAAACAAACTTTGATCACCAAAACGGACGGCATTTACATCAAAGCGGGTGAACCAGGCATTCATTTCTAAAAACCAATGGGGGTAATCAAAGGCAAGACGAAAGCATCCGCTAACTGCTCCTTTAGCATGTACTTCTATAATTTGTGTGATAAAATTATTGGGAGGAATACTATCCGCATGAAGAAAATAGAGCAGTGGATGAGTAGCCACGGATGCACCTTTATTCATTTGAGCAGCGCGGCCCTTTCGCTCGCTGTTTACTACTATTGCTCCATTATTTTTTGCGATATCAATTGTATTATCTGTGCTGCCACTATCTGCCACAATAATTTCTACGGTTTGACTACCCCTTGCCTTGTGAATGGCTGCAATGGTTTGTGCTATCTGGTCCGCTTCATTATATGCAGGAATGATGATGCTGATCATTTTTTACTGATATTTTTTACTGTCCTTTTTCTAAGCTGATCTATCTGTCTTTTCTGAATGGAGAAGATACTCATTCCGCTGTTTTCTTTTCAAAATAAATCAAATCTTTTTCTACATCGATATCATTCAACGTAGGAAGCGAAGCGTAATTTAATTTCAGTGCATCACACCTATACATAGTATCAACTAAAACAGTGTTGGTACTCCAGGGTATATTTTGAAAAAGTGAGACGTGCATTTGTTTCATCCCCAACAAATAATAACCTCCGTCACCGGCAGGCCCAATGACCACATTATGTGTATCCAGGCAGGTAAATGCGCTTGTAATAATTCCGGTAGTTAGTACCGGACAATCCGTACCAATAATGACTATTTTGTCATACCCTTTATCAAATAGATCTTCAAATGCATTCTCCATTCTTTCCCCTAAATCATTTCCTTTCTGCATTTGTTTAAAAAAAAGTTTATTCTCCCAGATATCCTGATGAATAATTTGTTCTGAGTAAAAAACAAATTTATCCATTGCTAATTCACCGGTCACTGTAGCCGTGTGGAATAATAGCCGGTGATAAACTATCAATGCTGCTTCATCGCCAATAGTAGCTGCCAGCCGCGTTTTTACCTTTCCGGCTTCGGGGGTTTTAGCAAATATGATCAGTGCTTCTCTCATTCAAATGCTTTTATCACTTCTACAAATAATTGAGACAACCTGATATCCGCTTTGCCCGCTACTTCTATAATCTCTTTGATGTTTACTGGTTTCAGATTGTCCGGATCGCACTCATCTGTTATTACAGAAACAGCCACACAAGG
Source organism: Chitinophagales bacterium (assembly GCA_038235345.1). Classification (GTDB taxonomy): domain Bacteria; phylum Bacteroidota; class Bacteroidia; order Chitinophagales; family Chitinophagaceae; genus Ginsengibacter. The sequence continues at coordinate 4,268 of JBBSUB010000286.1, forward strand.
CAGTTGCATGTGTACAGCAGCAATTACCTCCGGAACCGTTGACATGCCCACCATGTCTGCCCCGATAATTTTTAAAAAACGATATTCTGCTTTTGTTTCCAGGTTTGGACCTTGCACCGCCGCATACACTCCTTTCTTCAAATCAATGGTCAATTGGGTTGCTTTTTCGAAGAAAAGATTTTTTAAAGGCACATCATATGGCTCACTCATGTCCGGAAATCTGGAGCCCATTTCGTCTATATTCTTTCCGGTCAAAGGATTTGCAGGCTGGAGATTTATATGATCCTCTATAAGTACAAGATCTCCCTTTTTAAACGCGGGATTCATTCCTCCCGCAGCATTTGATAAGAAGAGGTTTTTGATCCCTAATTGTTTCATCACCCGGATTGGAAATACGATCTGCTGCATGTAATACCCTTCATAGCTATGGAAACGCCCCTGCATGATGATTACGTTTTTGCCGGCTATTGTTCCATATACCAGGTTTCCTTTATGAAATTCTACGGTTGAAACAGGAAAATGCGGAATGTCCGCATAAGAAATTGTTGCTTTTACATCCATATATTGAATCAATTGATGCAGACCTGTTCCCAGGACAATACCAATTTCCGGTTCGTAAAATCCTTTCGACAAAAGAAAATCCCGGGATTCATTTATTTCATGCAGCATAGTTGATTACTTTATTTTCTTTGGACTTTTCTTTTGATCTCTTTAGTACCTGCTTTTCTTTATTGTGTGATAACTTTTCTTTTTTATCATGATTTTTTATTTCTAAAACTCTCCGCTGTTTATTTATGAAACAGTTCCGCTGCAACTTGAGCCGGAACCCGCTGTACATCCATAGCAATGCTGCCCGATAATGATTTCCCTTTTATCCAGGCTTTCCGAATTATAGTTGCTGATGTGTTTACTATGACCATTCACTTTCAATTCCAGCATTTGATTGAAATCGCAATCGTATAAATAACCATCCCAGCCTACGGAAATTGTATTGCGGCACATCACATTTGTTGCGGCTACAGGATTGAAGGCATTCACCAGTTTTTCCATATAGGGTTCATAGTTTCCACTTTCGAGCAAATAATTCAGGAAGCGGTTGATAGGCAAATTTGTGATGGCAAATAAATGATTAAACACAATGCCGAACTTTTCGCTTAAAACCTGC
>JBBSUB010000287.1:0-5426 GCA_038235345.1 Chitinophagales bacterium
GCATACCCTTATGGTGCCCGTCCAAAAGAGGAGATAATTCTCAAGCAGATGAAAGAATTATTTAAAAGAAAAGGGATTAAAGTTGCTTTCCGAATTGGTAACAAAATAAATTCATTTTCACCCGACGATTTGTATGAGTTAAAAAGGATTGATATTACCGGAAACGACTCCTTCAGGGCATTTAAGGCCAAGTTGAAAAAAGGAAGAATAAAACTATTTTAATGAGGTGAATTTTTAGAAAGTCATGCTTATTCTACTTGAAATATTTTCTAAGATAACTATCCAACATTATCAATAAGAGGATGATAGAAAATCTTCCTAAAAACAATAAATAGCCGGTAAATTTCAGATCTATAATAGACTATCTCAAATGAATTATTTCTCCCGATGTATCTAATTTGATAATGGAAGAAGGAGCATATTTTTTTAAATCATTCTGCCGGTATTGTACGATGTAGTCAACCCCGTTTTTTATTTCATCATTTATTTCATGAAAATTTTGAGGATACACTTCACCCGATATATTCGCCGAAGTAGATACTAAAGGTCTTTTTAATTTTTGAAGAAGTGCCTGGCAAAACTCGTCCCGTGCAATGCGAATAGCGATGGTGCTATCTGTATTTACAAGTGAAGAAGGCAGATTGATCGCGTTGTTAAATATCGCTGTGGTAGGAGTGGATTGAACCGACAAATATTCCAGTATTTTTTCTGCCGGATTGGAAACATATTGTCGGATCATGGCTTCATCGCTTACCAAAATGATCATTGATTTTGTTTCTTCCCTTTTTTTAAGTTGATAGATTTTTTTGATCGCTGATGTATTTGTCGCTTCACACCCAAGCCCCCAAATAGTATCCGTCGGGTAAAGAATAATCCCGGATGATTGCAGAACAGTGATACATTGGACGATATCGTCTTTTAATTTTTCCATTCAAATGATTTTACCCATCCCTTAGTTAATCTTGTTTGCGATCATTTCTTTTAGATATTGATATTTCAATTTTGTCCCCCTTGCGGATATTCTTGCAATAAGTAGCCCGTACCTTCCATCTAAAATCCCACCCTTAAAAAAATAATCTTTCACAAATGTAAAAGCTGGTGAAATATACAGCTTTACAAATGTGGCTTTCTTCCCTTTCCGGTAATATTTTTCAGCATTTAATTTTGAATAATAATCTACTTTGTCCAGGTATTCTTGTATAGTGTTGTAGGTGTAATGCAATAAATAACCATTCGCTTTTTTTATTTGCGGCGGTTCCTCAAAAACGAGACTTTCATGCACAGCGGCGTTATTCCATTTCGTATTTTTTCGATTAAAAAAACGAAGATGATTATCATTCCCCCAGCTACCAAATCGAATGAGTTTTTGACAAAAAAAGTTTTTTATTCTGATTAAATAAACCAGGTTATTATTATCCGGCGATAAACTTAATAAAAACGAACTTAATTGTTCACCCACAGACTCATCCGCGTCTATACTTAAGATCCAATCATATTTTGCCGCCTTGTTCCCGATGTTCTTTGTTTCACCATATCCTTTCCAGTCTGTCTCAATAATCCGGCAATTGAATTTCTTGCAAATGGTAAGCGTTTCATCCGTACTTCCACTGTCTACTATAATGATGTCATCACTTAATTTTTTAATACTGGAAAGGGTGCGGCCAATATTATTTTGTTCATTTTTTGTAATAATAATGATAGAGAAAACCATATCAGAAAGGTATTAAGCGGGAGAAAAATTGCGTTGCGAATATACAAAATTCTATTTCTGTGTTTTATGAATGGTTGAAAATTCAATCGTTATTTGCCTGTTAATTACTGGAAATAAATTTTTTCTGTTGAGTTATTTTTTCAAACTACCCAATGGCTGGAAGCATTCTCCCAAATCCGAAAATCAAATTTTCCCGCTATATTTGAAAAATGAGATTGGGATACGATGCGAAAAGAGCTTTTCATAACTCTTCCGGTTTGGGAAATTATAGTCGTGACATCATCAGGATCATGAGCGAATATTTTCCGGAAAATGAGTTCATTCTGTATAATCCAAAATCCAAAGGCAACAAAAAATGGCTTCCGGAAAATAATCATGTACAAATTCGCTACCCGGATACTTTCTTTTGGAAAAGGTTTTCCGGCCTTTGGCGGCAATCGGCTATTTCAAAGCAAATTGCTAAAGATAAAATAGATATATACCATGGATTGTCGGGAGAAATTCCGCGTGGTTTAGACAAGTCCGTTTCTAAAGTAATCGTCACCATCCATGACCTTATTTTTATGCGCTATCCGGAATTGTATAAAGCAATTGACCGGAAAATTTATTTGAATAAGTTTTCCTATGCGGCTAAAAACTCCGATGTAGTTATAGCCATCAGTGAACAGACCAAACGTGACATTGTCCAATTTTTAAATTGTGATGAAAAGAAAATAATCGTTCATTACCAGGGCTGCCACCCGGTGTTTAAAAAACAATTTTCTATTTCGCGGCAGGAAGAGACACGAAAAAAAAGAAACCTCCCTGAAAAATTTATATTGAATGTAGGAACCCTGGAAGAGCGAAAAAATGCACTTTCTATTTTACAGGCAGTGAGAAATTCAAATTATCATGTAGCGCTGGTGGGAAGGCCTACCGATTATGTAAAGAAACTCCGGCAATTTATTGAGGAAAATCAAATGCAGGAAAGAGTTCATTTTCTATATAACATTGACATAGAGGAACTGGCCATTTTGTATCAACTGGCTACGCTGTTTTGTTACCCGTCTGTTTTCGAAGGATTTGGCATACCAATTATTGAAGCCTTATTTTCCAAAACTGCTGTCATTACTTCTGCAGGTGGTTGTTTTTCAGAAGCCGGTGGACCGGATTCCGTTTATGTAAATCCTGGTGATATACCTGAATTAAGTGCTCAGATAGATGATTTGATGGAGAATGAAGAGCGCAGAAAAAGTATGGAAGATGCCGGATATGAATTCGTACAAAAGTTCAGGGATGAAGCCATTGGTAAAAACCTGATGAAAATTTATCAAGATTTATAGTACATATTATGAAAAATATTGGGTTTATTAATTCTATGGATAGTTGGGGCGGTGGCGAAAAGTGGCATTTTGAAACAGCTATTTATTTTATGGAAGCCGGAAATAATGTTCATTTTTTTCTGTCTGAAAATAGTGAACTGCATAAGAAATTAATCTCTTATCCTGCTATTAAACTGCATTTTATAAAAGTGTCAGGTCGCAGTTTTTTAAATCCATTTAAGGTATCAAAACTCAAAACTGTTTTTATTAAAGAGAAAATGGAGGTGATTTTAATTAATCTTTCGCACGATTTAAAACTGGCTGGTTTGGCGGGGACAAAAGCAGGAATTCCGCGCATTATTTATACACGTGGCGTTGCCTATCCCATTAAAAACAGTGCCTTAAACCGCTACGTGTTTTCGCATTGGTTAACAGATATACTGGCAAGTTCAAAAGCAACGGCTGCGGCGATTCTTCAGAAGAATCCAACTCTTTTTCCGAAAGAGAAAATAAAAGTGATTTATAACCCTTTAGATGTGGCCGAATTTACAAATCGACCATTCAAACCTGTTTATTCCCGGAAGACAAATGAAATCATTATTGGAAGCCTTGGCCGGTTGGAGAAGGAAAAAAATCATGTGTTTCTTATTTATTTATCGGAATATTTGTCCAAAAACCAAATAGAACATTCGATTCTTATTGGAGGAACCGGAAGTCTGGAAGTGGAGTTGGAAGAGGAAATCGGCAAGAAGGGATTAAATGCACATTTTGTTTTTACAGGATTTTTAGAGAATGTAAAAGATTTGTTGATGTGCTGCGATATATTTATCCTTCCTTCACTCCTGGAAGGTTTTGGGTTTGTGCTGGCAGAAGCTTCCTTATGCGAAAAACCTGTGATTGCTTTTAATACAAGCAGTATTCCCGAATTGGTCGTAAATGAAAGCACTGGTTTTATTGTAGAGGTAAATGATGTGAAACGATGCGCAGAAAAAGTAATTTTGCTGAAAAATAATCCGGAACGGATTCGGGTAATGGGAAAAAACGGATTCGAATATGTGCGGAATACATTCAGTAAAGAAAAAATAATGAAAGAGTTGGAAGAGTTCGTGGGATAGAATTAAGAATTAAGAATTAAGAATTAAAAATTAAGAATTAAGAATTGAGAATTAAAAAAAGTAAGAATAAATAAAAATAAAACTATGGAATTGAAAGAAATGATCCTGGAAGCCTGGGACAACAGAGAGTTACTAAAAGAGAAAAAATTCACTCGTGCTGTGCGGGATGTGATTGAGCAGGTAGATAAAGGAGGTTTACGAACTGCAGAGCCAGTTTCTATGGGAGATGCAGGAACGACCTGGCAGGTAAATGAGTGGGTGAAACAGGCGATTGTCATGTACTTTGCCGTGCAGGAAATGGAAACCTATACACTTCCTCCCTTTGAGTTTTATGATAAAATGAAACTCAAAAAAAACTATAAGGAACAAGGCGTTCGAGCGGTTCCGCATGCAGTCGCACGTTACGGAAGTTTTTTAGGAAGAAATGTGGTATTGATGCCAAGCTATGTAAATATTGGTGCCTATGTGGATGAAGGAACTATGGTAGATACCTGGGCTACGGTTGGAAGTTGCGCTCAAATCGGGAAGAATGTACACCTGAGTGGCGGTGTTGGAATCGGTGGTGTATTAGAACCTTTGCAGGCAAGCCCGGTGATCATTGAAGATGGTTGTTTTATAGGAAGCCGTTGTATTGTGGTAGAAGGTGTACGCGTAGAAAAAGAAGCTGTTTTAGGTGCCAATGTAGTCCTGACACAATCCACTAAAATCTTTGATGTGAGCGGCAGTACACCCATTGAAACCAAAGGCGTGATCCCATGCGGAAGCGTGGTCATTCCCGGAACCTATAACAAAAAATTTCCGGCCGGAGAATTTGGCGTAGGCTGTGCTTTGATTATAGGAAAAAGAAAGGAAAGCACCGATAAGAAAACCAGTCTGAACAATGCCTTGAGAGATTTTAATGTGAGTGTATAAATAGAGCTTTTTGGATATTAGAAAGAGCCTGGCAGTTTATACCGAATGTAAATGATAAATAGTCCAAAAATATTTCTTAAATCGGCATAATACCATCTAATATTTACTCATTGTCCTTCGGACTATTTTATAAATAAAGATGGTATTACTTGCCGGGCTCTTTCTGTATTTAAAGGATAGAATCTTTTGAAGGAAATTCGGACTTGTTTCAAAACATCAGCAGGATATAAAAGCTCTATACAAAATGAATAGACTGATCTGTTTGCGGGTGCATTTCAAAATGTCGCAACGACACGTTAATGTAGGGCAATAGATATACCTCCGACGAGGCACAGATCCTGTTAGTGGGACGCCAACCAGCGACATTTTAAAATACATTGAGATGTA
>JBBSUB010000288.1:0-5425 GCA_038235345.1 Chitinophagales bacterium
CTTTGAGCTTTGAGCTTTGATCCGTGAGCTTTGAGTGTTGAGCAATCTTGGGAATTATCGTTCAGGCCCCCGAAGGATCGGGGCAGGCTGCCAAAAGACAAGCGTCCCGACCGTGAGAACAACTAACTACGAACTCCAAACTTCAAACTTCAAACTACAAACTACCGAACTACTCTTCCGGAAGCATCTCCTTTTACAAGGGTCATTACTTCACTAAGGGTCGCATGATTCAAGTCGCCCGGAATGGTGTGTTTTAATGCAGAAGCGGCCACGCCAAATTCCGCTGCCTCATTCATGGGCATTCCGGTTATCAACCCATAAATAAATCCGCTGGCGAAAGAATCACCGCTACCAACACGGTCCACAATCCTAACTTCATATTCTTTGGAATGATAAAATTCTTTTCCGTCATACACCAATGCGCTCCAGCCATTATCAGAAGCACTATGGCTTTCTCTCAGAGTAGAAGCGATGTATTTAAAGTTAAATTTCTCTTTCATCCGGGAAAAAATATCTCTATAGCCATCAAGATTTAGCTCTCCTTTGGTAACATCTGTTCCTTTGCTTTTAAAACCCAGGCATTTTTCTGCATCTTCTTCGTTGCCGATACATACATCCACGTGTTGACAAAGCTCCGTCATAACCTCCTGGGCTTTTTCCACACTCCATAATTTTTTCCGATAATTCAAATCGATACTGGTGGTAACTCCCTTCGCCTTTGCAGCCTTTAAGGCAGCCAAAGTAAGTGCTGCTGCCTTATCACTTAAAGCCGGTGTAATACCCGTAGTGTGAAACCAATCGGCTCCTTCAAAAATTTTATCAAAGTCAAATTCTGAAGCGTCTGCCTCAGCGATAGATGCACCAGCTCTGTCATAAACCACCTGCGATGCTCTTGCGGAGGCACCGGTTTCCAGAAAATAAATCCCTAACCTACTACCGCCCCTGACGATAAATTGCGTATCCACTCCATAACGTCTTAAATGATTAATAGCCGATTGTCCAATTGGATTATCCGGAACTTTAGATATAAAAACGCCCTGTAAACCATAATTGCAAAGAGCTGCTGACACATTTGCATCGCCCCCACCATAGGTTACATCAAAGCTATCGGCCTGAACGAATCTCTGAAAACCAGGCGTGGATAAACGAAGCATAATTTCACCAAGGGTTACAATTTTTTTTGACATAATTATTTATTTTTTTTATTAATTTAGGATTGATTTTAGAATTAATTAAGAATGATTTTGTTTTAGTTAAAGGAAATTAAAGATCGATCCTTTTCATTTTTGGCGCTAAAAAATGCATGATGACCCAGGCCAAAAGATAGGCTGAACCACACACAATAAACATGATATAATAGCCTGTTTCTAAATTACCCAGCGCCTTATAATGATCGAATAATATTCCCGCAGCAAAGGATAATAAAATTCCACCAATCGCACCTGCCATACCTCCCATTCCGGTAACGGAAGCAACTGTTTTTTTAGGAAACATATCGGAAACGGTCGTGAATATATTTGCCGACCAGGCCTGATGAGCAGCGCAGGCCAGGCCAATGATTGATATAGCCAGCCACATATCTATCTTACCCAACATTTGTGCAAATACAACAGGAACTACTAAAAAGGCATAGATAAGCATGGAAACTTTCCTGGATTTAAAAGCGGGCCAGCCCTTTTTTATAAAATAAAGCGGGAGCCATCCACCAAAAATACTTCCTAAAGTAGCCATCGTATAAACAACAGCTACCGGCATTGCAATTCCGGTACCGGCGATGCCATATTCCTCCTTTAAAAAAGCTGGTAACCAAAAGAGATAAAACCACCAAACAGGATCAGTAAGAAACTTTCCAACCACAAAAGCCCATGTCTGATTGTATTTTAAAAGTTTCAACCAGGGAACGCGTTTCGTTTCTTCTTTCGCTACACCTTCTTTCAACGCCACAACAGATTCTTTTTCATCGAGGTCGCTGTGAATGTAATCAAACTCAGGTGTTTTAAGACGCTTTTGTTTGGATGGAATTTCATAAAATATAAACCAAAAGATCAGCCATAAAAATCCAAAGGAACCCGTAATTACAAATGCTTCCTGCCAACCCCATTTCGCTGCAATAAAGGGTACAGTGAGCGGTGCCAGGATAGCGCCGACATTCGCTCCTGAATTAAAAATACCTGTTGCCAATGCACGCTCTCTTTTCGGAAACCATTCGGCCGTCGCTTTTATAGCAGCAGGAAAATTCCCTGCCTCACTCAAACCCAACGCCGATCTTGCTATCAGGAATCCAAGAGTACTTCTTACCGCAGCATGCCCAATTGCAGCCAAACTCCAGAGAGCAATCGATACTGCATACCCGATCTTCGTTCCTACTTTATCAATAAGCCGCCCGGCCAACAACATACCTACAGCATAGGCCAATTGAAATATCATCACGATGTGGGAGTAATCTGTTTCTGTCCAATTAAACTTGATTTCCAACTCAGGCTTCAAAAGGCTGATTACAGCTCTGTCAAGGTAGTTAATGGTTGTGGCAAAAAATATCAGGGCACAAATGGTCCAGCGGTATTTCCCTACTTTTTCATTGAGGTTGAAAGTTTCGGGACTTGTAAGCAATTGTTCTTTTAATTCTGGCATGGGTTAACTTTTAAAGTATATAAATCCAAAAATTCAATTATTAATTTAAATCTAATGTAAAATATTCTTTTGCATTAAAAAAACATATATCCCGGATGATCTTACCAGTCCACTCAAGATCATCCGGCAGCTCTCCTTTTTCGATTTCATCTCCGAAAAGATTGCATAGTAATCTTCTGAAATATTCGTGTCTGGGATAAGAAAGAAAGCTGCGCGAATCTGTGAGCATACCTACCAACTTACTTAGCAAACCCATATTGGATAAAGCATTCAACTGTCGCGTCATCCCATCCTTTTGATCAAGAAACCACCAGGCTGAACCAAACTGAACTTTGCCGGCCACCGTTCCATCATTAAAATTTCCAGCCATGGTTGCCATCATTTCGTTATCAGCAGGATTCAAATTATAGAGAATTGTTTTTGCAAGTTGATTGGTGCTATCTAGCCGGTTTAAAAACTTCGAAATACAGGCTGCCTGCAAAAAATCACCTATGGAATCCCAGCCGGTATCAGCGCCGGATAATTGGAGCATCCGCGAATTATTATTGCGCAGAGCTCCCAGGTGGTATTGCTGCACCCATCCCTTTTCATGATCCCATAGCGCAAAGACATACAACATAGCCGACTTAAATTTCAATTTATCTCTAAAAGAAACCTCTTCTCCCTTGCGCAATTCATCATAAATCTCATCAATTTCCTCTTCATTATATTCCTCTGCAAACATGTACTCAAGGCCGTGATCAGAAATTTTGCAGCCCATTTCTGCAAAGAAATCATGTCGTTGTTTGAGCGCTTGCAGGAATCCTTTATAAGTATCGGCGTTGAGACCGCTCACTGTTTCTAGCTTGTCAACGTAGGAATTAAATTCCGGAATATTATCAACGTTCAGGGCTCTATCCGGACGAAAAGCGGGTAATACCTTTATCTCAAAACCGTCATTTTTTAATTTAAGATGATGCTCCAGTGTGTCAATTGGATCATCCGTGGTACAGACCACTTTTACATTCATTTTTCGTAATAAATTACGGACTGAATAGTCTTTACTGCGTAATTTTTCACTGCACTCTTCATATATCCTTTTGGAGGATTCCGGATTCAATAGTTCATGAATATTAAAGTATCGTTGCAATTCCAGGTGGGTCCAGTGATAGAGAGGATTCCGAAGTGTATAAGGAACTGTTTCTGCCCATTTCTCAAATTTTTCGAAATCACTTTTATTGCCTGTACAATATTCTTCACTCACCCCGTTTGCACGCATTGCTCTCCATTTATAATGATCGCCGTAAAGCCATATTTGGGTAAGATTGTCAAAATTTAAATCCGCAGCAATTTGCTCAACCGGCAAGTGGCAATGATAATCGATGATGGGCATTTCTTTCGCATATTCATTGAATAATTTTTTGGCTGTTTCAGAATTCAGTAAGAAATCCTCATTCAAAAATTCTTTTTTTCTACGCTTATTTGAAAACATTTATCTGGATTTAAAGGATAAACAACTTCTTATTCCGGAATTGGAATTCTTTCTATTCTGAAACTGATTACCCGTTGTCAGACAGCATTTCATGCGGTCCGTTTCAAATTATTAAGTTATACCGATCTGTTATAAAATGATATCTCACTACCATTCCAATTCATTCTCTCATCATTAAAACTTCTTGACCGCATGCGTTAAATAATCCTATTGTATTCTCCTATTATTTTACAACCTAACTCCTGGTACAATAATCCGCGACCAAATTTTTAATGGCTGATTTCATTCCATCCTTCATCATTAAATTTAAGTATCCCAACACTTCGTGGTTAAAGCCTGGCAACCAATTAAGATTGGAATTCCAATAGCCTGAATGACTCAGCACATTGCCCACAACTGATTTTGGGGTACCATTTTTCCAAAGTTCAAAAAAATACGCAGCCATTTCATCTTCTATCCGATAGAAATTTCCATTATTATTTCCAAAATACTCATTTTGTTCCATTTTAACGGCTTTCATATAGTAAATATAAGCGGCAAAAGCGAACGTAATTAAAGGCGGTGGAGTCTGCTTTTTTTCATAGTAACAAAGTAAAAGTGGGATACAGCGCACCCTCATTTTTTCTGAATAATTCTGAGCGATTGTTTTCCAATAATGATGAATATGTGGATTACGAAACCGATCTAACACTTTTTGTGTAAAATCTATAACAACATCTTCATCCACCTTAAACGGAATAGAAGGTCCGATCTCAACATACATCAATTCTTCAAGGAAAACCGACATTGAAATGCTTTCCATAGAAGATCTTACAGTATCCAGTCCTGCCAGGAAAGAGATTCCGCATGTGAGCGTATGCGTGCCATTCAGGAGACGTAATTTCAATTCACGGTAAAGTTCAATATCCGGTTCTATTTTCACTGCTTCATCTGCCTGGTAGAAGGATAAAATCTCTTTGACATGCTCATCTCCTTCAATCGCCCACAAGCGATATTGCTCCGAAACAATCAGCAATTCATCCCGATAACCCAGGTTATTAAAATACTCCTCTTTTTCATCGGGTGTTGGCATTCCCGTAACAATTCTATCCACCAAAGAATTGCAAAAATAATTATGCTCTTCCAGCCATTCAATGAACTTATTATCCAGACCGTTTAAATGAGCCAATTCCAAAATTATCGCTTCCAGTTTTTTCCCGTTTTGAGGTACTAATTCTGTCGGCACAATGACAAAACCGGTATCTTTCGCACCATGAAAAGCCATAAAGCGGTTATGTAAAAAAGCTAACAATTTCCCGGGGAATGATTGTGGAGGGTATCGGC
>JBBSUB010000289.1:0-5421 GCA_038235345.1 Chitinophagales bacterium
AATTACTTCCTTCAATTTTTAAAACAGCCAGATCAGAGGCAGGATCTGTACCAATAACTTTGGCCTTATAATCATTTTTATCATTCAAAGTCACCATCAGTTCATCGGCATTATTGACCACATGGTTGTTGGTAACGATATAACCATTGGCACTCACTAAAACGCCTGAACCTGACGCAACTTCACGTGAATTGTTACCATTATTGTTATCATTGGAGGAGTTATTTCCGGAGCCATCATTTGTATTGGCCGATGGATATCCAAAGGGATTGTATTCCTGTGTACTCATTGTTTTTAGCACTTTTATATGTACGACCGCCGGAGAAGCTTTGGCAGCACTACGTTCAAAATCTGTAGAAGGAACATTGGAAGCATCGTTCGTGTAATCTGCGTTTTTAAAAAGAGAAGATTTGGTTGAAAGTGTTGCGGTTAAAGGGTTTTGATGTGCATATTCGGCGTACATCAAGCCACCACCGACGAAGGTAGCTGCGCTTAAAAGTAACACAGCTGCAAATTGTTTAAGTTTCATGGTTTTATCGTTTTAAATTGAAAAACAAAAATGACATGCACTTATGAACTAATTCTGTAGAAAACTGTAAACGGCGTGTTAAACGTAGATTACCAGGAAGAGAATATTTTTATTTACCGGCAGATAAAATATTTTATTGATCAAGGGAGGGTAAATACACTATTGCCTATGGCGGTCCTACTTGTATCAGCTCTAATCAAACATACACTGATTGACGGGTTCATTTATTCATTAATCCATCTGCTATGGTAGTGGAATGACAATTTTGGAAGGACTTGAGAGCAAACAAAATCTGAGCGGGGTTTTCTGATTTTAGATTATTGAACTTAAAACCATCCTAAAGGTTTATCCCGTACTTCGGGAAAACTCCGATGTGCATTCATCCATATGATCTATGCTTATGTTTATTCATCCATCCACTTGTGTACCTATGTTTTATGAATATGATGGATACGGAAGTCTGGGATAATTATTTCTCCACCCTCAAATGATCTATACCTATTTGGTTAATAAAGAGGGCAGATTGTACGGACTATTTTATTATATTTGTACGTATAAATATAATGGTATGGATACTAAATTGACATTGAAACTAAATCAAAAGGTTATTGAAAAAGCAAAAGAATATGCTTCCGATAAAAAGTTGAGCTTATCCAGAATTGTCGAATCATATCTTCAATCACTGGTTTCCGCTAAAAATTTCGATGATTTTGAAATTTCCCCTTTTGTAAAAAGTATTGCAACCGGAAATAAAATTCCTGCAGATTTGGATTATAAAAAAGAATATTCTGAACACTTATCGAAAAAATATAAATGAGAAAAAGGATTTTTTTGGACACCAATATAGTGTTAGATCTTTTGGGGGAAAGAGAACCATTTTACGAACCAATTGCCAAAATAGCAACATTAGCGGATAAAGGAGAATTGACAATGATTGTTTCCCCGATCTCATTTGCTACCGTAAACTATTTCCTTTCAAAATACGAAAGTCCTGAAATTGCGAGAGAAAAACTACGGAAGTTTAAGATCTTATGCGAGGTCTGTTCACTTAATGAGCAAACGATTGAAAAAGGGCTGAATTCTTCCATTCGGGATTTTGAAGATGCATTACAATATTTTAGTGCAACAGAATCGGAATGTGACCTAATAATTACAAGAAACGGAAAGGATTTTAAAAAATCGTTGCTTCCGGTTATGACAGCGAATGAATTTTTACAAAGCCTGGTAAAAAGATAGGTTCACAAGGATTATTTTCGTTTCAGCGGGGTTTTCCGCTTTTAGTCCAATGCATTATCACAACTTTGTCGGAAGCTATGATGTGCATTCATCCTTAAGATTTGTTTCAGTGGGGTTTTCCGCCTTTAGTCCAATGTATTAAAACAACTTCGCCGGAAACCCCGATGTGCATTCATTCGTAAGATTTATGCATTTACTTCGGATCCAGACGGGATTTAAATAATCGCAAAGTCTTCCATGCATCGGGGTTTCCGGGTAATATCTCTTCTTTTAATTCATTACTTTGTTCCCGGAAAACCCCGCTGGAACAGAAAAATGAGCTTGCTGATAATTTGTATTATTCGGCACTGACTTATAAGGCTTTAAAAAATACAACGGAATACAAATCCTCTTTGAAAAAAGCAAAAGAGCTTTATGTCAGCGGCAGGAAAATGGTTGACCCATACACAACTCCCATGGCTAAAGTATATTTAGAAAGTATAGAGAATGGACTAAAAATGGCTGACAAAATTGACCATCAGTAATTGCTTGTTTATTTTATTTCGATTTTACTTTTCTACTCCTCCTTTCATTCCAGGTTCCACCGATAACCAGTTATTCAATGAATAACGCCAACTGCATTCCTAATAGACCAATTGCTCATTTATAGTAAGGTTTCTGCTGCATAAAAATGAAATTTGAAAAAAACAAGAATTTTTCAGGACGACAATTTTTGTAATTTTGTACTGCCTGCAAAACAGACCGGTTTCCGGAAAACTAAATTTCCGAATGAAATTAATTTTTAAATTGGTTTTATAATATTTTAAAACACAACCAATGAAATGCAGCCGGTAAGGAAAATAATCATCATTGTTGTAAGCATTTTAATTCCTTGCTTTGCTTTTGCACAGGATCCATCAAGAGATAAGATAGATAGTTTAAAAATGGATTTGCCGGCAAGGCACGATAGCGCAAGAGTCGATATCCTGAATGAATTGAGCGATAAATACATCCTGCTTTCTAATAAAGATTCCGCTGTTTATTATGCCGCAACTGCCTATACTGAAGCAAAAAAAATAAATTACATCCATGGAATAGCGGAAGCTTTCTCCCGCCAATCCCGGATTGCAAAGCATTTTGACGATGACTTTATTCGTTCAGAATCTTTAGCAAAGGAATCGCTGTTTTGGTTTGGAAAGACAGACAATAAAACGAATATCGAAAAAGTGTACCAGCAATTATGGTATGCTCTTTTCCCCCAAAGCAAATTTGACGAGGCCAATGAATATGCAGAAAAACAACTTCATAGAAGTAAGGTAACAGGCGATCAGTTTGGTATCTATGATGCGTTAACTTCCATAGGGGTCATCCGGTACCAGGAAGGAAATTATGATAGTTCTTTCTACTTTTTTCAGCAAGCGAGGCAGGTTGCCCTGGCAAATAAAAACGGGGTTTGGATCACGAATGTTTTATATAATATTGGAATTTTATACAGGTCGATTACAAATTATGCGGCTGCTTTAAATTATTACCGGCAGGCATTTCAGCGGGATAATGCTGAAAACATAAAATTCAGAATAGAGAATGATTGGGACATCTGGGTAAGGATGGAATACGCGGAGCTGTTCAGCTTGAATCACCAATTTGATTCTGCCTGGTATTATTATAATTTCTTTGATACATCTGCCTTAAAAACAAAAGACCTGCGAATTTATTTGGTAAGCACGGATGAAACGTATTTTTTGCAAAAGAAATATGCAAAGGCTTTACCAAATTTTATTCGTGGATTAGCCTATCACAAGGAATTGAATGACGTGAATGAAGTGAAGCGCACCTTACTTGATATTGCCAAAACTTATTTTGTTCTTCTTAATGACGAGGCGGCCCTGGAATATGCACGTCAAGGCCTTTCATTGGCACTGCAAACAAAATCAAAACAATTTATCCGGGACGCATACAATGTTCTTTATTCCGTCTATGACCGGCTTCATCAAACAGATAGCGCCTACTTTTATTATCAAAAATATATAGCTATAAAAGAGATTGTTGTGAGCGATCAAACAAAAGGAAAGTTTGCTGCTTACGGCTATGAACAACAATTTGAATTGCTGAATAAAGAAAAGTTGATCAGCCGGCAGGAACTTAAAATACAGGCGCAGAAATTAAAAAGTGAATCGCTTTTAAGAAATATTCTCCTTGTCGGAATTCTTTCGATTCTGTTATTAGGTGTGATCCTGTTTAGAAACATTATCCTGAAACGTAAAAATGAAAAACTGCGGAACGAGAAAGCGCAATCTGATCTGCGGCACAAGGCTGCCGAACTGGAGATGCAAGCGCTTCGTGCGCAAATGAATCCTCATTTTATTTTTAATTGCCTAAATTCTATTAACCGGTTTGTGCTTAAAAATGAAACCGAAGCCGCCTCTGATTATCTCACTAAATTTTCACGTTTGATAAGAATGGTATTAAACAATTCCGATAGAACATTCATAACGCTTGAAGATGAACTTGACACGCTGAAACTATACATGGATATGGAAAGATTGCGGTTTAATCATTCTTTTGATTACAATATCAGCTTTAATAATTCAATTGATGCGGATAATATATTTATTCCGCCATTATTGCTACAGCCATTTGTTGAAAATGCTATCTGGCACGGGTTGATGCAAAAGGAAGGGCAGGGGCGCCTTGACATTGAATTAAGCGTCGAGGATAGAACATTAACGTGTATCATCACAGATAATGGGATTGGACGAAAACAGGCAGCATTGCTTAAAAGCAAATCAGCAGAAAAACAAAAGTCACTCGGTCTTCATATAACGAATGAACGCCTGGCGCTACTTAATATAAATATGGCTGAACAAACCAGTTTTAATTTTGAAGATGTTACCGACGACGAAGGTAATAATGCGGGAACACGTGTCGTCTTAAAAATTAAATACACGGATTTGATAGAAGTTTCAGTCTAATAAAATAATAAAAAAAGGATGATAACTGTAACAATTGTTGATGATGAACCATTCTCCTGTGAAACGTTAGCGACTCTTCTGGAACGTTATTGTCCGCAGGTAAAGGTGCTGGATATCTGTTATTCCGCAGCAAGCGCATTAGAATCAATCGCCCGAAAAAAACCCGATATACTTTTCCTCGATATTGAAATGCCTGTCATGAATGGGTTTGAATTATTGGAAAAATTACCTGAAATAGATTTCAAATTGATATTCACCACCAGCTATGATCAGTACGCTATCAAAGCGATTCGCTTTAGCGCTTTTGATTATTTATTAAAACCCATTGAGCGGGAAGAATTACAAAAGGCAGTACAAAAAGCGGAAACTCAAATGACACATCCGTTGCCGCAGCAGATTGAAATTCTTTTGCATAAATTAAATCACCCCTCGTTGCCCATTCATAAAATAGCTATTCCGACAATGGAAGGACTTCAAATGATTTTTATCGATTCTATCATCAGTTGTAGGGCTGATAGCAATTATACCATCCTGCTTTTAAAAAATAAGCAACAGATCATTGCTTCGCGTACGTTAAAAGAAATTGAAGAAATGCTGGAAGATTTTTCCTTTATAAGAGTTCATCATTCATCGTTGGTTAACCTAAATGAAGTAGAAAAATATATTAAAGGCGAAGGCGGGTATATGTTGATGAGCGATGGAACG
>JBBSUB010000290.1:0-5404 GCA_038235345.1 Chitinophagales bacterium
TTAGCAGTTTACATTTCCAAGCAGCCAATAAATGATAAAAAAGACTGCAATGGTTCCCAAACATCCACCGCCTAATTTTTTTGCGCCGTATCCGGCTATTAATCCTCGTACTAATTTGTTCATAAAAGTTTGATTTAAGTTTATTTTGATTTCTGTTTAAAACAAGGATCAGTCCAAATTCTTTTAAATAATCCAGTCTATAATTTCATTGCTCCATTCTTCTTTATATAGAGTTGCGATTTTTATATAATTATCAGTGTAACCTTCCATCATTCCATTCTTATCTCTTCCTTCAAACAATACTTTCCTGGATTGGCCGCTATGATCTCTTGTAAATTGCTGCATTTTTCGAAATGATAATGTGCGTAAAATATTTGTACGTTCATTTCTGGTACGTACAGGAACCACTTCTTCCATACTTAATGCATGTGTATTTGACCGTTCAGAGTACGTAAATACATGAAAATAAGATACGTCCAGATTGAGAAGAAAATTGACCGTCTCCTGGAAATCTTCATCGGTTTCTCCCGGAAAACCGGTAATCACATCCACCCCGATGCAGCAATCAGGAATCAGGTTTTTTATCAGAGCTACTTTATCGGCATATAATTCCCGCTTGTAGCGTCTGCGCATCATTCCGAGGATTTTATTACTTCCACTTTGCAAGGGAATATGAAAATGAGGCATGATCTTTTTGCTTGCTGCCACAAAATGAATGATTTTTTCGCTTAGCAGGTTTGGCTCAATGGATGAAATCCGGTAGCGCTCAATCGTTGAATTTTCTTCTATGGCCTCGAGAAGAGAATAAAAATCTTCTCCTGATTTTTGGCCCTGACCATCTTTTCCGAAATCGCCTAAATTAATTCCTGTCAGTACGATTTCCTTTACTCCTCCTGCTTCAATCTTTTTGATTTCCTCCAACACATTTGTAATGGAATTACTTCTGCTTTTGCCACGCGCCAGTGGAATGGTACAGAAAGAGCAATTGTAATCACATCCATCCTGTACTTTTAAGAAGGTGCGTGTGCGCTGAACCAGGGAGAAAGAAGAATGAAATCCCTCTACATCTTCGATGTCGCAGCTACGTATTTTTACGCTGTCCCCGAAGGTGAGATCCTTTAAATGTTGCGTAATATTAAACTTTTCTGCAGCTCCCAAAACGAGATGGACGCCTGGTATTTCAGAGATTTCTTTTGGTTTCAACTGAGCATAACATCCGGTAATAACCACGAGGGCTTGAGGAGCTTTTCGTTGAATTCTCCTGACCAATTGACGGCATTCTTTATCCGCATTGTCGGTCACAGAGTAGGTATTGATCACATAAACATCCGCTTCTTCTGTAAATTGCCTGGTTTCGAAACCATCCTGTTCCAGCAATCTGCCGATGGCAGAGGTTTCTGCATAATTTAATTTACAACCAAGCGTATGTAATGCTACTGATTTTACATTTGACATAAGGAGGCAAAAATAAACAATTGCATTTTAAGGTTGTCCTGAATTTTGCTCTGCCTATCTTGCAGGACAAAAACCACTTGAAAAAGAATTTGAGACTCTGGGTATTATTGGTTGTTGTGGTGATTTTAGCAATCGTAAAATTCCCGGAATGGTTTGGGAAAGGTTCTGCTTCCCATGATTTAAATGCCTCCTACAGAAATACAAAAAACTTAGTGCTTACCAAACATGTGATATGCCGTATGGGTTGCCGGGAAGTAACCCTGGAGGAAATTAAAGACGTCATCGAAAATGGAAAGGTAAATTATCAGAAAAGCGGAATGGGCAAAAAAGGCGATAGCACTTTTGCCCTGGAAGGTATGAGTTTGGATAAGCAGCATCTTAGAGTAGTGGTGGCACCGGAAAAAAATGGGAGCCTTGTAGTAATTACCTGCATTGACCTGGAAAAGGAGTGGCCGTGTCATTGTAATTAGTACCAATATTTATAAGACAATTCTTTGTAAATTTGTCTCTAACGATTCCCTTTTTAATATAATGAAAATAAAGTACCTACTTGCCAAACCTTTTGCATCCTATATATTAAAGCAAACCAAAAAGTGGATGACCACTGCGGTTAACGATCAACAATCAATTTTCCAGGAATTAATAAAAACGGCTGTTAAAACGGAATTTGGGAAAGATCATGCTTTTGAAAATATTAAAACCCATGAGGATTATGTGAAGAATGTGCCGATCAGGAGTTACGAAGACTTCAAGGGATATATTGATAAAATAAAAGAGGGTAAGCATAATGTATTGTGGAAGGGACAACCGATTTATTTTGCAAAAACCAGTGGTACAACGAGTGGCGTAAAATATATTCCAATCACAAAAGATTCTATACCGAATCATATTAATACAGCGCGAAATGCCCTGTTGTGCTATATGGCTAAAACAGGTAATTCAAAATTCAGTGATGGCAAAATGATCTTTCTAAGTGGCTCTCCTGAATTGGAAAGAATTGGCGGCATACCTACCGGAAGATTAAGTGGCATTGTGAATCATCATATTCCCAAGTATTTACGATCGAATCAATTACCTACTTTCACGACGAATTGTATTGAAGATTGGGAAGAGAAATTAGGAAAAATTGTGGATGAGACAATCAAAGAAGATATGACGCTCATTAGCGGCATTCCCCCCTGGATACAAATGTATTTTGATGAATTACAAAAAAGGACAGGCGAAAAGATCAAAGATATATTTCCTGATTTTAGCGTGCTGGTTCATGGTGGGGTGAATTTTGAACCGTATAAAGCCCGTCTTTTTGAAAGTATCGGTAAAGAGATTGATACCATTGAAACTTTTCCAGCCAGTGAAGGATTCTTTGCTTTCCAATTTGATCAGAAAGATGTAGGATTGGTCCTGAATACCTGTAGCGGTATATTTTTTGAATTTGTTCCGGCAGAAGAGATCGCCTTTGAAAACCCAACCCGACTTACTATAAAAGATGTAGAATTAAATAAGAATTATGCCTTAATCATTAATAGTAATGCCGGTCTTTGGGGATATAATCTGGGGGATACTATAAAATTTGTTTCTCTGAATCCTTATATGATCGTTGTTACGGGAAGAGTGAAACATTTTATTTCAGCCTTTGGAGAACATGTGATCGGGGAGGAAGTGGAAGATGCTTTGCTGCAGGCTGCACAAAGTGAAAATATCCGGATTACCGAATTTACCGTTGCGCCATTTGTATCTACAACCGATGAAAAAAGTTACCATGAATGGTTTGTGGAGTTTGAAAATATGCCGAAAGACCTGGAGGCATTTGCTTTAAAAGTGGATGATAATTTGCGGAAGAGAAATATTTATTATGATGATCTGATAAAGGGAAATATTCTTCAATCCCTTAAAATAAATCCCATGCGAAAACATGCCTTCATTAATTATATGAAGAGCCAGGGGAAATTAGGCGGCCAAAATAAAGTTCCCCGTTTAGGAAATGATCGCAAGATGGCAAATGCAATACAGCCCTGGATTGAAAAAGTAAATGTTTCTTCTTAGAAGCTGAAATTCGGAAATATCAGTTGACTTTAATTCCCACCATCATTCGGAAGGTGGTTGAAACAGCCATTATATTCCACAAAGAGGATGAGTTCTCAAACGGAAGAATATAGTAATAATATCTTTTCAGGTAGAATAAAAATGGTTTAGATGGAAGTTTATTGTTGGTAAACTGTCATTTTTTAAATCCCGGGAATTTTTAAAATAGAAAGTCCGATTCTTATAGTTTTCTCGCACGTTCTTTGTTATAGGCCTTATATGTCGAGGATACTACTAATAGATGATGATAAAGATCTCCTGACGATCTTAAAAACTACCCTCATACGGAAAGGCTTCGAAGTGTATGCGCAAGATTCGTGGGAGGGGAATTCAGAGGTTATAAATCTTTTTAAACCAAACCTGGTTATTCTGGATGTATTTCTCTCCGGAATAGATGGTCTGGATATTTGTAAAAAAATAAAAAAATCTCCATTTACCAAAAATCTTCCTGTATTGATCATTTCGGGGTTTCCGTGGATTTCTCAAAGTGCCATCTATGAATTTGGCGCAAATGATTTTATAGCAAAGCCATTTGAGATAAATGACCTTCTGAAAAAAATTCATAAAATATTTAATCGAAAACACGAATCCGTATAAATTCTACGAAATGTTTTTCACCAGAAAGGTTTCGATCATATTGCAGGGCACAAAGAATGGCTTATCCGTAATTTCAATTTCTAAATTCTGCCCCGTAACAGTATAGTTCCCTTTTATATTATTTCCAAATACAGTTACCTCAAAATCACCACTATTTACGTCTCCGTTAAATATGCCACTCTGGCTTTCTACAGCATTTTTTGCTTTTAAAACGGTGGATTCTGCTGGTTCGCTAAAGGTTACGCTAAATTTGCAAGACATATTTTAGGGGGGTTTTGGTATTTTTGAATAAGTTAGTTGAATCTAAATATCCTCTTTTTATTTAAAAAATAAAAAAAAATATTTAATATATTTTTTTGTCTTGTTTTTTTACCCAATCCTCAAATATTTTATTTGCTTCCTCTCTTTCCAGATTTACAGCAGGTATGATTCTTTCTCCAATGGGAGTATTTACTTCATCATAGATCATCGAGTCATCAAAGCCGATTTCTTTGGCATCGCTTCTTGTATTTCCGTAATATATTATAGTTGGTCTGGCCCAATAAATAGCTCCCAGGCACATTGGACAAGGTTCGCAACTGGTATAAATTTCACAACCTTCCAGTTGAAAAGTGTTTAAATTTTTACAGGCATCCCGGATGGCTACCATTTCTGCATGTGCGGTTGGATCATTCGTTGCGGTTACCCGGTTATTCCCTCTGCCCACTATAACATTGTCTTTCACGATTACGCATCCAAACGGGCCGCCTGCATTATTTGTCAGACTTTGTTTGGATAAAGCGATAGCTTCCTTCATAAATTTTTTTTCTCTTGTCATGCTCCTACGAATTAATCGGGTTAAAAATAATGAGTATTTTGGTAATGAATTTAATTTAGTTTGGCTAAACCAATGCAGTACTCACCACACAGGTTTTGGTATGAAAGATTTATAAGTTTCAGGATTCGACATCTTCAATACAGAAGCAGCAATTTTCCATATGACATAATACCAATTATAAATACTATTTCGTCCAAAAATTCACTGGTATTATGCCGACAGACGACGGGTTATGCAAAATAAATGGAACTATATAAAATGACATTTCGGAATAATACATAAACAAGAAATCGTTTAAATTTGTATAAGTAGTACTTTTAAAGAGAATTAATCGAAAATTTCCTTTCTTAAATTCTTAACTTTATTCCTCTTAAGTATAAAATAATTTTCTTTTAAATTAAACAATTCCCTGTTATGAAAATTGGTATCGCCGCAGATCACGGAGGCTTTGAA
>JBBSUB010000291.1:0-5401 GCA_038235345.1 Chitinophagales bacterium
AAACGTGGCAAGAATGAAATTGCTTGGGGCTAAAGTGATACCGGCAAAAAGTGGAAGTAAAACGTTGAAAGACGCTACGAACGAAGCTATCAGGGACTGGATCAATAATCCTTTGGATACGTATTATTTAATTGGAAGTGTGGTAGGCCCACATCCTTACCCGGATATGGTGGCAAGATTTCAAAGTGTGATCAGTGAGGAAATGAAAAAGCAATTAAAGGAAGAGAGAGGAACCGAACTGCCGGATTATGTGATTGCCTGTGTAGGCGGCGGTAGTAATGCAGCAGGAGCGTTTTATCATTTTTTAGAGAATGAAAATGTGCAACTTATTGCAGTAGAAGCAGCGGGATTGGGTGTAGATAGCGGCATGAGTGCAGCTACCTCTCAATTGGGAACGGTTGGCATTTTGCACGGAAGCAAAAGCCTGTTAATGCAAACAGAAGATGGACAGGTAGTAGAACCGCACAGTATTTCAGCGGGATTAGATTATCCCGGAATCGGGCCAATGCATGCCAATTTATTTGATGGAAAACGCGCAACATTCTTAAATGCGACAGATGAAGAAGCGCTTGAATCAGCCTTTGAATTGAGTAAATTAGAAGGGATCATTCCTGCCCTGGAATCTGCTCATGCGCTGGCAGTCTTGAAGAAAATTAATTTTAAACCGGAGGATATTGTGATAGTGAATTTAAGCGGCCGGGGAGATAAGGATATGGAGGCGTATATGGAAAGAATGGGTTGAATGTTGAGGGTTGAGGGTTGAGGGTTGAATGCCTTCGGCGTTGAATGCTTTGCGTTGAATGTTTCACGTTGAATGCTTTGCGTTGAATGCTTTGCGTTGAATGCTTCGTGTTGAATGCTTTGCGTTGAATGTTTCACGTTGAATGTTGCGCGTTGAATGCCTTCGGCGTTGAAGATGGTTGAATTGCTCGTTGCTCATGGCTCATTTGCTCAAAGCTCATAGCTCAAAGCTCATAGCTCATAGCTTAAAAACTCAAAAATGCATATCGAACTCATCCCTTATACAGAAGAAAATCAAAAATATTTCACCACCTTAAATGTATTATGGGTAGAAAAATATTTTGTGATGGAGGAACATGATAAGGAAGTTCTTTACAATCCGAAAGAGAATATACTAGATAAAGGTGGCTATATATATTTTGCAAAAGCAGATCATGCCATTGCAGGAACATTTGCTTTAATTCAGGTAGAAGACGGGGTGTTTGAATTATCTAAAATGACGGTGGATGAAGCATTTAGAGGAAAAAAAATCGCCAATAAAATGCTGGAGTTTTGCCTGGAGGAAGCCAAACGATTGCATATATCAAAAATCATTTTGTATTCCAATACAATTTTACAACCCGCCATACATCTCTATAAAAAGTACGGTTTCCAGGAAATACCCCTGGAAAATTCAGAATACAAACGATCGGATATAAAAATGGAAATAATTATACAATAAGTAATACGCATGAATAAAATAGAAAAGCTTTTTTCAGGAAAAAATAAGAACGTTTTAAGTATTTATTTTACAGCGGGATTCCCCCAATTAAATGATACGGCAAAAGTATTGACCGCTTTGCAAAATAATGGTGCAGATCTCATTGAAATAGGCATTCCCTACAGTGATCCTCTTGCTGATGGGCCGGTTATTCAAAATAGCGGAATGAAGGCTATTGAAAACGGAATGACCATAAAGACTTTGTTTGAACAACTTCATCAATTCAATGAAGCTGAAAATCGTCATGCTTCTGTGCCACTTATATTAATGGGCTATCTGAATCCCGTATTACAATTCGGCTTTGAGCGATTTTGTGAAGAGGCAAAAAAAGTGGGGATCTCCGGAATTATTTTACCCGATTTGCCCATCCAGGAATATGAAAATGATTACAAATCGGTGATCGAAAAAAACGGATTGAGTTTTATCTTCCTGATCACCCCGGAAACATCCGAAGAGCGTATCCGGAAAATAGATGCCTTAACAAGCGGGTTTATTTATGCCGTATCCTCCTCCTCCATTACAGGAAGTGATACCAATATGAACGCCCAGGAAACCTATTTTCAAAGAATTCAGAATTTATCCCTCAAGAATAATGTCCTGATTGGATTTGGAATAAGAGACCATGAAACATTCAATCTTGCAGGAAAATATGCCGCAGGAGCCATAATAGGCACCGCTTACATTAATAAAATAGAAAAAGCCTCTGACATAGATAAGGCTACAAAAGAATTTCTTAACTCGATTTTACATGGCTAAAATTAGGGAAGCCTAGTTAAAATTTTAAATTTGCTTCTTAAATTAAAACAACCACGATGAAGCAACTTTTCCTCTTTTTAGTTTTGATCCCATTTTTCGCTGCGGCCCAAACGACTAAAATTGATAAAAATAGTTTTGTAATTTCCGGTACCGTAACGGGTTATGATGATGGCACAGCCGTTTCTTTTTTAAATGATCAGACGGGACAGCCGGAAAAACAAACAACCATTGAAAAAGGAAGTTTTTCAATAAAAGGAAAATTGCCGGCTCCAACATTTAAAGTATTGGTATTTGGCGACCAACCACCCGTAATTCCTATTTTCTTAGAAAATAAATTTATTACTGTAAAAGGAGATAAAGCTACAGCAGACCAGATGGCTATTACCGGTTCCAAAACGCATACAGAATACGCTGATTATATTTCTCAGATAAATCCCTACGTACAAATATTTCAAAACCCGGAGGCAAGAAATGCGGAATCACTAGCGGCTGTAGCAACCATTGCTGAAAACTTTATCAGAAAAAATCCTTCCTCTTACGTTAATCCGATTATTTTAATTCAATTGATGCAATTGGAAAATTTGCCAAAAGCAGAAGAATTGTTGCCTGTATTATCCAAAGAAGTCCGTAATACTGACATGGCTCAATATATTCAAACTCAAATTGAAGAAGCCAAAATAAATGCGATTGGTACGGTAATGCCTGATTTTTCCCAGGCAGATACTTCCGGAAAAATGATTAATTTAAAATCTTTTCGTGGAAAATATGTTTTAGTTGATTTCTGGGCAAGTTGGTGCAGGCCATGTCGGGATGAGAATCCGAATGTTGTGGCAAATTTCAATAAATACAAATCAAAAAACTTTACTGTTTTAGGTGTTTCCCTGGATCAGGCTAAGCCGGCCTGGTTAAACGCGATCCAAATGGATGCGCTTGCCTGGACTCAATTAAGTGATTTAAAAGGTTGGAAAAATGATGTTGCAGGTCAATTCCGTATCTCCAGCATTCCACAAAATTTCTTATTGGATCCTAATGGAAAAATTATTGCGAAAAATTTAAGAGGGGAAGCTTTAGGACAGAAATTAGAGGAGTTGTTGGGGAAATAGGTATGAGGTTGTAGGTATTAGGTTGAATGCCTTGCGTTGAATACTTCGTGTTGAATGCTCCGCGTTGAACTGAAAACTACAAACTATTAACTTCAAATTACAAACTGGTATTTACTGCTCGTTTATACAACTGCACCACATTTTCTAACCCTAAATAAAGTGCATCAGAGATCAGGGCGTGACCGATGGATACTTCCAGAAGTCCTGGTATATTTTTAGAAAAATATTCCAGGTTATGCATATCCAAATCATGGCCTGCATTTATTCCAAGACCAAGTTCAAGGGCTTTTTCGGCTGCTGAAATATAGGGAGTAATGGCCCTTTCCTTGTTTATTAAAAATTCTGTTGCGTACCCTTCTGTGTATAATTCAATCCTGTCAGTCCCTGTTTCTTTTGCACCAATGACCATTTCCACATCGGGATCCACAAAGATGGAAACCCGTATTCCCTCCTTCTGAAAAACCGGAATGATTTCCTGCAAATAATCTTTGTATTTAATGGTATCCCAACCATGATCTGAAGTAAGTTGGCCTAATACATCCGGCACGAGCGTAACCTGGTTGGGCTTGTTAGCCAGCACCAAATCTACAAACTTTTGTTCGCGGGGATTTCCTTCAATATTGAATTCAGTGGTGATTATTTTCTTCAATGCGTACACATCATCATAGCGAATATGCCGTTCATCCGGGCGTGGATGCACGGTAATCCCATCTGCGCCAAAGTTTTGGATATCGATGGCTGTTTTAATAAGATCCGGATTATTTCCACCACGTGAATTTCTAAGCGTGGCTATTTTATTAATATTTACGGAAAGTTTTGTCATTTTGCGCATTTAAAATTTGTGCTGTTTGGTTTAAGATTGTACCAGATACAAAATTCTTTGTTCCGATTCTCATTATTAAAACATAGAATTAACAGGGCCAATCAGAGAAAATTCCCAAACCAGAAAATAAATATGAAAGGATGAGAATTACGGCATTAGAATTCTTCTCCCTCTCCTCCTACCCTATTTTTTAAATGAATTATTTCTCTTTGAAGTCTTTCCATCTTTTCTAATAAATACTGTATCGTTTCAAGACCTTCTACATTTATATCAAGATCGTAATGTAACCGGATAAACCTTTCAACCTTCAACATTTCTTCTTCCGGAATATACACTTCCTTTTTAACTGATGTAACACTGATCAACCCGGAATTTTCCAGTTCATGAATAAACGAAAATTCAATATTGTGGTACATACATAAATCTTTTGCCGGTATTAAATTCTCCTGTTCCATCGCTTAAAATTTAAGTTGATAATTTAGAAAGTTCTTCAAATAATTCTTTCTGCTTGTCCGTGAGATTTGTAGGTAGTTTCACCTCCCAGGTAATATAAAAATCTCCAAAACTTCCTTCCTTTTTATACACCGGGAATCCTTTAGCCCTAAGTCTTAAACGCGTTCCGTTTTGAGTTTCAGGATTTACTTTCAGTTTTATTTTACCACTCAAAGTAGAAATTGTTTTCTCGCCTCCAAGCAAAGCGGTGTATAAATCAATTTCTTCTGTTTTATATAAATCGTCCCCTTCTCTCTTATAGGAAGTATCGTTATTTACGGATAGTGTAATTAACAAATCGCCATTCGGACCGCCGTTTGCACCTTCGCCACCCATACCTTTTAACCGCAACACCTGGCCATTTTCTACTCCGGCGGGAATGGTTAAGCGCACACTTTTTCCATTAATGGTTACTGTTTGTTTATGCGTTTCATACACAGCGCTTAGTCGTAATTCTAACTCTGCATTAAAATCCTGGCCACGATATTTGGCTGGTTGGCTTCTTCTTCCTCCGCCACCACCAAAAAGAGATTCAAAAAAATCTGAAAATCCACCTTCACCACCACCTCCACCGGAATAGGTGTAATCCCCATACCCTCTGCCGCCACCACCGAAACCTCCAAACTGGCCACCTTGTTGCCCCTGTTGTCTTTGGGCTTCGTATTGATCGGCATGCTTCCAGTTTTCCCCGTATTGGTCATACTTCTTTCTCTTTTCAGCGTCACT
>JBBSUB010000292.1:0-5396 GCA_038235345.1 Chitinophagales bacterium
CTCTACACTACTAAAAATATACATGAACTCCTGCCACAAAACTGGAAGAAAAAAGAGGAGAATTAGACGGGAGGGAATGGGTTGGTCGATGGCTTACTTTGCAACGAATAAACCTGAATAGAAAACACAGATACCGAATTAACCGCAATGTTAGCTGGGCCTCATTAAAGCATAATATCATTCTATTATTTTTGGAAGATGAGCCAGAAATAATTTTGAGGAATTTGCAAAAAGCATTTGAACGAAATATAGAACCGCAACGCCCAGGAAGACAGTACCCGCGAAAATCGAAATCAAGGCGATTAACCGGGAAATATCAAACATTTACGAATTATAAAAGAGCTATATGAATCTTAACTAAATGACATTGGGCTTCAGCCTGTGGATTAAATGAAATAATGTGTAAGGGCTTTAGCCCAAAAATGAATTTCACTTGCTTATCTTGAAGTAAGAAATGACATTTAAAGTAGGCGTAATGGAGCGCTAAAATAAAAAAACAAGAGGGTTGGGCTAAAGTCTTTTGGATTTGATTCTTATTCCTCCAGCTAAAGCTGGAGGCTATTCAAAAGGCCCATCTTTTTTCCCTGAATTGCTACATGGCTTTAACCTGTGGTTTAATAAAATAATGTTTAATGGCTTAAGTTATTATCATAAAAAAGCAAAATAATTTTTATCATTTTCAATCAGTGTTTAAAATAAGAATCACACAATGCAGACACTTAAACTGATGTTGATGAAGTAGCCTAACCTTAGCCTGCTCTCAACACCAACATCCGCACAACACGCCCCTTTTATACAGGGGCATATATTTTCTTTTAAATGAATTGCCACGGGTTTCAATCCGTGGATAAATTGAAAAACCCTATCGGGCTTTAGCCCAAAACTAAATCTCCCTTGCTTATCTTGAATTTAAAATGGGCATTTTAAATAGAGGAAATAGCATGCGAAAATCAAAAAAAGATAAAACAGGAAGTTTGGTCTAATGCCCGGTGGGCATTATTCTTAATCCTTCCGCTTAAGCCGGAGGTTATTCAAAAAGATAACCATCACGAATTACTGAATAGTTCCGATTGGATGATACAAAAAAAGACTCTTTCCTATGACGCATGATCAGCATCATGTGAGGAGTGGATTGAAATCATATTGGTAAAAAGCAATTTTAAAATTATTCATCACTACCTTGTCCTCACAACAATTCTTCTAAACCAATAGAACTTTTTTGTATGGGATCTTCATCAATGATCGTTTTAATTTTAGCTGCACTTGCTTTCTCCTCCATAGCTATTCTTATCGCCAAAATTGTAACAAAGTCTACGACTAATCCTCAAAAGGGAGAACCTTACGAGAGTGGTATTCCTACCAAAGGAAAAACGTGGGTACAGTTAGATGTAGGCTATTATTTATTTGCCCTGGTCTTCTTAATTTTTGATGTGGAGCTGGTCTTTCTTTATCCATGGGCTGTGGTGGCTAAGAAAGTTGGCTGGCTGGCTTTAATTGAAATAATTATCTTCTTATTTATATTATTCACCGGATTTTTATACGCACATAAAAAAGGTGCTCTAAAATGGAAATAAAATCAAACATAGAAAAAAAAGATTTTCCGGGAAAGATACATGAAACACCGGGTGGTGGCATCGTATTAAGCAAACTGGATGATGTGATCAACTGGGCGCGGTCCAATTCCTTGTGGCCATTGACTTTTGCGACCAGTTGCTGTGGAATAGAAATGATGTCTGTGGCCGCTGCCCGGTATGATTTCTCCCGCTTTGGCTTTGAAGTAGCAAGAGCCTCACCACGCCAGGCGGATGTCATTATTATTGCAGGAACCATTGTAAATAAAATGGCACCGGTTTTAAAAAGATTGTACGACCAGATGGCCGACCCGAAATATGTTATTGCTATGGGAGCTTGTGCTATCAGCGGAGGACCGTTTTTTTACAACACCTATTCAGTCGTAAAAGGGGCCGACCATGTGGTACCGGTGGATGTGTATGTGGCAGGTTGCCCGCCAAGACCCGAGGCATTATTGCACGCTTTAATAAGCTTACAGGAAAAAATAAAAAGCGGTTTAACCAGGGAACAAATAAGGGTTGCAAAACCAGATGTGGCTGTAAATAAATTGAACCAAATTTAACCCGGCAAAAAAAGATAAAATGACGAGCGAAGAACTTAAAATACAAATTACGGAATTGCTTCCCACCGCGACTTTTGATGAGACGGGCGAATGGCTCAATATTAATATTGATCCTAAAGATTGGTTGCCATTTGCAGAGCAATTACGAAATAATGGATCCTTACAATTCGACTATCTTTTTTGTCTGACATGCATTGACTGGAAGACGCATCTTACCATGGTGTATCATCTTTCTTCTACAAAATACCGACACAATATTGTGGTGAAAGCGCAACTCGATAAAAATAATCCGGAAATAGAATCGGTCAGTAGAATATGGTGCACTGCAGATTTTCATGAAAGAGAAGTGTATGAGATGTTTGGCGTGAACTTCCTGAATCATCCTGATTTGAGGTTACTGATTTTGCCCGATGGATGGGAAGGAAAGAATCCCATGTTAAAAGATTTTGAAGACCCAATAAATATGATCAAACTATAATGGTTGAAGAAATAAATAGAACAGCCGAAGGTGATCTGACCATTAATATGGGGCCACAGCATCCTGCCACACATGGTGTGTTGCATTTGGTGGTTACATTGAATGGCGAAACCATCAAAAAAGTGGAACCGCATCTTGGTTACATACATCGATCCATTGAGAAAATGTGTGAGAGCCTGAATTACCGTCAATTCATTTATGTGACCAGCCGGATGGACTATCTCTCCGCGCACATCAATAATCATGCGTGCGCAATGTGTGTGGAAAAAGGTTTGCAGGTGGAAGTTCCTCCAAGGGCACAGGTGATCAGAGTGTTGATGGATGAATTGACAAGAATTGCATCACATGAATTATGGTGGGGCGCCATGGCTATGGATTTGGGAGCTTTTACGCCTTTCTTTCACGCCTTCAGGGAAAGAGAAATGATCAATGATATCATGGAAGAAACCTGTGGTTCCAGGCTAACGATGAATTATATGGTTCCCGGCGGCGTGATGGCGGATATTCATCCCGATTTTCAAAGAAAAGTAAAAGAATTTATCCGTTCGTATAAATTAAAGATTCATGAATACGAAGAACTGCTAACGGGCAATATAATATTTCAAAACCGTATGAAAGGGGTTGGTTATTTATCAGCGGAAGATGCTGTATCATTTGGATGCAGCGGGCCAACAGCAAGAGGCAGCGGGGTCAGTTCAGATATCCGTAAACTGTATCCGTATGAAGTGTATGATAAAGTAGAATTTGATGAAATACTCGAAACCGGTGGAGATTCTTTTGCCAGGTATATGGTGCGGATGAGAGAGATGGATCAATCAATAAAAATAATCGAACAATTAATTGATAATATTCCGGAAGGAGATTTTCAAGCCAAAACAAAAATGGTTTTGAAATTACCGAAAGGAGAGTTTTATACAAGAGTAGAAACGGCTCGTGGTGAGTTGGGTGTTTTTATAGTGAGTGAAGGAGCTGCAACACCCTACCGGATTAAGTTTCGTTCACCCGGATTCTCAAATCTTTCTGCCCTAGACCATATGGCAAGAGGCAGTAAGCTTGGGGATTTGGTAGCGATGATGGGAACGTTGGATCTTGTAATACCAGATATTGATAGGTGAATTAAGAATTAGGAATTAAGAATTAAAAATTAAAAAATGTGGAGCTTTAGTAACATAGCAAGTTTTATTCACGAATGGTTGAACCAAACATTCAATTCAACCCTGGCAACAATTATTGAAATGGTGATAGCCGGTGTGAGTGTCATTGGGTTGTTTGCCTTATTGGGATTGGTATTGGTGATCATGGAACGGAAAGTTTCCGCCTGGATTCAAATACGCCTGGGACCAAATCGTGTCGGTCCAAAAGGGATGCTTCAATCGCTTGCAGATACGGTAAAATTATTAGTAAAAGAAGGGATGACTCCCACAGGCGCTGATAAATTTCTCTTCAACCTGGCTCCCTACATTGCAATGATGGTGGCGATGTTGCTGATGGCGCCGTTAGCTTTCGCAAGAGATTTTCAAATGTGGGATTTGAATATTGGGGTATTGTATATAACAGCTATTTCTTCCATTTCTGTCATCAGTGTTTTAATTGCCGGTTGGTCCAGTAATAATAAATATTCATTAATGGGTGCCATGCGCGCCGGTGCACAAATTGTCAGTTATGAATTATCAGCAGGCTTGTCAATCATTGCTGTGGTCGTGCTCACAGGCACTTTGAATCTAAACGAAATCGTTCAATCGCAGGCAGATGGTTGGTGGATCTTCAAGGGACATATTCCGATGATCATTGCTTTTGTCATTTTTATTATAGCAGTGACAGCAGAAACGAACCGTTCTCCATTTGATTTGGCAGAAGCAGAATCAGAATTAACAGCCGGTTTTCATACAGAATATTCAGGGATGAAGTTCGCTCTGTTCTTTTTAGCGGAGTATGTGAGTGTGTTTATTGTGTGTGCGATTGGTGCCACTTTATTTCTTGGTGGATGGATGCCGTTTCACATTGGCAATTGGGAAGGCTTTAATCATGTGATGGATTATATCCCGTCCAGTATTTGGTTTTTTGGAAAAACGTTCTTCCTGATATTTGTGATCATGTGGTTCCGGTGGACGTTTCCAAGGTTGCGTATCGATCAGTTATTAAACCTGGAATGGAAATATTTATTACCCATCAGCATGTTTAATATTTTACTGGTTACAGCGATGGCCATATTGGGATGGTATTTTTAAACTCTATCCCGCAGCGGCGGGACTAAACTCTAAACCATGTTTATAGTTAAATACATAAAGGAAGTTTTTGGAGCAATGAAATCACTTGCTATCGGCCTTAAGCGGACGCTGTATTATTTTACGCATCATAAAGAAATCATTACAGAACTATATCCGGAAAACAGGGAAACGATGAATTTACCTGAACGTTTCAAGGGCGAAGTAGTGATGCCGCATGATGAAAATAATGAACATCGGTGCACAGGTTGTACTGCCTGTGAACTCGCTTGTCCGAATGGAACCATAAAGGTGGTCACCCAATTTATCATGACGCCCGAAGGCAAAAAGAAAAAAGCAATTGATAAATTAGTCTATCACCTGGAGTTATGTACGATGTGCAATTTATGTATCGTTGCTTGTCCGTCTGATGCCATTAAAATGGCGCAAACATTTGAACACAGTGTTTATGACCGTAGCGACTTAACCAAAATATTAAATAACCCCGGTTCTAAAATCATGGAGGGCGTAGAATAATGAGCGGATCAACTATTATATTTTACCTACTGGCCGCGCTTAC
>JBBSUB010000293.1:0-5377 GCA_038235345.1 Chitinophagales bacterium
CAAACTACAAACTACAAACTAAAGGTATTCACGTTCTATTTCCTCCATCTGCACAATATCCCAGGCTTCACTTTCGGTTGGAGTTATATTCAACATATCATCGACTTCGATCTCTTCCAATTGTTTCATTATGGATTTATCTAAACAGCAAAACACCAATGAAACGCCAGCCTCCGCAAAAGATTGTTGAAGATTTAAGAAAGATTCCGTGATCTTACTATCAATTTTTGTTACCTTGGATAGGTTAACGATTACATTCTTTATTGGTTTATTGAGGAAAGATTTGCAGGTCTTTTCAAGTTCTTCTGACATATTTGCAGATGAAAAGTCCTCATTCAACAGAATGACGTGCATTTTCTCTTTGGTATCAATTTTGAATTCCATGTTTGTCAATTACAAAGTTTTGCAATAAGGTTAATAAGCCAAAGATATTAAAACAGAAACTATCTCCACCATTTGCCCACCAAAGATTCTTAAACCTTTCCGGACACTTGCGAAAAAACAGAGCATTATTTTCTAGTATCAAGAGCATATTTACCTTATGAAAAGTATTTTCACTTGTTTTAACCTATAATTACAAGGTTTCTACATTATGCATCCTTACATTAGTTGATTAATAGAATTATTTTATTATTATTGTACAGCATTAAATTGTAGATAAATGGACAACAATTTTTCAACTCAAGTAAAAGAGATCATATCATACAGCCGGGAGGAAGCTTTAAGGCTGGGAAATGATTTCATAGGAACCGAACATCTTGTACTCGGTTTAATCAGGGATGGGGAAAATACGGCAATGAAAATATTGAAATCCCTCAATGTTGATTTGTATGAATTGCGCAAAGAAATTGAATTAGCAGTGAAGGATAAAACCGGAAAAAACATTTCTAACATCAATTCTTTACCGCTTACCAAACAGGCCGAAAAAGTAATTCGTATAACCGTTTTAGAAGCTAAAACGCATAAAAGCCCCATGGTAGAAAGCGAGCACCTCATGCTTTCTATTTTAAAGAATAAAGAAAATATTGCGACACAAATCCTTAACCAGTTTGACGTGGATTATGATATGTTTAAAAACGAATTAGGGTATGTAAAAACAGACCTGAAAGCTGATTTCTCTGATGAGGAAAGCGAAGATTTTGATGAGGACAGAAAATCCTATTCTCAGCAACGTGCTCCGAAAGGATCTGCCACACAGACTAAATCTAAAACTCCGGTTCTGGATAACTTTGGACGTGATATAACACGCCTGGCAGAAATGGGAAATCTTGATCCGATCGTAGGTCG
Organism: Chitinophagales bacterium; assembly: GCA_038235345.1. Classification (GTDB taxonomy): domain Bacteria; phylum Bacteroidota; class Bacteroidia; order Chitinophagales; family Chitinophagaceae; genus Ginsengibacter. The sequence continues at coordinate 1,288 of JBBSUB010000293.1, forward strand.
TGAAATGGAAATCGAAAGAGTTTCGCAAATCCTAAGCCGCCGTAAAAAGAACAATCCTATTTTAATTGGCGAACCCGGCGTAGGTAAAACTGCTATCGTGGAAGGACTTGCCTTGCGCATTATTCAACGAAAAGTAAGCAGGGTTCTTTTTGATAAAAGAGTCGTTTCCTTAGATCTTGCAGCCCTTGTTGCCGGAACAAAATATCGTGGCCAGTTCGAAGAAAGAATGAAAGCTATCATGAATGAACTGGAAAAAAACAGGGATGTTATTCTGTTCATTGATGAGATACATACCATTGTAGGCGCAGGTGGCGCCAGTGGTTCTCTCGATGCTTCCAATATTTTTAAACCAGCCCTGGCACGTGGTGAACTGCAATGTATTGGTGCCTCCACTCTGGATGAATATAGAATGTATATCGAAAAAGACGGCGCACTTGACCGTCGTTTCCAAAAGGTTCTTATCGAACAACCAAGCGTGGAAGAAACGATCGAAATACTTAAAAACATAAAAAGCAAATACGAAGATTACCATAATGTAATTTACGATGATGAGGCAATTGATGCTTGTGTAAAGCTGAGCGACCGATACATGACTGATCGCCTGCTGCCGGACAAAGCCATTGACGTAATGGATGAAGTAGGTGCACGCGTGCATCTTAAAAATATTAATGTTCCCGAAAATGTCATTGAACTTGAAAAACAAATTGACGACATAAAGCATAAGAAAAATAAGGTGGTTAAAAGCCAGCGTTTTGAAGAGGCCGCTTCTCTCAGAGATACGGAAAAAAGATTACAGGAAGAACTGGAAAAAGCAAAAGCTGATTGGGAAGAAGAAAGCAAAAACAAGCGCTACCCGATCAATGAAGAAGCAATTGCCGAGGTTGTTTGTATGATGACAGGTATTCCGGTTCAAAGAATGGTTCAGGCAGAGACAGATAAATTACGCAGAATGTCAGAGGACCTTTCCGGAGCTGTGGTAGGCCAGGACGATGCCATTCAAAAAGTAGTGAAAGCCATTCAAAGAAACCGTGTTGGTTTAAAGGATCCTAAGAAGCCTATTGGCTCCTTCATATTCCTTGGCCCTACAGGCGTGGGAAAAACAGAACTTGCGCGCAGTCTTGCCCGGTATATGTTTGACAGTGAAGATGCCCTTATCCGGATAGATATGAGCGAATACATGGAGAAATTTACTGTATCCAGGCTTATCGGTGCACCTCCGGGATATGTGGGTTATGAAGAAGGCGGTCAATTAACGGAGAAGGTTAGACGTAAACCATATTCTGTGATCCTTTTGGATGAGATAGAAAAAGCTCACCCGGATATCTATAATATCTTATTGCAGGTATTGGATGACGGACAACTTACGGATGGAATGGGCAGAAAAGTAGACTTTAAGAACACGCTCATTATCATGACATCAAACATTGGTGCAAGACAGCTAAAAGATTTTGGTGACGGTGTAGGTTTTACGACTGCTTCAAGAATTCAAAATCACGAAGAAAATACGAAAGCCGTTATTGAAAAGGCACTTAAGCGTACCTTCAGCCCTGAATTTTTGAACAGGATTGATGACGTGGTGATTTTCAATAACCTGACGGAAGAAAATATTTATTCCATTATTGACATCCTTATGAAAGGAGTGAAAGTAAGGCTCACAAATCTTGGCCTGACACTGGAACTTGCAGAAGAAGCTAAGAAATTCATTTCTGAAAAAGGATATGACTCTGCCTTTGGTGCGCGTCCTTTGCACAGAGCCATTCAGAAATACCTGGAAGACCCGCTGGCAGAAGAAATTCTGAATATGAATATTAAAACCGGGGACACACTGATAGCTACTTTGGACAAGGAAAATGAAAAGATCATCTTCGAGGTAAAATCATCATCGGAAGAAAAGAAACAAGAGAAAGAAGAAAAAGAGGAGAAACCAACCGAATCTTAAACTTCAATTAATCAAAATAAAAACGATAAGGGGTAACGAAAGTTGTCCTTTTTTGTTTAGGTGATTTTTTGAAGAAACATTTTGCGCATCTAATTGATTGAGGACAAGTTGTAATAGTGCTTTTTAAAAACTGTGACCCATGATTTATCGTCCTTTGTTTATCAATTTTTGATTTTTTATTATTTTATTGCCACATTTGCAGAATGGAAAAGAAAATAATTGTAACGATTGATGGCTTATCCTCTTGCGGTAAAAGTACCCTTGCCCGGCAATTGGCCAAAAAACTGGGTTATATTTTCGTGGATAGCGGAGCAATGTACCGCGCAATTACCGTTTATTTTTTGAGGAATAATGTTGATTTTAAAAATGAGAAAGAGATAAAAAAAGCAATTGATAATATCACGATAGATTTTATTTTAAACACTCAAACAGAAAAATCAGAAATCTATCTGAACGGAGAAAATGTAGAATACATTATCCGTGACCTGGTTGTAGCAGAAAAAGTTTCTGATGTGGCTGCCATGAAACATGTCCGTGAATTTGCGGTAGCGGCTCAACAAAAACTGGGCATTGAGAAAGGGCTTGTCATGGATGGACGCGATATCGGAACGACGGTTTTTCCAAATGCGGAGGTGAAGTTTTTCATGACAGCAGATGAAACAGTCAGAGTAGAAAGAAGATTCGCGGAAATGTCTGCCAAGAATCCAAACATCACACTGGATGAAGTAAAAAACAATATCGCTATGCGGGATTATATTGATTCAAACCGGGAGTTTAGTCCCTTGCGTAAAGCCGTTGATGCGATTGAACTGGATAACACAAATCTAAGTGAGAAGGAACAATTGTCTATTGCTTTAAAAATGGTAAAGGAGAAAATAAGATCGAACTAACCTATGGTCTGAACCTTGATTTATGTGATTAGGATGATTTTTATAATTAAAGTTTCTAACATCATAGACAATCACAAAAATCATTGCCAATCAAAAAAAATAAGAGAATCATAGTTCAGACAGATAGCAAGCCATAAAAAAATACCATAACAAAAAAACCCCGAAAATTTTCCGGAGCTTTTTCTTTATTTAACTTTTTTCACCATCTCCATGGCCTGCGCCGTGAGATCTTTTATTTTATCATAATTTCTCTCTTCCAATAATTTTGAACTGATCAGTTTACTGCCCATTCCTACGGCACACACACCGGCTTTAAACCAGCCGGACATATTGGTTTCATCCAGGTCAACGCCACCAGTAGGCATAAATAACAAGTTCGGAAACAAGGACCTTATCGCACTCATAAACTCAGGTCCTAAGATATTCCCGGGGAATAATTTGATCATTTTCGCGCCCATATTTTCTGCGCGGATTATTTCCGATGGCGTCATACACCCAGGAATCCAAAGCATATCATTTTCATCCGCTACTTCCGCGACTTCTTCAACCAGTCCCGGACATACGATAAAATCGGCTCCGGCATCAATGTAATCCTGCGCCATTTTCGCATTTTTTATGGTGCCTATTCCAAGCGCCATCCCGTGCAATTCATGGTCACAAACTTTGCGCATTTCTTTAAAATTTGCCAGGGCAGCTTCACCACGATTTGTATATTCTACAGCTCTTATTCCGGCTGCATACAATACTTTCAATACTTCTACACTTACTACGGCATCTTTATAAAAATATAAAGGCAGGATTCCCTGCTCGGGAATTAATTTCAATAAGGCTGATTTATCTTTCATTTTTTTTACTTTTAATGGTTATGAGCTGGGAGCCGTGAGCCGTGAGCTTTGAGCTTTGAGCTTTGATCCGTGAGCTTTGAGTGTTGAGCAATCTTGGGAATTATCGTTCAGGCCCCCGAAGGATCGGGGCAGGCTGCCAAAAGACAAGCGTCCCGACCGTGAGAACTAACTACGAACTCCAAACTTCAAACTTCAAACTACAAACTACCGAACTACTCTTCCGGAAGCATCTCCTTTTACAAGAGTCATTACTTCACTAAGGGTCGCATGATTCAAGTCGCCCGGAATTGTGTGTTTTAATGCAGAAGCGGCCACGCCAAATTCTGCTGCCTCATTCATGGACATTCCGGTTATCAACCCATAAATAAATCCGCTGGCGAAAGAATCACCGCTACCAACACGGTCCACAATCCTAA
>JBBSUB010000294.1:0-5377 GCA_038235345.1 Chitinophagales bacterium
ATGGTAGAGCATCCGAACATTAAATCAACCACGTCTATCATTGACTTTATGTTCCGGTCTCTTGCTTATGAATATTTAGGAAGAAATGACCTGGTGCATGTATTGGATAAACCAGAAGTTTTGAATACCGGCGACGCGCCATGGGATGAAAGCACGCCGACAATCGGGGAGCGCTTACCGGAATTAAGTGAGATGCGTGTGACTCCATCTACGCCTAAGGTAGCCGCCCGTCCACATATGGCAGCTTACGAAAAGAAACAAGTAGATCACAGCCAGGACGCTATTAACGCGGCTTCTAAAAATATGCAGAGTGACGCGCCGGCATGTAATGTTTGTGGACATATCACCATTCGCAGCGGTACTTGCTACAAGTGTTTGAATTGTGGAAATAGCATGGGTTGTAGTTAGTCTTTCAGACATAATAATATTTCAAAGCCATCTGTCAGAACAGGTGGCTTTTTTTGTTTTTTATTTATCAAATAAGAAAATATATAAAGAGTTTTGCTATTCTAATTCCCCCATTTGTTTTTTTTGTTTTTCTAAAAGTACCACATCATCTTCCCACTGCTGCAATTGTCGTTGATAATCGGCCACTGTTTTGGTAATCCTAAGAGTGTGTGGAGATCCTTTACGGATGGTTTCTGTTTTTAAATCGATACGAACATCCTGAATAGCCCTTTCCAACATATTTCTTTCGGATTGGTTTTTTCTGAAATCAAAAACTATTTCGGTTGGTGATTGCAGAAAAGAAGCTAAAATGGCCCATTGCTTTGGATTGCTTTTAGTATCCGGGAGTGTCCTTGTCCAATTTTCAGGATACAGTGGTTTATTATTTACCCTACGCTGCAAGTCTTCTTCACAAACTTTCATTACAGAGACGGCAAGTGGGGTTTTCTGTTTTGATTTCATTATTTCCGCCACCAAAATATCATTGATATAATTTCTCTGTTTATAGTTAGTGATAAGATTTGTCATTTCTTTTACCCATGAAGGACTTTGTGGAAAACTTTTTTCCAAGTCCAATAATGTCTTCCAGGTTTCCTTTTTTACAACTGATTTTCCAGCATTTTCTTTTTCTATTAAAAGAGATAATAAAGTTGGAATCGTTTTTACTTGTGCAATCGCCCATTTATTTAGTTCCGGATGATGGACGAGCAGATTAAGCAGAGAGAGATAATGTTCAAATACCGGTCTTTCAAGATGATGAGTTACAAGTTCGTCAATGATTCTGGCAAATGTTCCTGGATAAGCACCAGCCAGATTAACCAACTGGCCTGTATCCATTTTTACAAAATAATCTTGTAGTAATTTCTTTCCCGTATCTGCAAAATATTCTTCGTCATTTCTTTTTATCAGCCATCCCGCTAAGGCCGAATAATCCGGATTTTTGTAATGTTTAGCACTAAGATCATTTAGCATGATGAATTCAGCCGCTGCAATCTCATTTTCCGATAGGTTTTGATGTTTATTATAGTAAGCAAGCCAGTTTAATTTAGTTTCTGCATTTTGTTCCATCATCATGGAAGTTTGTCTTTTTTTCGGCCACAAAACCACGGCTCCATAATGGTACCAATGCATCAGGTCAGGGCCATAATTCCCCATATATCCTTCTACTTCTTTTACAATAGGTTCATCTTCGTCTAATTGGAATGAGGCAATTAAATCATCTTCTGCAAAATTAATTTCTAATGAAGGTATTCCATCATCCATCCAATGTTCTATAGACAAAGATTCATCATTTACTTCTTCCATCTCTGCATCTTCATCAATATCATCACCATAATATCCGCCTCCGAATTCCGGTATTCCAGACTTGTAAGAAGTTATCAGACACATCTTTGCATAATATCCTGCCTGTTTTGCCGCCCGGATCAGAGTTTCTGCTTTTCCCCGGTCGTTGAGCTTTAACGCTTCCATAGAATAATTCTCCGGTGTGTATTGATGACCCAGTAAAATAATTTTAATTGAGTTTTCATCTTCATCACGCAACTCCTTTGTTAATATCCCGGCTATTCTTTTTACATGTTCTTCTAATGGTTCCAACCTTATCATTTTTGCTGCTTTTTGTTGCACCAGGTTATAGATGAGACATATCCTGTAACCAGAGGTTAGCGGTTTAATCTCATGTTCGCAATCCGCATAAAAAGCAACAAAGGGCATTTTGAAGTTACCGGTGTCTTCAGCAAAATCAACAACTTCTTCTTTCCCGTCAAACCTCACTAAGAGTTCTCCTCCGGTATGTTTGGATGGCAGACCAATGATGAGCGATCCAAACATTCCTTTCTCCTTTTCAGAATCTTTATGTGCTAGAAAAAAGTCACCTTCCTCATATATGAGCATTTTATAAAGGACGGCTGAAATTCTATAATCTTCTAGGCCCAAATCTGGCTTTATTTTATCCGTCAACTTCTGTATAAACTTATCCCAACCTTTTTCTGTGAAACTAAGATCAGAAGCATCTATTTCCCAGGCGCTTCGCACTTTGGTATCAATAATTGTTTTGCTGCCTTTGCCAAAGGGTGCTTTATTCGCTTTTTGGATCAACTCTTTTGCCAGTGCTTCATTTATCGGATAGGAGATTTCACCTACCTCCTTTACCACCAGGCCAGGAAAGTGAAATGAAGCTACATGGTGACTTATAAAAGAACCTTCTCCTTTTATGCTGTTTAAATTGTTTAATATTTCTTCCTTGAATGATGACATGATTTTAATCTTTTGGATCAGATATAAATATCCAATATATTATTTATTCCGGCAAAAAATAATCATCAGAATAAAAAGTGGGTGAAAATGGTACCAATTATATTTTCAGTCTGTTCGATTTCTTTAGGCATTGTTTATGTAACCATATATCTCTTAAACCAGGTGACTTTTTTGTGGTGCATTTCAGAAGGTCTCAGGTTGGTGGTGACACAAACCTGGGGCGACGCGCCGTGGACGGTGTCCTCACCGCCCACTTTCAACGGAACGATGCGACATATTGAAATGCACCAGTTTTTTGGTATGCTGGACACAAGATTTAAAATTGCATTAATTTTAATGATGTACTCTTTCGTGAATTGCGTAAAAGAATTTTGACAGTTATCAATAAAAAATAATTTCATGAAAATAGAAGCCATAAAAACAGAACAAGACTATGAAGAAGCTTTAAAGCGTTTGGAAGAAATATTTGATTCTAAAGTCGGTTCAAAAGAAGGAAAGGAGATGGAAGTATTAGCAGCATTAATTGAAGAATATGAAAATGAACATTATCCAATTGATCCGAATTAAACTAATGTGATATTAGGCCAAGGAATTCACTTCTGTTAATAAAATACAAAATTCTCCCTACCATAAAAATAATAGTTTGATGTCAAACTATTATTTCCTATCTTTGCCTAAGAATTAAAACAACCAATGGAAAATATTAAAAAATTAGTAGAGAATATGCAAACATTAAGCACGAATGTGAGGCAGTATTTTCATAAGCGGATCGCAGATGTAAAGGTCGATATTACTTATGAAATGGTGAAAGTACTGATTCTTTTATCAGATAATAAATATATGAACCAACAGCAAATTGCAGATCTCACCTTTAAGAATAAAGCCAGTCTTACCTCATTACTTAATAATATGGAAAAGAGAAACCTGGTGGTTCGTAATGAAGATAACGCGGATAGGAGAAATAAGATTATCACCTTAACTCCTAAAGGAAAAGATCTTTTCAGCAAGGTGAATCCCATCTTTGATGAGATGTATGATTTGCTATATAAAGATGTAACTAATGAAGAAATTACCATCATGAATAATGTGGTTTTAAAAATGAACAAAACGGTAGAATAAAAAATTTTTCTTAATATAATTAGTTAGAATTCTAACTATAATAATTTAAATGCTTTTAATAAACTATAAATAATGAAAATTAATAAAAAATCAGGGCTTATTTTCTCCTTGTGTTTGACTCTTTTAGCAGGCACTACCTATGCGCAGGAGAAACCCTATAAATTAAATTTGAACCAGGCTATTGAGTTGGGAATGAAAAATCACCAGCAACTCAAAATTTCGCGTGCGAATGTGGCGGTATCCGAACAACAAATAGAAGTCACAAAGTTGAACCAGTTGCCTACTCTTACCGCTTCTGCCAGTGCATTTTATTTGGGTGACGCTATGGTTTTGAACACCAATCTTTCTAAAGTACAGAAAGTTGACATGCCGAACTTTGGGAATACCTATGCGGTTCAGGCATCACAACTTTTATATAAAGGTGGACTGATAAAAAAATCCATTGAAATGTCTGAATTACAGAATCAATTATCTCAACTTGATTTAACCAAAGATGAGCAATCTGTAAAATTCCTGATCATTTCCAATTACCTGGATATCTATAAAATTATTAACCAGGAACAGGTGTTACAACAGAATAAGAAACTTGCGGAAGAGCGCCTGGCCAATGTGACAAAGTTATATGAAGAAGATATGGTCACGCGCAATGAAGTGATCCGTGCTGAATTGACGATTAAAAATTTAGAGCAATCTATTCTGACCATGAAGAACAATCATGAAATTTTGAGCAATCAAATGAGTTACGCCCTTGGTTTACCGAATGATGTGCTGATCATCCCGACTGAAAATATTGATAAAAAAATCGTTCTGCAATTAGGTGCATATATGTCTATAGCACATCAGTTAAATCCGGCTTTACAATCCGCTGAAAAGCGCGTGGATATCACGGAGAAAAATATAGACATTATTAAAACAGACCGTTCGCCTGCTTTAGCTGCTTTTGGCGGATACAATATGCAAAGGCCTTTGACAAGCAGTACACCGGTGATGGATTTATTCAGTAATACCTGGCAAGCGGGTGTAAGTCTTACCTACAACATCGACAATCTTTTCAAGACAAAGAAGAAAGTGAAATTAGGCGAAAGACAATCCGAAGTGGCTAAAGAAGCATTGGAATATACCAATCAAAATATTGAGATCGGTGTAAACGCCGCTTATGTAAAATACCAGGAATCTTTAAAACAAGCAAGTTTGATGGAAGAATCAAAACGCCTGGCAAATGAAAACTATCATATCGTGGAAGCGAAATATTTGAATCAACTGGCAATCACCGCGGAGATGACCGACGCGACTAACGCGAAGCTGGAAGCGGAATTACAGAATGCGAACGCAGAGATTAATGTTCAATTTCAATACTATAATTTATTAAAGAGCGCGGGAACACTGTAAGAATTAAGAATTAAAATCCCGATAGCTATCGGGAGAATTAAATAATCAATAATCAATAATCAATAATCAATAATCAATAATCAACAATCAATAATGGCACAAGATCAACAACAATCAAATTCAAAGAATACTGAAAATAAAGAGCAAACACCAAATGCTCCAAAAC
>JBBSUB010000295.1:0-5334 GCA_038235345.1 Chitinophagales bacterium
AATTAATATTCTTCTATCTAAAATGTTGGCAGATTCCAAAGAAAAATTTAAAAAATATCTTGATGAGTTAGGTGAAACTATGAAGCAGAGTGGCCTAACGGAAGATATTCTTAAAGGAATATTGGAAGATGATAGGTAGTTCTTCAAATAATTTCTGAATTATATTTTAGTATTCAACATTTCCGGTATAGGTTATTTCCATTTTTTCTTGAGAAAGATTTTTTTACATAGACCTAATGGTTACAGGCTCAAAGCTCCCCGCTTCCTACTCACTTTTCAAATTCTCCATCTACGAAATGATCGGGATTTTGTCTCTACTCACTCTGATCGTAAAGACTCAACAGGATTTGCCACCGCTGCTTTTATTGCCTGGAAACTAATGGTTAAAAACGCTATAAAAATTACGAATATTCCTGCTAAAGCAAATATCCACCAGCTGATATTTATCCGATAGGCAAATTCCTGCAACCATTTATTCATCCCCAACCACGCAATAGGAACACCAATGACAAAGGAAATCAAAATTAATTTTAAAAAGTCTTTGGTTAATAGTCTTACAATTGCGGAAACAGATGAACCCAACACTTTGCGGATGCCGATTTCTTTGGTTCGTTGCACTGTACTAAATGCTGATAAACCTAATAAGCCAAGGCAGGATAATAGAATTGCAATAATGGCCAAACACATAAAGAGTTTTCCAAATTGAGTTTCACTTTTATATTGTGCATTATAAGCATCATCGGCAAAGAAATAAATCATTGGCATTCCGGGTGCCAGTTCTTTCCATTTATTTTCCAGGCTTTTCATAGTCCCCTGCAAATTTTTAGAAGAAATATCCAGGGTTAAAAAAGTAAAGAACCCCGGTGCAACTATAAATGTGAGTGGCCGCACTTCTTCGGTAAAAGAATGAAAATGAAAATCCTTTATGACACCGATAATAGTGCCGGAATTACCGCGTTGGGTGAAACGCTTTCCTATAACGGAATTTGGATCATGGTAGCCCAAACTCTTTAAAGCTGCTTCATTAATGATCATCGCATTTTTTGTATCAGAACCAATGTCTTTTGAAAAGGCTCTTCCGGCAATTAGTTGAATCTGGTATTGACTTAAAAAATCATCATCTACAAAGTAAGAATCGGATCTAAATTCCTCCATATTATTTTTCGGACCCTCAATTTCTGTGGGGAAGGTGTGATTGAATCTGCCGGGGATCGCTGAAGACATACTGGCCATACTAATTCCGGGTAAACTCATTAATTGCTGTTTCACTACTTCACTATGATCTACAATTCTATCATCAAAATGAAAATCTATAACCAGTTGATGATCTTTTTTAAAACCTAAATCATGGTTTTGCATATAATGAAGTTGCGTATAAACGACAATTGTAGCAATGATTAAAATAATGGAAATTGAAAACTGTGTTACGATCAATACTTTTCTAAGTAGCAGACCTTTTGTGCCGGAAATAAACTTTCCTTTTAAGCTGCTTATTGGTTGAAAGCGGGAAAGAAAAAATGCAGGATAAATTCCGGCAACCAGCCCAATTGAAATGGCGATGAGAAACAATAATCCTATATAACGAATAGGTTCAAAAATAGTAGTGCTAATTATTTTTCCGGAGAGTTGATTGATTACGGGCAATAACAAAACGCACAAAATCAGCGCGATGGCAAAAGCAATGACGCAAAGCAAAACAGCATCAAACAGAAACTGGAAAATCAATTGCTTTTTGGACGCACCCAATACTTTACGCACACCAATTTCTTTCGCCCTCTGTAATGAAAATGCAGTGGTGAGATTGATGAAATTAAAACAGGCGATAAATAAAACAAAAATGGCGATCAGAGAGAAAATATATACATTATTGATATTTCCGCTGATGGAACTTCCTGTTCTGTTACCTCTTGATTTTCCTTTTAAATAAACGTCTTTTAATGGCTCAAGTGCAAGCGAATAATGCACCTGGCTTTCATCCATACTATTCTTGATGAAATCAGGGAGTTTGGCCGCTAACTTAGATGGATTGTAGTTTTTAGGTAATAACAGGTATGTGTAGAAACCAAATTTTTTCCAATTGGTATTCATACCGGGAGCGAATTCTTTTAATAATGTGGACATCGAAAGAAATATATCAACTCTGAAATGGGAGTTGTTCGGCATGTCCTTCATGATACCTGTAACTGTAGCGGGGTTTTTCCCATCAATCAGTAGTGTCTTTCCAATCGGATCACCTTTGCCAAAATATTTTCTTGCTGCTGTTTCCGACAAAACAATATTGAAAGGGGTATTAAAAACGGTAGAAGCAGTTCCTCTCACCAATGGTAAAGTAAACACAGAAAACAAAGATGAATCTGCGTAAGCAATGGCCTCTTCACCAAAATTATCCTGATCCTTTTGCACAATTAAATAATCCAGGAAAACACGTGTAGCTGCCTGTACTTCAGGAAAAGCTGCTTTAATGGCTGGCGCCATTGGAGCAGAAGTACTTTCATAATTTGTTCCGGCAGAAGTCTCAACATCAGTCACCAATCGATAAATCCTATCCGCATTTTTATTGTAGTTGTCATAACTCAATTCAAAATGAACATACAGTAGGGCAAAAAAGCTAACACACAATCCTGTTGCTAACCCGATTAAATTAATACCAGAAAAGACTTTATGGTTCCATAAATACCTGAATGCTGTTTTGAAATTGTTTTTGATCATGGCCTATTATATGTAAATTTGGATAAGAATAAAATTGATTATCATGGAAAGAATAGTAATAGAGGTAAAAGAAGCAACTGCGAAAAATTGGCAAAAAATACCTCCGAACGTTAAAAACCAGCTTGAAGAGAGCTTTGAAAAACAAATTGATGGAGTTTCTGAAAAATCGAAAGAATCCAACTTTGAAAGAATGCTGAAGGTGATCAGAAAAGAAGCTAAAAAAAATGGGCTTACCGAAGAAACCCTTCAACAACTTCTGAATGAAGATTGATACTTTTGTAATAGATTCCAACACAATTATCAGTGCTTTTTTATTTGAACATTCTGTCCCGTCAAAAGCATACGAAAAAGCAAAGAGGTAGGGGAAATAGCCAGAAGCAATGAAACCTTCAATGAATTGTTCGAGACCTTAGTTCGTTCTAAGTTTGATAAGTATATTTCTCTACCAAACAGGCTGGACTTTCTAAATGAAGTAAAAAGCATTTTAATTCCGCATGAGATATTAGAAAACATATCAGACTGTCGAGATCCCAAAGACGATAAATTCCTTGAATTGGCTGTTGCTTCCAAAGCTTCCTGTATCATATCAGGGGATAAAGATTTACTCGTCCTCCACCCTTTTCGGGGGATACCCATTCTAAATGCTACCGATTTTTTACAGATTTTTTGATTCATAAATTTTAGTCTTTCTACTTATTCTCTCAATTATCTTAGGACAAGGCACTTACTTCCAGCTTTCTCCTTCCGATACCATATGGTAAATCCTATCCCTCCTCTGCTCAAGTCTGTCAAAACTGTAATCGTATCGAATCACCAAAAAAATAACAAGCACAGCATTGATACCGATGGCCAAATCCAGCACATTGATAGCCGTGGTTAGTTTATTTTTAGTAAAATTCAGAATCGCGGTCTTTAAATAATTATTAAACATAATTTTTGTTTTTCCTAATTACTATCAGCTATTAGCTTTTGCCTAAAATTCACTCACTCTGTTCGTAAACTCTCCATCCACGAAATAATCGTGATTTAGTCTCTCTCACTCTGTTCGTAGAGACTCCACAGGATTCGCAACTGCCGCCTTTATCGCCTGCGAACTGATCGTAATTAGTGCAATCAAAATAGCAATACCTCCTGCTGTTACAAATACCCAGATACTAATCGGAATACGATAAGCAAAATCAAGTAACCATTTGTCCATCAACCACCAGGCAATGGGCGATGCAATTACAATTGCAATCAAAATCAGCTTTAAAAAATCTATGGAAAATAAACCAACAATAGACTGTATGGAAGCGCCCAAAACCTTCCTGATACCGATTTCTTTGGTTCTTTGAGCGGTAGTCTGCACAATCAACCCAAAAATACCAAGTGCTGCCAGGAACATGCTAAGGCTGCTAAAGAACGTAAATAATTGTTCTAATTTTTCTTCACTCTTATACTGTTCCGCCAGCATTTCATCCACCCATTTGATATCAAGCGATTTTTCAGGATAAAATTTCCGGAGCAAAGTATTCGCAGCTTTAGCTACTTCGTTTTCTTTTCCGGGCTGCGCACGCACCAGCATGCCGCCATATGTAACGTCTTTCTCTGCAAGAATTACTGTCGGACTTAATTCATTTTTTAAAGATTCCGGGACAAAATCTTTTATGATTCCCACCGGGGTATTTTTAATTTCCTGTGAAGGAGTATTCAGCTGTTGAATACCCAGTATTTTGGCCGTATAGTCCGTTACCAAAGAAGATTGTAAAATACCGATGCGTGCATATTGAGCAGAATCCATACTTTGAAGATCATCATCATTCATAGCATCAAAACCATGTTGATTGTTCAGCATACGACCTTCTGACAATTGTAAGCCCATGGTTTTTGCCATATCTACATCGCCCGTCAGATACCAGACCTTTACTTTCTTATCCGGATTTCCCGGTAACTCTACATCGCGGGTCATATATCCCTTACTCCCGGGAGTCCAGGGCGTAAGGCTTACACTTTCCACACCGGATTGACGAAGCATTTCGCTTTTTAGAGATTTTCCTTTCTGATTGAAATTAATATATTGGGTATAAAGCAAATGCTCTTTATTAAAGCCCAAATCCTTATTGTTTAGAAAGGAAACCTGCTGCTGAACAATGATAAGCGCTACCAGGACAATAATTGAAATGGCGAATTGCACTACGACCAACGATTTGCGAACAGAGTTTTGCCCCCAGGTACCGCCGGCAAATACATTTCCCTTAATGGCCATTGCCGGTTTGAAACCAGATACAAGAATTGCCGGATACAAACCGATCAAAACACTTAGAAGAGCGATGGTTAATCCTACTATTCCTGTCAAAGCTAAAGAAGAAAATAACTTGACCGATAGTAAGTGCCCAAGGTATAATTCTACTCCAGGAATAGCCAATTGATATATACACGCAGAAAGTATGGTTGCGATTGCAAAGAACAAAGCCGATTCTACCAGGAACTGGACAACTAATTGTCTTCGGCCCGCACCTAATATTTTCCGAACACCGGTTTCCTTCATCCGGTAAATGGTTCTGGCAGTAGTAAGATTGATAAAATTAAAACACGCAATAAGCAATAATAAAATTGCCACGCCGGAAAGAATGAAAATGTTTTTAT
>JBBSUB010000296.1:0-5291 GCA_038235345.1 Chitinophagales bacterium
GAAAAGCATTTGGTAAACAATACAGAATTCACGGAAGAGCCCATCTGTACTGCCTCCTTTAAATATCAAAAGCTGAAAATAAACCAGTTAAAGTCCTTGAATCTTCCGGCAAAACAATATGAGCAAGAGATGCAAACTGTTTTGGATAAGGAATGTTTATGTGTTGGATTAAGTAATTCTGCCGCGATCAATTACGATCAAACATTTCTAAAAAAGCTTTCTGCGGTAACCATTTGTCCCGGCCCCAACATCGTGCACTTTTCAAAGACAGTATCCCTGTGGGAAATGACCGATCATATTTATGGACGGACCAATATTATCACTGATGAAAACAGGCCTCATTTCTTCATCAAGGAACTCTTTATTTACATCGATTATTTAAAAGATCAGTATGTGAAGGAAGAAGAAAATATGGATACTAAAAGAAAAAAATACTTTTTGACTTTTAATAATAATCTTCTGGCCGGCATCAATTATTACCGGGGAATTGCAAATTCTTCCAATGGGTTCTCTGAACAGGAAATTCATGATTTCAATGAACAATTAAACAAGGCGGAATCAGAATTAGAATCAATATTCAGGGTTCAGGTCATGGCCGCAGAATTCGTTTAAAAATTATTTTGTAAAACAGACCGCTAGAATTATGAAACCAATTATTTATTCCTGCTCCGGATGTTCCAGTGCCGCGCAAATGGCCAATTACATGGCTCTTCAAATCGACAGAAAGGAAATTGCAGACATGTCCTGTATTGCCGGTGTGGGTGGAAACGTGCATAAATTAGTCAAAACCGCAAAAGCCGGAAGAAAGATTATTGTAATTGATGGCTGCCCGCTTGCCTGTTCAAAAGCATGTCTGAACAATCATGGCATAGAACCAGATCTGCATATTGAACTCACAGGTTATGGCGTAAAAAAGCAGAACCATACAGATTTCGACCGCGAGCAGGCTGACGAATTGCTGGAAATTGTTTGTGAGAAGATTGACGAAAATATCGGGTCACCCGAATTGAACTCCATAGTAGTCCCTTTTTAGGCGCGCCGATGTTTCGCTAAAAAAACTGTGAAAACACTGTCTTCAATTCGCGAAATTCGTGCTTAAAATTCGTGTTTAATAAATGTAGTTGTGTTGACAAATAAATATGAAACAAGAAATTGAATTATTATCTCCCGTAGGATCTTTTGAGAATCTGCACGCTGCCATACAAGGTGGCGCAGACGCGATCTATTTTGGTGTGGAGCAGTTAAATATGCGGGCAAAATCAATCATCTCATTTTCGTTGAATGATATGGCCAAAATCAAGACCATTTGTTCCGAAAATAATATCAAAGCGTATATCACGATCAATACCATTATTTATGAACATGATATTCAATTGCTTAAAACGATTTTAAAGGAAGTCAAAAAACAGGGAATTGATGCGGTGATCGCGGCTGATTTCGCTGTGATGGAACATTGCAAGCAACTTGAAATTCCCTTGCATATATCTACCCAGGCCAACGTGAGTAATATTGAATCCGTGAAGTTCTTTAGCAGTTTTTCAGATACAGTTGTGCTTGCCCGTGAGCTTACTTTAAAGCAGGTAAAACAAATCGCCGATGAGATTACCCGGAAACAGATCAGGGGAATTTCCGGTGAATTAATGAAGATAGAAGTATTCGTACATGGCGCGTTGTGTATGGCCATTTCGGGGAAATGTTATTTAAGTCTTCACTCTCAAAACTCCTCTGCCAACCGCGGCGCCTGTGTTCAAAATTGCCGCCATGCCTATAAAGTCAGAGACGCGGAAACCGATGAAGAGTTAATGATTGACAACGAATACATCATGTCGCCGAAGGATCTTTGTACGATAAACATCCTGGACCAGGTGATCAGTCATGGCGCCACAATTTTAAAAATTGAAGGAAGAGGGAAAGGTCCGGAATATGTGTATACCGTCACGAAAGCATACCGCCAGGCCATTGAAGAAATTCAGGCCGGCACTTATACACAGGAGAAGGCAGAAGTGTGGAAAATCGAATTGGAAAAAGTATATAATCGTGGTTTCTGGGAAGGATATTATTTAGGAAAAAAATACGGGGAATGGACGACAAATCCCCGATCGGCAGCCACGGGAAAGAAGATCTATTTGGGGAAAGGCAGCAATTATTTTTCCCGGATCAAAGTAGGAGAATTCATCCTGGAATCGGGAAGCATTTCCGTGGGCGACACCTTGATGGTGACCAGTCCTGATTTTGGAATCGTAAAGGAAACCATGCATAAAATCTTCGCCAACGGCATAGAGGTAGAAAAAGCTGTAAAAGGCGACCTGGTAACATTCCCTGTAGAAAAGAAAATCACCTCCAAAGACAAACTGTACAAAATTGTGAAAGAAACCAATGGCTAATATTGTTCAGTATAGAAATAAATGCATCGGCTGCGGCATTTGCTATGAACTGATGCCGGAAGTCTGGCGCATGTCAAAAAAGGACGGAAAGGCTACTTTGCTAAAATCTGTTTTAAAAAGAGATGTTTCCGTTTTGCAAATACCTCCTTCTCTCATAGATGATTCCAAAAGAATGACAGAGGCTTGCCCGGTGCGGATTATACAGGTGAATGAGTGAGAGGCTGAAAGACTTCCTTGATTATTATTTAGCTGATCCAAATTTTATGAAGAAGAAGGAATTGTGAACTAATAATCTTAGATAGAAGCCAGCAAGGATATAATTTACTCCTCGTTTTTCAATAACGGTCGTACTCTATGCTTTTCTGCATACTCAATTACTTGTTCAGCCTCCGAAATGTCGTAATTTTTGATATCCTTCGTATTGCGAAGTTGTTCCCAGATAGCATGTTGTTTGGGGAATAGGTTTTTATCAGGCTCATGCGTAATAGCCATAGCAATACTCTTCTCATGCGATGTAGAAAAGGCCTTCTGTAAAAAGAGAATTTCAGAAATACTATTTGATAATACATCAATTCTTTTTTCCATGTCCAGCGATTGCACGAATGTGGCTACTTCATTTTGTCCGATCAGTGTAATTTTTACAGGGACAATCAAATTGGGAATCTCTTTGGAAGTAATCTCTTGATCAATATTAAAATACTTCGATAAAACTTGACGATTGCTGGTGATAAATGTCTCTATTTCAGAGGTTGATTTAAGATCAGTTAATACTTCAGCGCTATCAATAAAGTTTTTAAACAAGTTTGAAAAAATGGAAGAATTAGCTTCCAGTTCAATTTCTTTTGGGCTGCTAAATGTCAGAATATTATTATTGTACCTGCTTAAATATTCCAGGTAATTATTGGTTAAAACCTTATTCTTATCGAAGCCTAACTCATGTTTTTTATCTATTCTAATCTGTTTTTTAACAGTGGATTCGATATTTTTTAAGGCATCCTTTAATGAGGCATAAGCATCATCGGAGAAGAGTGTTTTTGCAGAACCTAACTTGTTTTTCGAAGATTTGAAAAAGACTTCTTTATCATCCAAAAGGAATAAGCCTATGGTGATCTTTTCCTGAATTTCAGGCCGGATTGAAGCGGATAATATGCTGTAGAAGGTTGCCATTATTTGTGATTGATAGCTAATTGTAAATGTTGGGTGAATGTATCCCAAACTTCGGTTATCCAATTGTATCTGAACAAAAACTGTTCTAGGTTTTGAACTTCCTTATTTTTATTTATTTGCCATGACGAGGGAGCCTGATTAATGATATTTTCGAATAATTCCTTGCAACTCTTTATACAAAAGTAGTAATATTCCTTTAAAGCCTTTAAAAGATCCAAATCACGCAATTCTTTCTTATAAAACAATGAAAACAATAGCGGACTGGACAGAATAGATTCTTCTATTGACAAGGTGTAATTTTCCTTATCCTGGTTACCGGTATGAAAAATTGAACCCCCATCAATTGGAATAATTTTATAGTTTCTATTCTCAAGATGCAGCATCAGGTTATAATTGTTATGACTCCGATCTTCATTTGATATCCAATAATCAAAAAGGATAATTTTTAGAATATCTATTTTATTCCTGAATTTCATTCTCTGCGCTCGGGTCATACTTGAAATGAATGCATCAACTTCCCGATATTCATTATTATATAGAACTCCAAAGCATGGCATTTCATTGTTGATTCTAGGTAATAAATCTGGATTGTGCTGTTTTTGGAGATGGATAATATTAAAATCCGGAGCATTTAGTTTCCATAACTTTAAAAAGGAACTGCACATCCATTCCCGGAAAAGCATATTGGCGCTGAAAGAAGATATATTGTATTTGCAGACATAAAAATTCAAATCATTTGAGTGAACTAAAATGGGTTTACATGCTGTATCAAATATCCTCTCTACTTTTTCTATTGATTGAAGCATTCCAATTTTTTTCTGATTCTAAATATGGCTACTGATTCTCAAATTAAGATTTATTTGTTGATATTCTTATAATCACTTCTACTGTCTTCTTTCGGCACATATTTCTAAACCCAATCATGCGTTTACAATATTTGGGAGAATCAGAAAGGTACCAGGATAAAAAAAATCAAATTAAAATGAAGTATTGCTAGTGTTCTGATTGTTAGTTAGTTATAAAAAGCATGAATTGGAGTATTCAATAAAAGGTACCAGGATATTCAAAAAAGGTATCAGGATGATCAAATCCAATAATTGTCGAAGAAAGATACGAAGCAGAATTTTCAGCATATTTTGAAACGCTATCTTTTTGGGGTCAACATTTTCTTTTAGGCACGATCATATCCAGTTGTGATAACACTACTGATCTTAAAAAATACCCTATCCTGCATTAAATATTCTCTTTTTTAATATCTAAAAACTCTTTTGCCCGCGCAAAAGATTAAATTGTATTCATTTAATTCAAAGAGGTTATTGAATGTCCCCAATCACACTTAAAAGTTCCGCCGGCAGGTGGATCATGGTATCTGTGATCCTTGCTTCAGCAATGGCATTCATTGATGGATCCGCTTTGAATGTGGCACTACCCTCTCTTCAAAAAGAATTACATGCTTCCGGCCCAGAACTATTCTGGGTATTGAATTCCTACTTATTAATGCTGGCCGCACTTATTTTAACCGGAGGTTCATTGGGAGATAAACTGGGCAGAAAGAAGGTTTTCATGACAGGCATTGCGATTTTTATTATCGGATCAGCTTCCTGTGGTTTCGCGCCAACCGTATCTTATTTGATCGCCTTCAGAGCGTTGCAGGGTATTGGCGGAGCGCTCATGATTCCGGGAAGCTTATCTATCATTACCAATTCTTTTGAAAAGGAAAAAGGCAAAGCCATTGGCACC
>JBBSUB010000297.1:0-5274 GCA_038235345.1 Chitinophagales bacterium
CCGGCAAGCCGCCGCCTGTGTTTTGAGAAAAATAACTATTTATTAAACAGTGGATGGAGTTCGTAGTTTGAAAAATTCGTGTAATTAGTGCCTAAAATTCGTGTTTAAAATTGGGAGTTATATAGTAGAAGTTTGTGCCGATGAGTATTTAAAAAAACCATTAACAAAAAAAGATTTGCTGACTACTGTTGCAAATTCTATTGGGATTAATAGTTTGTAGTATCCCGGCAAGCCGCCGCCTGTGTTTTGAGAAAAATAACTATTTATTAAACAGTGGATGGAGTTCGTAGTTTGAAAAATTCGTGTAATTAGTGCCTAAAATTCGTGTTTAAAATTGGGAGTTTTATGGAAGTTGTAGATCATTCCAGTATGTATTTTTCAGTTTCAGTTAAATCCATATTCATCATTTCCCACTTTCCAGATCCGGGATTCTAAAATTCTTTACTTACTTTCCATAAGTTAGAACCGGATCAGGCTATCAGGATAAAACCTGAATATACCCTCTTGAAAAAAAAATTATTCTCAGCTTCAAGTAGCAGTTGGGGGGATTTCAAAATACATAATTACAATTCTGACCTCCGACAATTGTGTATTATTCTATAAAAAACATCAAAATTTAAAATCCTGAATTCTTTGTATTGCTACGTGAAATTAGTTTGTACATGAAAATGGCAACTAATCCGAGGATAAGGAAAGGCCATAAATTTGCCAGGCCAAGAAAGAACCATAATAAATTCGTCCACCCATTTTTAATAGCCTTTCCCATTTTTGAACCGAATCCAAAATTCCCCTGGGAAGTTTCATAAAAAGTCACTGTAAGAGTTCTGTAGGATACCTTATCCTTCAGGTATTTGAGTCGTCCTTCCATGGATTCTATTTCTGTCTGCAGTGTTCCCATTTCTTTTTCAATAACCAATATTTCTTCCACTTTCTTGGCCTGTCTGAGAAGCTCTATATATCTTCTTTCTAATTCCTTTTTGGTTTTGATTCTTGATTCCGCGTCAATGTATTCTGCTGTAACGTCTGAAACATGTATATTTTTACTATCCAGTTTTTAGCATGTTGAGAAATTCTATCCAATAGAATTTCAAAACTTTCTGAAGGCACCCGCATTGTAATCCTGTATTCTGTCTTATCATCAACATTAGCAACATTATCCGCTGAAATATATCCTTTCAATTCAGAAATGCTTTTCGAAATAATTGCCGGATTTCTTTTGCGTCACCGGTTTCAAAACTGATATCTCCTTCTTTGATGACTTTTCTGTCAACGGGAGATTTCTCTTCCGGAATCTCTTTCTCGCTTTTTTGAGCAATTTGTTCCAAGGTAGTATCTGAAGTTACGTCGTCAAAATCAGGCCCCTGGTTGCAGGAATAAAGCGTAATAAAGAACAGAAATGATAGGAATCTGAAGACTTTCATAATGTTGTTTTTGGTTTGTACCGTATAATGAAATCATGGAAATTGAAGAATTAAAATTCTTCTAATAATATATGAATACTGCCATACATGATTCATCACCTCCTCGTTTTCCATAATTAATTCCAGAGAAATAATTCATGGTGAAGCAATCAATTTTTCAACAATTAGTAATTCAATCATTTAACTCTTCAATCCTTCAACACGAAGCATTCAACACGAAGTATTCAACACGAAGTATTCAACACGAAGTATTCAACACGAAGTATTCAACACGAAGTATTCAACACGAAGTATTCAACACGAAGTATTCAACACAAAGTATTCAACCTTCACTCTTCCATTCTGAACTTGATAATCAGCGAAGACCCAATCGTCAATCCACCAATCAGCAATATCGCATATTGAATTCCGTAGGCATCGGCAACCACGCCTGAGATAATCGCTCCAATAGCATAACCCAGATCACGCCAGAGGCGGAATGTGCCAATACTTTCCGCACGTTGTTTCGGGCTGGTACCATCAGCTATGGCAGAAAGAAAGGTTGGATAAACAAGGGCAGTTCCCAACCCCAGGATGGCAGCAATACCTGCCAGGGCATAGAACTCACTGACATAGGGAATGAATAGAATGGCGACACCCTGCAATAACATTCCCCAGAAGAGCATGGATTTTTTGGAATAAATATCCCCCATTTTACCGGTAAAAAGCTGTCCTATTCCCCAAACAGTCGGGTAGATAGCAGTAATGATTCCGATGTGTTCAGTGTTATAATGAAACGACAGCAGCACAATAGGCAGCAATCCCCAGATCATTCCGTCATTCAGGTTGTTCACCAGGCCTGCCTGCGTTATTGCGCTTAACGTTTTGTTCCGGAAGCTCGTTTCCAGGAAAACATTTTTCAATTCTTTCGTACTATCGGTGATGCTTTCCTTATGCACAAAAACACGGGTGTCTTTTACCCACAAAACCGTCAATAACAATCCAACAATTGAAATAATAACACCGATATAAAAAGGGTAGGGGGTAATGCCGTACTTGTTTGCCACATAACCGGTAAGAAAGGCTACCACACCTACAGCAAAATAACCTGAAAATTCGTTTAATCCCATAGCAAATCCGCGGTTCTTTTCTCCTACAAGATCTATCTTCATTACCACCGTACTGCTCCATGTCAGTCCTTGGCTGACACCCAAAAGCACATTGGCGAAAATGACCCAATTCCAGGCTTGTGCATACATGAGTAGAAATGGAACGGGTAGGGCAATAACCCAACCAACCAATAATAATTTCTTCCGTCCAAAGCGATTAGAAAGTCGCCCGGTATAATAATTCGCCAGGGCCTTCGACAATCCAAAGGCAGTAATAAAAGAAAGAATTGCCGTTTTGGATTCCACACCGAAAACCTTCTCCGCAAACTGTGGGATAATTGTTCTTTCCATCCCGACCATACCGCCTACAAAGGCATTAATGATCACCAAGATGGTAAACTGTTTCCAATTTTCCTTCAGGCCAAGTTGTATACTTTCAGTTTTCGTCATTTAATTTTGTAAAGATTGGGAATTAAAAGGGATTGGAAGGTAACATTTGTTGCAGAGGGATTTAGTAGATTAATTTTATAAGATACAGGTGTAAAGAAAAAGCAAATACCTTGATATTATCCTATTTTATACAGATGAAATTATAACAGGTCCACAAGGCATTGGAAGTTGATTTAAATATTCTTTTATTTTGGGCACCAACCCTTTTAACTCTTCATAACGATTCGTTTTCGCAGATAGAACAAATACAGTTATCGTATATTTTGAAAAGTTCTGCTGGTACTGCAAATTTTTATCAAAGGTTAGAATAGCATCAAAAGAATTATCCTGGAGAAGCTTTAATAGTTCACCATTTTTAGTTCCGTTCCAGCCTTTATCGCGAACAGTAAATACCTCGTAATTGAAAAAATCCTGTTTAAGTCTTTTGGGTAAATTCTCATCAAGCAACAGTCGCATATAATTCAGCTATATTTTTAGATGTCAGAATTTTATTTGCCATGTTTAATAAAGCAACTGCCTGTTCTTTATTAACGGTTGGGAAGTCGTCTAAAAATTCATCCAATGAAACACCAGCTTCTAAATGGTCAAATAAACTTTCCACAGGAACACGCGTACCCTTAAAGACAGGTTGACCGCCTAAAATGTCCTTATCGATAGTTATGATTTCATGGATGTTCATAAAGTAAATTTAAGGAAAATGTTTGATACGGTAGAGACGCAGTGCATTTCGTCTCTAAGATGCATTTGCATCTCTACGATTTTACCGCAATATAAATATCCACCTCCGGATTATTCTTGTCCTGGGACCTTTCACCATATATTTCCAGATCGTAGGTATAACTTCTGTTCAATTCTTTGTCCCGTTTCCAAATGTCCATCCAGGTCGCTACCACAGCGTCCGGCATTTTCCCTTTGGCGGTGAATGTTTGAAAATTCTGCGCCTCAAACTCACGACCGATTAATCCTTCTGGAATATCATTAAGCGAACTCACAGGTACTCCGATAATCGTGGTGTATTCGTCAGTGAAATCACTTTTATAATCGGTATAGATCGCATAAATCTCATTCGATTGTTTATTAGGAATCCT
This sequence comes from Chitinophagales bacterium, assembly GCA_038235345.1. GTDB lineage: Bacteria > Bacteroidota > Bacteroidia > Chitinophagales > Chitinophagaceae > Ginsengibacter. The sequence continues at coordinate 4,048 of JBBSUB010000297.1, forward strand.
TTCCAAAATATTCTCCGCAAAAAAATCTCCCCAGAGTTTCTGCAGTTCAGTTGCTGCCTGGTTGTTTTTATTGGTGGTGCGGGTAGAGATTCCGATGAGTTTGAAGCCGTTGGTCATGAGTGGTTTTGTTGTTGATGTTTGAAAATCGTTTTTAATGGAGAGATTGAAATGTAGGAATAAATGCAGGAAGAGTAAGATTATATTAGAGTTTTTTTTGAATGATTAGGGAGGGAGGTATGCTATCAAAAAAAAATTGGCGGTATTATTTGCGTACTTTATTGAGGATCTGTGGGACTCATGCGACCTGTCCCACGAGTCCCCCAGGTCGTCGCAAGAAACATATAGCCTATTGCTTTTTTTTTCTTATTTCTAACCTGGCCTTAGTCATTCTTTCTTTTAAACCACCTTCTTTTAAAAAATCAACTTCTAATTTCTTTACATTCTGACCCAGGAGATAGATCGTAATATTTATCAATGTTATCATTGTATTCGCACAGATCTCTGGGTTTTCATGTTCAATAGCTTTACTGAAAGTTTCATAGGAAGGCTTGGGAACACTTTTATTGAGTTCCCGAAGGCGTGCCACCAAACGATGATCCTTATCCCAAATAGGTAACTTTCGTATTCTTAGAAAATCTTCATAATCAAGGAGTAGTTCTGCCTGGCTGGCTCGGGCGACATTGGTAAGTTTTATTTCCATTTCTTTGGAAGTACCAGATGCCATACTGGCTTCAGCAATATTTTGCTTTCCACTCCGGGCCGCTTGTACCATTTGTCCAATTGTCCGGTCGTATTTCTGAAAAAAACGACTGGTAAAATATGCAGTACCATCAAAAATGATTTCCGCTTTCTGATAACTAAAAAGATTGCGAAAACCTCCGTGGGTGGGGATAAATCCTTTGGTATTTTTTTCTTCGTTTTCCATTTGGTTATCGACTAATAGAGTGGAGAAATTAAATGCTACGGCTAATTTAAACAATTTTTATATATTAATTATTTTTTAGTTGTAGATTTCTTTAAAAAGGATTTATAGAAAACTTTAATTTAAAAGGTTTGCGAAATTTACTTTATGAAAGTATGAAAGTAATATTCTGGTAAGTTGGCTTTCAAATGTTCCTGGAAATTCCCAGCAGATAAAAGGGCTGTTTGTGGTTTTTCCCATTTTAAATTCCCACCTGACAAATGAAAGGTGTTTTGTATGGAATAAACGTTGAGTCCGTCGTAGAG
>JBBSUB010000298.1:0-5228 GCA_038235345.1 Chitinophagales bacterium
AGGGACTACTATACAACTACATATATTAAACACGAATTTTAGGCACGAATTTCACGAATTGAAGAGAGTGTTTCAAAAGTTGTTGTTAGCGAAACATCGGCGCGCCTATAGAGGGACTACTAAGGTTATCAGACCCCAACGGGGTCAAATGTTGATAGTTGTAGCAATAGTAGAATACCCGACCCCAATGGGGTCGAATCTATGTTTAAATTTAAAAGTGAGTGAGACTTTTTTTGGGAACTTGTGGACACCAACCAAAACCTATACTTCGCCGTCAGACTAGTTCCCCAACCAGCGACATTTTGAAATGTACCCAAAAAAATTGATGTAAGCTTAATTGGGTTTTCTGCCAAAGAACCTGAAACCATGGAAGATGCACTGATTTTGTTAAAGAAGAAGTTTGGGAAGTAGGGGAGAAACGGTTGTGATTTTTATTTTTGATCGGTTCGGAAATTATTCTGAAAAACCGCCTATGAAACCACTAAAACTCAAATAAGAAATTTAATCTTCCATTTCGTCTTTAAAATCCTGGATCAAATCAATATAACTACTGTCGGCGGCTATGATTAAATCAAATAAATCATTCGCTTCCCGGATATTCTTTTGATGATACTTGATCATACCTAAATTAAGGGGATAATCAAGCATGTCGGGAAACTGATTCCGGAGATTGGAAAAATGTTTTTCTGCATTGATATAATCCTCCAAATAATAATAGTTTCTGGCCAATATATCTTCTGTTGGTCTATCCTTATTTACTTGAAATGCCTTGAGGTTATACTTTAAGGCTTTTGTCTCATTAGCAAATTCTTCTCCATAGTCTCCGAGGTAAATCAATCCCAATGAATTATTTACATCAATTCCGGAAGGCTCCTGGATATAGGCTTTCTTGAGGAGGCGTAAGGCATTTTTTACTTCTCCTTTCAGGAGCAGGACATCTGCCGAATTCACCAAAAATTCATAGGAGCCCTTCTCAAAACAATTAGCAGCCATTTCTGAATAATGAAGAGAAGAATCAACAGACTCAATTGCTGAAAATGCGTGTGCAAGGTTTCTGTAAATCTTCTCCTTTGTTGCAATTGATATACCGGGACTTTCAACAGCTTCTTTGAAAAGTATAATTGCTTCATCATAGTTCGCAGAATTGTATTTGACGAGGGCTAAATCGTTTTTTGCAAGTGCTTCCACTTCATTTGATACCTGACCACAGGAAGTTAAGAAGAGTATTAGTCCATAAAGAAAATGTCGGCTGATTTTTCTCATAAGGGAGCATTTATCTGGTTAGTTAGGTACGTTCATTTAGCAGAATTGAAGATAATCCCAAATGTAATAATAGTTTTATTGAGAAGAAAGTGATGTGAGAAATAAACCAATAAAAGATACACTTTGTAGAATTGAGTTTTTATTTTAAATAGCAACTTCCATGGACCTGGTCCGTAATATCCGATTCTACTGTTTTACGCCTAATTTACAGAATGAGAGTATTGGTGTTTTCCATACATTCTGACGCTTATGATTGATAAAGTTTAGAGATTAAATGACCAACTTTTTGAAGTCATTTTTTAAGACTGAATGATAGTTTTCAGTTCTTTCATTCTATTTGTTTCCAAACTCATAAAATCGCACCCAATCAATTTCCATTTCTACCGGAAGATGGGCAGGATCTACCTTACCAACCCAATTCCCACCCAATTGCATATCTATCAGGAGATAGTATTTTTTACCACTGAACGGAAATTGTCCTTTCTTGTCTGTTTCTATTCTAGGGTAAGTAAAAGTCTTGTGATCATTGATAAAAAACACGAGGCTGTCAGGATACATTTCTACTGCGTAGGTATTAAATTCTTTCGGATTTATTTTGCCTGTTGCACCCGGTTTTGGTTTTGTAATCTTTTGATTTACGGTATAATCAGAATGCACGGTTTGATAGGCTATGGAATCAAAACTCAATCTTTCCATAATATCGATCTCACCACCATCAGGCCATTTGTCTCTCTTTTCAGGAAGCATCCAGATGGCAGGCCAGGCTCCTTTGGCTCCTTGTAATTTTGCCCTGACTTCCATTCTGCCAAAGCCAAAAGCCATTTTATCTTTTGTGAAAACGCCTCCGGTCAAAAACTTAGCAGTATCATTTGGAAATTGCGTATTATTTATTCCCCGGAGAATTAATTTCCCATCACGCATGGCGTAGCACGAATCGAAATCGCTCATATTTCGGTTCCAGTCACTCTTACCACGGGGAATCTTTGACCATTTTTTTGAATCAAAAGAATCTTTTTGATTGAAATTCTCTTCCCAGGCCAACTTCATTTTTGGCTGGGTTAAATGCCTGTTACATCCGAAAAGTAGTACAAACATGAAGAGTGTACCTGGTAAATTTAATTTCTTGGTCATGATTGAAATTAATCAAACTATTTTAATAAAAGTTGGAAGAAAGTTAGATGTCTGGAGTTAGGAGTTGTGGTTTAGAAAAAGCCCATTCGGTACCGGAGGTTAGACCGGGTGTGTTATTGAGGCGTATATATGAGAGGTACTTTTCCATGTTTTGCTACTATTAACTTCTCTATAACTAATTTTTTTAAACACGAATTTTAGGCACGAATTGCACAAATTAAAAACAGTGTTTCAAAAGTTGTTTTTAGCGAAACATCGGCGCGCCTATAGAGGGACTATTATGCAAATAATAAATTTTGAAGTTCTAAATTATATTCTACATTTGTAGAACAGTAACTCAAAATGTAGAACAATGAAATTGGCAAAGACCGAAGAGAACATTATGGAAATTATCTGGAAAGAGGGAAAGGCCTTTATGAAAGATATATTGGATCATTTTCCTGAACCCAAACCTGCGCCATCTACTGTTGCGACTCTTTTAAAAAGAATGCAGCAAAAGGGATTTGTGGGTTATACTGTATTTGGTAACTCCCGGGAATATTATCCATTGGTAAAAAAGAGTGATTACTTTTCAAAACACATGAAGGGAATCGTCAAAAATTATTTTGGTAATTCCAGTTTGAAATTTGCTTCCTTTTTCACGACAACCAGTAATTTTTCAACAAAAGAACTGGAAGAGCTAAAGAAAATAATTGATGACCAAATTAAAAAGAATGAAAAATGATCCTATACCTTTTTAAAACAATCCTTTGCTCTGCAGTATTTCTCCTGGTTTATTTTCTTTTCCTTGAGAAGGAAAAGATGTATCGGTTCAACAGGTTTTATCTTTTAGGAAGTATTCTCCTTTCATTGGTAATTCCACAAATTACTTTTACAATACGACAAAATACTCCTTTGCATGCAGTCAGGGAGTATGTTTTATTACCCGAAAATATCTTATCAGAAGTAGCTCCTTTATCAAACCCTGATCTAACCGGAACCAATTTTTCAACTCCAAGTATTTTGTTGTACGCTTACTGGCTGATAACGGCATTTTTCCTTTTTCTGCTCCTGGTAAATCTTTATACCCTTTATTCGAAAATCTGGCAGAGGAAATCAATTTCCTATAAAGGAAGCAAGTTGGTCTTAATAGAAGAAGAACTTACTCCACACAGCTTTTTGAACTATATATTTCTTAATAAGACAGATTTTGAAAAGGGGAGGGTTGAAAAAGAGATTTTGCATCATGAGCTAACACATGTAAAACAGAGACATACAATTGACTTATTATTCATAGAATTTCTAACATCATTTTACTGGTTCAATCCATTTATTTTTCTATTTAAAAGAGCCATAAAGCTCAATCATGAATTTCTTGCTGATGAAGCGGTGCTTAATAAGTTTCAAAATATAACGGATTATCAATCTTTATTGCTGGATAAAACAAACCAACAGCCTGCTCTTGCTATAACAAGTCAATTCAATTTTTTAATTACTAAAAAAAGATTAATCATGATTACAAGCTACACCTCCCGTCGAATGGCTGTATTGAAGCAATCTTTTGTATTATTAATGATAACCGCAGCTATTTTTGTTTTCAGCTCTAAAGTACTATTAGCACAAGAAGTTGAAAATGATAGGAAGCCGATAGAAGAATTGGCTGCATACGTCCAGGATCTCATTAGGTTACCAGATCCCACAACTTTAAAGGATACTACGAGACCCACGCTGCGTAATTTTTACGCTGGGGGCACCAAAAAAGGTGTGTCCCCTGAATTATTAAATGAATACCACCGTATTATTGACTGGAATAAGACATCTGAAATGAAGGGGAATGATTTTAGAAAAAACCTTCCGGATACAGATTATAAAAGGCTTGAAGAAATATTTGTACAAATGAGCTTTCTACAGCAACAAGCGCAAACTGTTATTTTTATTAAACCAATTCCTCCAGGTGCCAAGGTAGTTCCTTCACAAAAACAATTTAGCAGTTTCAAAAATTCAAAAATCTATGGTGTCTGGATAAACGAAAAGAAAGTATCCAATAGCGAACTGGATAAATATTCAACCGATGATTTTTCCAAAATGGACATCAGTAAATTATATGGTCCGGCAAAGAAAGGTCGAATCTATTCTTACCAGGTTGACCTGATGACAAATGATTATTACGAGGCATATCGCAAGAGTACTTTGGCAAATAAATCAAACACGATGGGATTCCATCGCAGAGGTCCGAAGAAGCAATAAGAATTCTTTATCCCAACTGATTGCAAATAGAGCCTTGCTGCTTTTGAGAGGGGAAATCTGATCAAACATGATCGGAGTCAGGCCAGGTTTGTAATAAGAGCAGAACGGGAAAGTTTGAAAGAAGTAATACCATTTATATTTATCTTCTATTCCCGACTTTCTGGTATAATGCCGATATAAAAGCCGTTTTGTTCAATGAAATTGGACTATTACGGATGTATAATCGGTATAAGAATTTGAACCGGCGACTCAAAAGTAAATCATCCTGAAAATTATCAGTCGGCCATTAAAAGTAAAAATAAAGGACACAGACTCTTAAATGGATGTTGGTGTCAGCAGTTGAACATAAGCTTATCTTCAGCATCAACATCGATGTTATTAAACTTTCGCTAACCAGCGTTCCGTCGTTTAATTCTACTTTTCTGATTTGGGTGCTGAATCTTTCTAATTCTTTTCGGATTGTCTAGTCGAATTGGCTTTATTGCTCCGGCTGGAATTGTAATCCTGTGCTTCAATTTTTTTTCCGGTACGGAATCCCTTTCTACTTTATCACCCTTGCGGTTTTTAAGTTACATTTGCCCCCTTTTAGAAAAAAATAATAAAAGCAG
>JBBSUB010000299.1:0-5214 GCA_038235345.1 Chitinophagales bacterium
AAAAAAGATGCCAAAACGGACAAAAATGATAAAACCGTTTATAATCTGCTCCATGATTTTTATGAGCAGGCATTACAATCAGATGCCGGAGAACTTCAACCGGATATATCGCAAAGAATCCAAACATTGTATGCAGATAAACATGCGAAGAATCTTCAGATATTAACGTTGTTTCTGACTTACCAGGACCATGTAAGTCAAAATTCAACTGCTGATAGTAAACCAGACCCGGCTTTCCAAATGATGATCATGAGCGACCTGGCATCCGAAATTAAAAACACCTATGATACTGTGCCTGTCATCATAAAAATTTACCAGGCGGAAACCTTAAGTTCTAACGGACAACCAAAAGAAGCAGCTGACCTGATCTCAAAAAGTCTTGTTGAATTTCCCAATTCTATTCCTTTAAAAGTGTATACCTATTTAGATACAAAAGACGAAAAAATAAAAGCTGATTTAATCAAAAACCATTCGAATCACTGGATGGTACAGCAATTTGGAATAAAATAAAATAGCGGAGGAAAACATAGAATACAATCTAAAAGAATATAAACATCGCTTCGGACCTACAAATACCCGGCATGTAAAAAAGTAACAAAAAACATCATTTTATTTTATACAGAAACTTAAATATTTGTATATTACATTTTAAAATAAGATCCTTCTATAAACTTAATGACTCCACCCGTGTTAAAAATATTCTCTTTTTTAGGTGATCCTCCTTTTAAGTAAAACAAACATTAGCGCAGATTAAATTCCGGAATTGGTCCTATAATTTAAAATACAAAATACCAGCAGGTCTTGCTAATGGAAAATTTGATCAAAATTCTTGTCGTGCAAGTTGAGCCGATAATGGCCGACAAAACATCCAGGCTTTTAAATGAGTTGGGCTATCATGTAACAGGAGTTTTTTCAAAGGGAGATGAAGTGATTGCCCACGCAAAAGAGCATAAACCTGACCTCACCATACTTGATATCCATTTGAAAGGTACGATGGACGGTATAGAAACTGCAAAAGAATTGCGAAAAGCTTCTAATACAGCAATCATTTTCTCAGCGGCAAAAGGAGATGAACAGATATTACAGAGAGCCAAAGAAATCAGTCCTGCGGCGATCCTTTCCAAGCCATTTAAGAAAATAGATTTACAGAGAACTATAGAACTGGCTATTTGCAAAATGGCCTCCGAAGAGGAGGATTGTTCCAATGATTTTTCTGCTGTTAAAAGGCCCATCATTTTAAATGACCGCATATTTGTTCACTGTCGCGAGCGGATGATAAAAATTATGGTTGAGGATATTCTCTACATAGAAGCTGACCGGAATTATAGCCGGATATTCACAACTAAAAAAGAATTTCTTCTTTGCCTTACGCTCAAAGCTATCGAGGAAAAACTGTCTCTTCACACCTTTGTAAGAACGCATCGCTCTTACATTATTAATGTTTCACAGGTAGATGAAGTGGCAAACGGCTATGTTGTTATCGGCGGAAAGTCTATTCCTCTCAGCGGCATTCTACGGAATAACTTAATGGATAAAATTAAAACTCTTTGAATTTTAATGGGCCGCGCAACATGTTTCCCTTTATCAATAGCGAGTTAACCGGATAATTTAATCCCTCTTTCGGACGAAAAAAACCAGCCTTCGTCCTCAATTCCATTATTCTCATAATCCTTTCCGTTAGGTTTAATTCCTCAATTCGATTCCTTTCCTGAAAAAAGTTATAAAGCCCTGGCTTTACAACCAATAACTTATCTGTTATTATGCGTGGTAGAAAGCTGAAAATTGCCCGGAGATAATTTCCTTCAGAAGAGAGGTTTAAAATTCATGATCCAGGGCAATAAGAAAATAAAAGTGAAATCCAGTGATCACTTTAAAAAACGGGCTTGATCCGTACAGGCATTTAGTTACGGAGGCTTTTCTGAAAAGCCAAATGAGCATGAAAAATTTAAAAGAAAAAAGAATGAAAAAAATTATGATGACAGCAGCATTGTTTCTATTGGGAATAACTGCTTTTTGCCAGGAGGAAACAAATGGTACGATTTACATAAAACATCCTTACATCGATGTGGTAAACAAAGCAGTAAAAGCATACACAGCCGGCGACTTTACGGCGATTAAAATGAATTTTGCAGATTCAGCTACTTTTTGGCAAGACGGGATGGAAAAGTTTGCCCCTGTTGCAAATCTTTTCGATGGCTGGAAAAAGGACCTTGACTTCTTCAGCGATATTTCTATGACGCCGGTTGGCTATCCGGATTACCTGCATTACAAAAAAGATGATTCCAAGATCGTACAATCCTGGTGGACATGGTCAGGTAAGTCAAAGAAATCCGGGGAGATCATTAAAGTACCTTTGGTTATGTATGACGAATTTAATTCTGCCGGTAAAGTAGTTAAACAGTATACGATTGGAGATTTTTCAAAAGCGTATAAGGAAAGAATGTAATTCCTGGTTTTTCAAGGTTGCCAACTTGTAAAAAGGTTTGCAACCCTTTTTTTTAATATTTCAATCATCAAACTACTGGTTAATAACAGGGCCATCAACCTGGATTATCAAACACTCAATCCCTATGACTTCTGTTCTTTTAAAATGTTTCATTGCACATCATTTTATATTTTTTTTTGGTAAAAGATAAAGTAGCGAGGAGTATCTACCTGTGAACAATCACTTCCTAACAATAAAAGATACCTTTAACCTAAAATATTATTGATCATAAATAAATGAATAAAGGACAGCTTTCACATTTTCTAAGAAAAGTTCGGTTAATGTATTTTACAGATTGGGTGAGATATTATGTTCAAAAAATTAATAATCACAAAATCAACAGCGATTTTAAATTAAACAATCCGGACGTAAAATTGCCGCCTGATTACCTGGTGTATGAATCCTTCCAAATCAACTACGAAAAATATTACACAGAGAGTATTGAGACAGCCAAATGGTTAGCAAATCATTTCCAAAAACATATTGATTTAAATAATAAGCGGATACTCGATTGGGGATGCGGCCCGGGCCGCATAATCCGCCATCTGCCAACCGTAATAGGCCATGGCTGTACTTATTACGGTACTGATTATAACGAAAAATCCATTGACTGGTGTCGTGAAAATTTGATAGATATTCAGTTTAATAAAAATTCATTGACGGCACATCTGCCGTACGATGATCATTTTATGGATGTGATTTATGGCATTTCTATATTCACTCATCTATCAGAGCAATTGCACTATAATTGGTTTCAGGAATTATACCGGGTTCTAAAACCAAACGGAATCATGTTTTTAACGACTCATGGGGATAATTATAAGGTTAAACTAACTGATTTAGAACTGAAAAAATACAACAATAACCAGTTGATTGTTCGTGGAAATGTAAAAGAAGGACATCGGACATTTTCGGCATTTCACCCGCAAGGATTTATGCATAAATTATTTACGGAGGTTGAAATTTTAGAGCATATAGAAACTAACCCCGGGAAAGAAAAGTGGTTACCACAGGATATTTGGATAATAAAGAAATGTCCGAATTCTGACAGCAAACCTATAAGGTTTTAAAAACCTTATAGGTTTAGGTAAGTATTAATACAAAATATCACATTTTCGTAACCGAAAATGACAACCCAAAATTCAAACAAACACATTAAATTCACATCATGGATAAGAGAAGTAAAATGAAGGCGGGTTTATTTTTTGGAATGACAATATTTCTATTTTTCATTGGTAGAGATCTGCTGACACATGATAATCTGACTACAAAACAGATATTTATCTCCATGGTTTCCGCGCTGGTTGGAGGTGTTTGGTCCGGAGTATTATTTGGTTGGCTTATGGGAAAATTAACAAAATCTAAATGGCTACAAAATATAGAGATCAAAACAGATGAAGATGAAACGATTCTGTTTGAAACCGGAGCCAACCATTTTAAAGGAATAGAAGCCGCGGGTGGAAAATTGTTTCTAACAAATAAAAGACTGGTATTTAAATCGCATAAAATCAACCTCCAAAATCATGAACTATCCATCCCTTTATCAGATATTGATAAAGTAGGCAAATACAAGACATTCAGGCTTGTGAATAATGGTTTATTTGTAAAAACAAAAGACAGTAAAGTCGAAAAATTTGTTGTTCAAAAAATAGATATATGGATGATTCATCTCAGTGAAAAAGGAGGTTTGTATCCTGTGCATGCTCTGAAGTGAATCAAAAAGGAATCTCCTTGGCTGGTAAATCATTTATTATCTTTTGTTCGATAGATTTTATCTTCAAATTTCGGTTTTAGATAAATCCGCTTTTTCAAGGTTTCGGTTTGCTGTTTTGCAAATACATAAACGGAAACCGTAATTAAACACTCAACCACCAAAACACAAACTGCATGATAAAACCAAAACCAATCTTTCTTTTCATATTCCTAACCATCATTTCAAATTCTCTTTTCAGCCAAACCAAAGCTGGTAACACTTACGACACAAATGAATTCAGGATTCAGTTTCCTGGTACGTTTGCCAAAACAGCTCAAACGATTGCTTCCAGTTTAGGAGATCTTGTTATGACCATTGTATCCTACGAACCTGCAGATTCGGTCAAAGACGAAAACTATGTCTACATGGTTTTCGAAACGAACTATCCGGATTCCATCATCAACTCAAATAAAGTCGATTTATTAGATCAGTTCTTTCGTGGTGCTATTGAGGGTGCGGTAAAAAATGTAAACGGGAAATTAATTAGTGAAACAAGTGGGAAGGTAGAAAAATACCCATCACGGAACGTAGAAATAGATTATGGAAACGGAATGGCTATTATCAAATCGCAAATCATTCTGCGTGAAAATAAATTAATTATGTTACAGACTATTACCGACACAAACAATTATCCAAACCCTTCCATGGAACGGTTTTTCAATTCCCTGAGTTTGAAATAAAAAGGATTCATTTAAATCATTTTTTCAGCATTCTTTATGAATCGACTTACTTCCAAAATTCAATACAAAAACTTTGAGACAGGAGAGTTTGTGGAAGAGAAGAAACGAAGTTTTGAAGAACTTATTGAAGTGATTGAACAATTCCCCTGGGAAAGAGAAAGAGATAGAATTGTGATTGATCTTACAAATCCATCCATAACCATTGAAGGAAACAATAATGATTATTTAAAGCTGGCGGTATATTTTAATCGAAAATTCGTTTTACACTATATCGACGATCAACAAATTCTTTTCGA
>JBBSUB010000300.1:0-5212 GCA_038235345.1 Chitinophagales bacterium
AAATTCGTGTTTAAATTTCTGAATTATGAATAATTAAATTCTATTTTCTAACCTTTTGCAGCGTAGCCTTTTGGTAATTTGAATGTTTCCGGATCCACATTATACAGTTCAACTTTTACAGCTTTAGAAAGACTTTTTCCACCCGGACTTTCTACCTCATTTAGAAGAATAATATGCTTCCAGCCACCATAGGTTACAGAAGCCACCCCTGTCATAATTGAATAAACCTGGCATTTTTTATTTGCAATAATCTGTGGCGCTTCTTTGATCACTCTTCCGGATTTGATATCTTCTTTTTTTATTTCATCCCAGCCAAATCTCGATTCTGTTCCACGATATGCTTTACCTGTCCGGACAATATTTTTGTGTGTATGAGAAATGTTGTAATTATTGAAACCATCACTGAGGAATGTTTCAATTAAATCATTACCGTTGTAAGTATCTCTTCGTTCTTGCATCCCATAATTATCAAAGGAAACAACTGTTTTATAACTGACATTCACTGTAAGTGTGTTCATCGTAGTATTGAAGGTAATAACGCCTGACTGCACATCGTATTTTTTATAAAAAGGAACAGAATCATTTTTATTTATTTCCTGAAAATCCACCGCTGATGTGGTCACGGCACGTTGCTTTTTGGATTGAGGTGTATCATTACACGAAATCAATAAAAGGATCGAAATGAAAATGTATGGAGGTATTAATTTCATGAGATGATTTTGGTTCATTGCTGTCCTCATCAATGGATATTTGGTGAGATTATATTTTCATCGTTTCTATCAAAAAGTTTGTGTGTTCAAATGTACAAAATTGATTAGTAGAAAAAGCGATTTAATGTGATTCCTGTACAACAATGAATTGGACAATTATTTTATGCCTGAGAAGTTTTAATAACCCACTTTACGGAAAATTGACTAAGCTAAACTTCATCCGGAACGTTTTCAACTTTTTTCTTGTTGTATTTTTTGGAAAAGCTATGATTTAATGAATATTTTCTTTTTTTTTGGATTAAAAAGATGATAATTCAGGCACCATTTTCTGTTGAAAATTTTTATTTTACACTTTAACACTTTAACAAATAATGTGTTGATCATCAAGTAGTTATAAACAGTTTTTTTCATAAAACATCTAACTGTTTTTTGGATATAAAATCCTGTTGGTACGGTTTTGGAATCTATAAGGGAAATTAATCCCTAATCTAATAAAAATTGAAAAAATGAAAAACGTATTTCTTACAATGATTGCAGTAGCTCTTTCTTTTGGTGCATTTGCACAGGAAAACACTCCGGTAAAAGACACTGTTCCAACGGAGCAAAAAACTCAAAAGAAGGATGTCTATGTTATGAAAGATAGCAAGATGTGGCAGATCAAAGCTGGTGAAAAAAGTGAACTCACACAAGATGTTACTTTAGTTAATGGAACAATTGTAATGGCGAATGGTACTGTAAAAGCAACTGACGGTACAACAACCGCATTAAAGAATGGTCAGTTCGTAGACCTTGAAGGTAAAATTGGAGAATGGAAAGATGATTCCGGCCAATAATTAGACTCATAAAGTTCCCATTAAAGGATTTAAAAAAGCAATGCCCTGATTTTTCAGGGCATTGCTTTTTTTTTCTATAAAACGTATTTTTATTCAAACACGAATTAGCAGGCACGAATTTCACAAATTATCAACTTTACCTGACATGTGATACCTATTTCTTTTCCAGGTCTATTTTTGGATCCGGTAATTTTCCTCTTTTATATATAATCAATCCGTTTAAAAAATTTCTTAGAATCTGATCGCCTGCTTCTACATAACCTTCATGGTCTTCATTTCTAAAAAGATCGCCGAGTGCGCCTTTTGTTATCTCAAAATCTACAAGTGATAAAATATGAATAATGTCATCATTTCTCAGAGAAAGTGCAACCCTTAATTTTTTGAGTATATCGTTATTTGTCATACAGTATATTTAGCACCAAAGTTATTGTTTTATCAGTTGGTTGATCAATCATCTTTTACTTTCCTTCCTTGTTTTGAGAATAGAATTTTAGGCTTGATAATTTTATTTGAAAATTGAAAAGAGCATTTATTTAAAAATATGGATTTTTTTCTTCCGGCTTTTTTTTGCTTCTTTTAAAAGTTTATTCGGAATTTTTTTTTATGTTTTTTTTAAAATACCATCGGAATGGTTTAACAAAACTTAATAAGGTATATGGTATAAATTGTGCTATTGAATTATTTTACATAATCTAATTAATTACTAAATCCAGAAATTAAAATTTTGAAAATGAGAACAAAGAACATCGTTTTTACTGTATTATTAAGTGCCGTTACTTCCCTTGCAGTAATTTTTGGTTTCAATTATTATCAGCAAAATAGCAATAATCCGAATTTTCAGACATCCATACCGGCGAATTATAAGTATGCGGGATTATTCGATTCGAATGGTAATCAAATGAGCTCGCCAATTGATTTTACCCAGGCAGCAGCAGCCGCTATTCCTACAGTAGTGCATATCAAAACCAAGACGACTCCCAAGCAAACAAGTAACGATCTTCCAAAGAGAGGGAATCCTTTTTCTGATATTTTTGGAGATGATATGTTTGACCAGTTGTTCGGACAGGGCCGTGGTGGTGGTCAGCAAAGGAGTATCCCACAGATGGGATCAGGTTCAGGCGTAATCGTTAGTAATGATGGATACATCATCACAAATAATCACGTAGTGGCCGGAGCTGATGAGGTTACCGTTACTTTAAGTGATCGGAAAACCTATACGGCCAAAGTGATCGGTTCAGATCCTGCGTATGATTTGGCCGTAGTAAAAGTGGATGCTAAAAATTTACCTTTCATGCTTTATGGTACTTCCTCTGATGTAAATATTGGTCAATGGGTGCTTGCAATCGGATATCCTTTAAACCTGGACGCTACAGTTACAGCCGGTATTATCAGCGCTAAATCCAGGTCTTTGGGTTTAAACCGTGATAAAGCAGGAAGCAGGGAAATGGCTGTGGAATCCTACCTGCAAACAGATGCTGCGGTGAACATGGGAAACAGCGGCGGAGCACTTATTAATACGAATGGTTTACTAATCGGAATCAATAGTGCGATTGCTTCGCCTACCGGATATTATAATGGATATTCTTACGCAATTCCTGTAGATATTGTGAAGAAAGTAATTAATGACCTTATAAAATATGGTAGTGTGCAACGCGGGTTCCTTGGTGTCAGGTATGTGGATGCAGGTATTTTAAACGCGAAAGAAAAAGAAGCGAACAAAGTTCCTGAATCAGCCGACGGTATTTTTATTACTGATGTGGTAAAAGACGGCGCAGCAGCTGGCGCAGGTATTAAAGCCGGAGATATCATCCGGAGTATAAATGGCGTAAATGTTCAGAGCGGTTCTGAATTGCAGGAAGAAATTGCCAAATTGAGACCCGGACAAAAAGCTGCCGTTGTATATGAGAGAGCTAGTAAAAGAAATACCGTAAATGTAACTTTGAAAAATAGTGCAGGTACGTTTGATATCGTTAAGCCGGCTGAAATGATTGATAGACTTGGCGTTGATCTGGTAAATCTAGATCCTAAAATGGCAAAAGAAAATAACCTGGCAGGTGGAGTTGTTGTTAAGAAAATTAAAGAAGGTGCGATCAATGATCAGACAAGAATGCGCGATGGTTTTATCATTACTATGGCGAATGGAAAACCGGTGAAAACCGTTGATGACCTGAAAGCAATTATTGGAAGTAATCCTGAAGTAACCATTCAGGGAGTTTACCCCGGATATAATGAACCTTTCGAGTATCCATTGATACTAAACGATTCTCAATAAAGGATTTAAGAGTGAAATATAGGTTTTATAAAAAATGGTTGCAATCTTTTTGCAACCGTTTTTTTTGGTTGTAAGCTTTAATTTATGCACATTTCAATTGAAGTAATACCAATTATATTTTTCAGTTTGTCCGGTTTATAAGATAATTTATCAGTATGATTTCTGCTGCTTAAACCCATTTCCCTCTCAAGCTTGAAATAGGAACTCTTGGGCTAAAGCCCCTTCAGATTATTTCAATAAACCACAGGCTGAAGCCATGCGGCAATTCATGTAAAATAAACCTTAGTACAAATATTCAGGTTATTATGGAGCAGGCTTTTTAGCTTATTTTTTTGCGACAGCATAATTTCCCGTTATTGAAAGCTGCTTTCCAATAGTTCGAAGTACGGATTATTGCTATTAGGAAAGAATCTGCAACTTTTGGAAAGTTTCAGAAGAACGCTGCAAAAATATAATGATGATTCTGCCTTCTATAGCCTTTAAATAATAAGGTAAATAAGGTCGGGTGTGTGCGGTGTGTATTTTGTACTAAGGTTGAAGACAGTTTTAAATTGATTTGTGGTCTTTCCAAAATCCAGCCATTATCATTATTCACAATTACCCTTTTCTGACCTAATATTCATTTACAATAAACCTTAGTATAAATATTCCAGGTTATAATGGATTAAGCTTCTTAGCTTATTTTTTGCGATAGCATAAATCCAATTTTTGGGCTAAGCCACAGGCTGAAGTCATGTGGCAATTCATTAAAAATAAACCTTAATACAAATATTCCAGGTTATTATGGACCAACCTTATTAGCTTATTTTTATCCTATAACACAAATCCAATTTTTAAGCAAATCCCTTACACATTATTCCATTTACCCACAGGCTGAAGCCATGTGGCAATTCAGAGAAAACAACTGTCCTTATGAATTGCCTCCAGCTTCAGCTGGAGGAATCAAAAACTGTGCTCGCCGGGCTTGAGCCTAAATTTTCTGTTTGAAATTTTCTGATTATTGCACCTGAAATTATCTATACTTTTCTGTTAGTTCGGTTATATTTGGTACTCCACTAAAGAATTCGGGATTTCGTGAAATCAAGATGCCAAATTATTCCGTCCTGTCTGTTATAAAACAGACATTTCGTTCAATAAAATTGAACTGTTGCGGATTTATTATCTGTATAAATTATTTTCATTTTTATTTTAAATGCAGTACCATTCCCGGTTCCCAATGTCCGAAAGAATAATTCAAGGTATAACTTAAAGAGTTTTTCAATTTTCCATCCGCCCTTTTTTTGGAGAATTGATGATAGTTTTTAACTGCCTGTTTTCCGGACAAATATCCAATAGCAGCACCTGTAAAAACGTCTGTGGTCCAATGTTGGTTTTCACTGATTCTACTTACACCTACC
>JBBSUB010000301.1:0-5211 GCA_038235345.1 Chitinophagales bacterium
ATGTTGACGGAGCAGTTGCTCAACAAAACGGGCACTTACCTGCGGGCGTATTACGAGGTGGAAAATATAGTGCTTTTGAAGGTGGAACAAGAGTTCCTTTTATTGTAAACTGGCCGGGAAAGATTTCCTCCAAAGTATCTGGCGCCTTAATTTCCCAAATAGATATGATGGCAACAATAGCAGCTTTAACGGGGGAGAAAATTCCTTCCGGAGAAGCGAGTGATAGTGAGAATATGTGGGCGGCTTTTAGTGGAAGATCTAATGTTGGGCGTTCTTTATACATTGAGCAGGGAGGAGGAATGTCTATTGTTCAGGGCGATTGGAAATATATTCAGCCTAATAAAGGACCCGCGGTTTTTCAGCTGACCAATATAGAATCCGGAAATCTTGCCATTGCGCAATTGTATAATTTAAAAAATGATTTAGGTGAAAAGAATAATGTGGCGGAAAAGTATCCGGAAAAAGTAAAAGAGTTAGCGGCATTATTAAATGAAGAATTATCCAAAAGAAAATAATCTTCAGATTTAATCTTTTGGAAGTCAGGATATCTTTTGGAAGAATACGGGTAGGATTAAAAACTCAGGAGAAAGGGAGTCGATTGAGTAAATTTGCAAGGCATCGGTCTAAACGGTTTTATAATAATTAAGAGCATTGACAAAAAATATAGCAACCTCAATTTTAATCACTTTCGTATTGTTGACATCTTGTCAAAATTCCGGTAATACTGAAATGGCGCTGTCGGGCATTGATTCGCAGGTTTCTTGTATGAAAGTTCCGGCAAGGTTTTCAAATGCAGTTAATCTGGATTCTATCCGGGTTAGTGATATGGGCACAGAAAGGATGATACTTATACAAGGGGGTGTTTTTGATATGGGAGGAGATAATTCCCAGGCAGATCAAGATGAATATCCAAAGCATGCCGTGAAAGTTCATTCATTTTACATGGATGCAACAGAGGTGACCAATGCTCAATTTAAAAAGTTTGTAGATGCAACGGGATATATCACAACCGCTGAACAAAAGCCGGATTGGGAAGAGTTAAAGAAAACTCTTCCTCCGGGCACGCCAAAACCGGATGAGGATATGTTGGTAGCGGCTTCGCTTGTTTTTAAACAAACAACCGGACCGGTGAATTTAAACGATTATGGACAGTGGTGGAGTTGGGTGCCTGGTGCCAGTTGGAATCATCCTCATGGTCTGGAAAGTAATCTTGAAGGCAAAGAAAATTTTCCTGTGGTACATGTGAGTTATTATGATGCCCTGGCTTATTGCAAATGGGCCGGAAAGCGTTTACCTACAGAGGCGGAATGGGAATACGCGGCCCGCGGCGGACTGAAAAATAATATTTATCCCTGGGGAAATGAACATATAAACACAGGCAAGGCTAAAGCAAATAGCTGGGAAGGAAAGTTTCCTTATCTCAATACAAATAAAGATGGCTTTGTAGGATTAGCACCAGTGAAAAGTTTTGCTGCAAATCCTTATGGATTATATGATATGGCCGGCAATGTGTGGGAGTGGTGCAGTGACTGGTATGACGCGAACTATTACAAAAGCCTGGAAAGTGGTATAGCTGAAAATCCGCAAGGGCCGCAAAAAAGTTTTGATCCCATGGACCCGTACACGCCGAAAAGAAGTTTACGTGGCGGAAGTTTTTTGTGTAATGATAGCTATTGCAGTGGCTACCGGGTAGCACGGAGAATGAAAAGCAGTCCGGATACGGGGTTGGAGCATACGGGTTTCCGTTGTGTGAAAGATGCTGGTAAAAGTTAAAAAATAAATGCCTGTCGTTTGACGGGAGTACAATAAAACAAAATCAATGAAAAAAATCTTTACAGTTTGGTTCGCATTTGCATCAATGGCCGTTTTTGCGCAAAAGAAGCCAAATATTATCATTATTGTTTCTGATGACCATGCCTATCAAACCATTAGTGCTTATGGAAGTAAATTGATGCAAACGCCCAATATTGATAGAATTGCTAAAGAAGGGGCGCGTTTTGATAAAGCATATGTTACGAATAGTATTTGCGGCCCCAGCCGGGCGGTGATCCTTACCGGCAAATACAGTCATAAGAATGGGTTTAAGGATAATGAGAATTCCAGGTTCGACGGAAGCCAGGATACTTTTATAAAGCAGTTAACCAAAAACGGGTACAATACCGCCTGGATTGGTAAATGGCATTTAGAAAGTATTCCGGAGGGATTTAGTTATTACAATATTTTGCAAGGACAGGGCCAATATTTTAATAGCGAATTTATCACCGAAAAAGAAGGCAGGCATATAAAAAATGGTTACGTGTCCAATGTCATTGAAGATGATGCTGAAAAATGGTTGGACGATAGAGATGCATCAAAACCGTTTTGCCTGGTAATCGGTCACAAAAATACCCATCGGGTTTGGATTCCTGATTTTCAGGATATGGGCGAATTTGATAACCGGACATTTCCCCTTCCTGCTAATTTTTATGATAATTATAAAGGACGCAAAGCTGCTGAAGTTCAGGATATGACCATTTCTAAAACGATGGTCATGGGGTATGATCTAAAGATGTTTAAAACAAAGGAGGCGGAAGATAAAGAAGGCAGTATCAGTAGAATGACTCCGGATCAAAGAGTGAAATTTGATGCTTATTATGATCCTATCAGAAAAGATTTCTTCTCTAAGAATCTTACAGGAAATGCGCTGACAGAATGGAAGTATCAACGATACATGAAAGATTATCTTGCTACAGCCCGTAGTTTGGATCGTAATATTGGTCGTACGCTGGATTATTTGGATAAACATGATCTTGCAAAAAATACCCTTGTGATTTATATAAGTGATCAGGGGTTTTATATGGGAGAACACGGTTGGTTCGATAAGCGATTTATGTATGAAGAGTCCTTCAGAACTCCAATGTTGATGCGCTATCCCGGAGTGATCAAGCCGGGAACAGTTTCGAATGATTTTGTCATGAACCTGGATTTGGGGCCAACGGTATTGGAAGCGGCTGGGGTTGCTATTCCTGCTGACGTGCAGGGGAAATCTATTTTGCCCGTGTTCAAGAAGGAATTTAAGCGCGATGCCCTGTATTATCATTATTACGAAAAGGGAGAGCATAATGTTTCTCCACATTTCGGAATACGGACGACCCGTTATAAATTAATCCGTTTCTACGACAAGGTAAATAGCTGGGAATTATACGATCTAAAAACAGATACCCATGAAATGCATAATCTTTACGGCCAAAAGAAATACGCAAAGATTACGGCTACATTAAAAAAGCAATTATTGGGATTAATTGATTCCTACGAAGATACAGACGCGAAAAAGATCTTCGAAACTCCTGTAAAATAATCAGCAAGAACTTCATTCATTTATTATGAATCAAAAAAAGATCAATTTGAAAATAAAAATATTCTGCCAATTCTTATTTATACTTGTTGTCGCAGGTTTCAGTAATGTACAGGCACAGAAAAAGAGTAACACAACCTCCAAAAAATTACCGAATATTATTTACATCTATGCGGATGATTTGGGTGTGGGCGAACTTGGTAGTTACGGACAAACAAAAATTAAAACGCCCCATCTGGATCAGATGGCCCGTGAAGGAATGCGTTTTACCAATCATTATGCAAGTGCTCCGGTTTGCGCTCCAGCGCGTGGAATGTTAATGACAGGAAAACATGCCGGTCATGCTTATATTCGGGGTAATCATGAATTGGGAGGTTTTGCGGACAGTCTTGAAAGAGGACAATTGCCTCTTCCGGAAGGGACTTTTACTTTACCAAAAATGTTGAAGGAAGCAGGATATGTCACGGGTGCAGTAGGCAAATGGGGCCTTGGAATGGCTAATAATTCCGGGGATCCCAATAAGCAAGGGTTTGACTATTTTTATGGGCTATTAGACCAAAAACAAGCACATAATTATTATCCGACCCATCTTTGGGAAAATGGAAAATGGGATTCCTTGGATAACCCTGTGATTACTGTACATAAACCATTAAATCCTAAAACAGCTACTGATAAAGATTTTGATTACTTCAAAGGAAATGTTTATGCTCCTCAAAAAATGATGGAGAAGGCATTAGCCTTCCTGGATAAGAATAAAAACAAGCCTTTCTTTTTATATTTTCCTTCACCTTTGCCGCATGTTTCCCTGCAGGCTCCGGATGAGTATGTGAAAAAGTATATTGGTGCTTTTGATGAATCGTATTATTATGGAAATGCAGGATACGCCTCTACGAAATATCCTCTATCTACTCACGCTGCCATGGTTACATATTTAGATGACCAGGTAGGAATGATCATGAAAAAGATTAAGGAACTTGGGTTGGATGATAATACTATTATCATGTTTTCCAGCGATAATGGTGGTGCCTGGGACGGAGGAATTCCGAAAGATACGTTTAAACTGAACGGTCCATTCCGTGGACAAAAGCGGGATTTGTATGAAGGTGGTATCCGCGAACCGTTAATTGCACGCTGGCCCGGAAAGATAAAAGCAGGAACAACAAGTGATCTGATCTCTGCACAATATGACCTGATGGCGACTTTAGCTCAATTGACACATCAGTCAGTAAAAAATACCGATGGCATTTCCTTTTTACCGACTCTTTTGGGAAGGCCTGCAGAACAAAAAAAGCATGAATATCTTTATTTTGAATTCGGTGAAACCGGTGGTTCTGTAGCAATACGCATGGGTGAATGGAAAGGTGTTCGAGTAAATTTAAAAAAGAATCCGAAAGCTCCGTGGCAGATATATAATTTAAAAAATGATGAAGGAGAAACGACTGACCTGGCAAAAGATCATCCTGAATTAATTAAAACCTTTAATGCCATTGTAAAAAAAGAGCATCAAAATTCTCATTTGAAAGAATGGGAATTTGTGAATCCGAAGTTTGATAAATAGGTATCAGGTATCAGGTATCAGGTATTAGGTATCAGGTATCAGGTATCAGGTATCAGGTAAAGGCAAAGCTTATTTATTAATAAGTGGGTCTTTATATAATGCCTTTTCTTCATTACGCAAACGGAATTTTCACTTAACTCTCTATATAACTTCTTGAGAATGCCGTGGGCATCCCGATTAGTATCACGAATCGTATTGTGGGTGATTGTTTAGATGGTTCCAATTTTTAAATAAGATCTGATTTATGGTTTGAAAAAAATCAGACTCCTGCCAATTTATTCAAAGGAAATTCGTGAGACACGAATTTAGGCGGCGCGGC
>JBBSUB010000302.1:0-5160 GCA_038235345.1 Chitinophagales bacterium
AAACCCTTAGGACGGCCTTCGAAGGCAATGGAACCAAACCATATAAGACCAGGCGACAGAAATCCGGTAGAAGGCAAGTTTGGACAAGCCAAAACAACCTATGGTTTAAATAGAGTTAAGGCGCGGCTTTCCGATACAAGCCTTTCATGGATAGCTACCATCATTATGGTACTCAACCTGGTTAAATTAACCGGGCGGGTACTTTATTGCCTGATCCGTAAAGAAATAATAAGGATACAAACTAGTATAATACATAAACTATTTTCGTTATATGGTAAGGCTGTCCTCTACTTGACATAAACAGCAGACCCTAATTAATGGAAAAGAAACAAATATTCCTTCTTCCAAAGGAGAGCAACGACAGATACCATCTGTGTTTTTGATTGAGAGGGCAGAGCAATGAGCTTTGAAGCTGTGAGCTATCAGCTATCAGCTTTAGATATTTATTTATTGCTATGAATTTTCAACTTGTTTAAGCAGTAAATAAGTTTTCCCTAATGACCGGAACCTTCCTCCCAGAACTTAAACCCTTTTTGTATTTCAGCTACCACTGTCTGATTATTTTGGAAAATGAAATTGATGGCTATAAGATGTTTTAATTTAATGGTGGCTTCTTTTTGTGTGAGAATATTTTCCGCGACCAGTTTATCAAAAATCCAAATCATTCCATGGTATTCAATGGCCTTATTTTTAGCACAATTGCGGACAGTTTTATCACTACTTAAAATGCAGGCATTTATTTTATTGGCAACGTAAAGAACATATAATAGAATGAATGAAAACTTCAAACTCCAAACTCCAAACTAATACCTACAACTCAAACACCTTCTCTCCACCCACAAAAGTCTTTATAACTTTCGCCCCTAAAATTTCCTCCGCAGGGATATTCATGAGATCTTTATCCATCATGATAAAGTCAGCGAATTTTCCTTTTTCAAGACTTCCTTTTTCGTGCTCCTCAAAATTACTTTTGGCCGCCCAAATTGTCATGCCGCGAAGAGTTTGCTCCCTGGTCAAAACATTCTCCATCTGAAAACCCTGGGGAGGCCATCCTTTTGCATCTTTTCGTACTGCGGATGCAAAGAATGTTTTCATCGGAGAAATATCTTCTACAGGGAAATCTGTTCCTAAAGGAATCCAATTGTTTTGTTGCAGCAATTGTTTGTAAGCATAAGCATCTTTCACTCTTTCAGGTCCTAATCTTTCTCCGGCCCAATACATATCCGATGTAGCGTGTGTAGGTTGTACAGAGGGAACAATACTATTTTCACCAAAGAGTGCAAAATCTGCCTTATTAACTACCTGTGCATGTTCAATTCTCCACCTTAGATCATTCTTTCCTTTCAGGTATTTTGCATAGATTTTTAAGATAACCCTGTTGGCTGAATCGCCAATCGCATGGGTGCACATCTGCATTTTATTTTGATAAATAATATTTGCAACGGAGTCAAAATGTTCCGCTGAACTAAGCAGGAAGCCTGTCCAGCCTGGTTTATCAGAATAGGGTTGAAGTAAACATGCGCCTCTTGAACCTAAAGCGCCATCAGCATATACTTTGAAGCTACTCACATTTAAGCGGTCTGTTTTTATTTTTCCTTTGGAAAATAAGTAGTCATAATTCGACTTGCTATCGCTGAGCATAACGAATAAACGCATTTTTAAATCTTTGGCTTTTTGAAGAGAATCAATCAGCAACGCGTCGGTATAATGTAAACCGCAATCATCGATGGTGGTGAGGCCGGCTGCGAAACAATTTCTTTGTGCATCTAATAGTGCCTCTTTCAATTGGGCAGTTGTAGAGGATGGGATTTTTGATGACACAAGGCCCATGGCATTATCTACCAGTATGCCACTAAGTTTACCATTTTTAACTTCAATATCGCCACCGGAAATCTTATCTCCTGCTTTTATACCGGCCATTTCAATCGCTTTATTGTTCGCGATAGATGCGTGGCCATCCACTCTTGTTAGCACGACTGGTCTGTCCGGAAACAGCTCATTTAATTTTTCATTAATCGGAAACTCTTTTACATCCCAATCGTTTTGATCCCAGCCACGTCCACGGATCCAACCTTCCGGATTTTCTTTGGCGAATGCCTTTAACCTGACCAGGATTTCATTCCAGCTTTCTGTACCAACAAGGTCAGCTACCTGCAGGCTTAATCCATAACCCAGAAAATGAGCATGCGCATCTATAAATCCGGGATAAATATATTTTCCATCAGCATCAATATTTTCTTTGGCGTCGTATTTAAATTGTAGATCAGCAGAGGTGCCCACTTCTACTATCTTTCCATCTTTTACAGCGATTGCTTCTGATTTGGAAAAACTGCTGTCCACCGTGTACACATTTGCGTTATAAACAAGTAAATCTATTTTTTCTTTGGAATTGCAGGAAGCCAGAAGAGTGAAGGCTAATAGAATCGTCAGTAATCTCATGGTATAATTTTTATACCGCTGAAATTAAGAATTTCAAAGCACAATTGTGAAACTGAATGCCTTCTTTTAAAAAATAATCTATAAGAGGAAGGTTATAAGACCGGAAGTAGGGCAATTCCTATTTAAAAAGCAGCTTTTTAAATTTATGTAATTCAGCAACTTCTACCGGAGTGATCACTTCATTGTTATCATACCTTGCTTTTAAAAAGAGCACCCTTTTATGTTGTGGGTATTTCACCAGAATTTCGTCCATCAATGATCCGGCTTCCTCATCTCTTGTGAACATAGGCGTATTTTCCGGAAGTTCCGAATGGTCTTTGGTGGGCATTCGTTTTATGATGGATTCCAATGCAGCAAGCTTTCCCGGAGGAATGCCATTTATTTTAGATGCTTTGTCATACAATCCTTGCAACTGCTTTTTTCCTAACCAGCCTCTACGTTGATATTGCTGATATATACTGATGATGAAAGTGGATATAGGATAAGCCATGATGCAGTCTTCCAGCAGCATGTTGATGATATCTAATTTGTCTTTATCGTTTTTTTGCTGCATAATGGGCTAAATGTACAGAATTTGTTTGGTTGAATAAACTGAAACTAATTGAGAATGAAAAAAAAGATCAGGAAATAAATTAATCCCAGACATATGTTCCCACAGCACCTGCAGGAAGCGTTAATACGGCCCACTTATCCACTAATTTGAGATTGAAGGTAGCATCAGATTGTCCTTCATTCAACACGATCAGAGCTTTATTTCCGGAGGGTGTTTTGAAAGCGACATTTACCAGGTCCCCTGAGGTATTACTACCAATACGCACGGAGCCCGGAGGTACAAATTTTGAGGCATGTGCTATAATATAATAGGCAACATTGCGGGTGACTGACGAGCCAATAGTAAGTGCTCCGAGGCATTCTGTACAGCCGCCAGGTGTATGCGGACCAAATGCAGGATCATTGGCCAGGTTCCATTCCAGGGCTACTTTACTCCAATTTCTCATAGAGCCAATAATTACATTTTTCAAATGCCATTTCAAATCTCCTCCAAAATTACCTTGTGAAGAAGTCCACTGTTCTGTAAAATAAACATTCTTATCAGGATACGCATTATGCACCATGGACAGAGCACCTATATCACCCGCATATAAATGGAAAGCAGAACCATCTATGTACTTGTTGGCTTCAGCATCATTTAAAATGGAAAGAGGGTATTCGGGTTTATCACAATTATGATCGTAAATAATAATTTTAGTAGCTATGCCCGCGGATTTAAAAACAGGTCCCAAATTATTTTTAATAAAATTAGCCTGTTCTATGGCATACATAAACATGCTTGGATTATTGCCCGGATTCAAAGGCTCATTTTGAGGAGTGATGGCATCTATAATGATCCCTTCCGATTTCATTTGCTGAATGTATTTTACAAAATAATTCGCGTATGTTTCGTAATATATGGGAAGTAAGCTTCCTCCGATCGATTTCCTATTATCTTTCATCCACACGGGAGGACTCCAGGGAGTGGCCAAAATTTTTATACGAGGATTTATGGCGAGTATTTGTTTTAGAAGGGGTATTAAATCAACTTTATCCTTTGCCAGTGAAAATTTTTCCAGGTTCATATCCTTTTCTCCTGTTGGTATATCATCATAACTAAATACGGCAGCATCCAGGTCCGAAGCACCCATGCTTAGCCGCAGATAACTTATACCAATGGAGTTTTCTTCTTTACCAAAAAGTTCCTTCAATAAATTTTCTTTAACTGACGTATTTAATTGGTTTATGACGTAGGCACTCCCGCCGGTTAGCGTATATCCAAATCCATCGACTGTCTGAAATAGTTGAGTAGTATCTACATTAATGGAAGAATAGCTGTTAACTGTTTTTGTGAAGGGAATAATAGCATTTTGCTTTTGAAGAAGAATTGATTTGTCAGGTTTGGTGAGCCAGTACGCTACTTCGTTTTTCGGAGAAGGGGCTGGTGGAGGCGACACGGGGGGGATGATGGGTGGGGTAGAGTCAGCCGAATTCTTGGTGCAAGAAAAAGCTATAGTTGAAATAAAAATTACAATCAGGCTGAAAAATAATTTACTTTTTGACATAGAACCGGTACTTATGAAAAAAGCGGTTTTCCGTTCATCCGCTTTTTTGTCAATAATGTTTTGAAGCATCGAAAATCACTGACAATATAGTGATTTTTAAAAAATAAAGGAACATAAAACGCGTGCATCTCAAATTTTTTAGGGCTGATGGAGATACAAACCCGGGTGATGTTCCGTGGGCTGTATCCCTACCGCCCACTTTCCACGCGATGATCCCACATTTCGAAATGCACTCTGTAAAATTTCTAATGCCTGCTGATATAGCCAAATATTTCTTGCCATAGAAATCATCTTTATTACCATTTTACCAGATGATATTGCCCATTTACATTTACATAATGATGCTCTTACTTTTTATGATTTCCGGGAATAAACCTTTCATTTTATATTCGGTTGTTTATTTTTTTCCGGAAAATAAAGCGGAAATATCGGCTGCAGACAGCGCCGTGTTGTACAACCTGAACTGATCTAATTCCCCGTTTATGTTTCCCATCCAGCCATTGGCGTCCTGGGCTACCTTACCCGGTCCACCGATTGTAAACCCAGTTATGTTTGAAAAATGCAATTTGCCCCTTGGAGCCCCGTTATCTTTTACATCACCGAATCCTGCAGGCAAAGCCGTAAA
>JBBSUB010000303.1:0-5143 GCA_038235345.1 Chitinophagales bacterium
AGCGTATTCTAATTTTGAATTATCGGCTTTGCCGCCGGGTACCAATTGTTGCACCAGTTGCGTAAGTCCTGCTTCTCCAAGGCCTTCCATTTCTTTCATGGCGGTGTTAAGGTCAGCTTCATTTTTCGCCGGCAATTGTGCTAATACATCTGTTATCCGCGTACTGGTTGTTCTTTCATCTTTTTGTGCCTTCACCTGGAAAGAGGTAAATAATAGCAGGTTAAAAGTTAAAAACAGAATTATTTTTTTCATTTATTTTATTTGAAAGATGGTAAAAACTTAAATCACCCAGGGTGCTCTCATGGGCGGAAGAATAAATTGATTTGCTGTATCATCATCAATAAATTCCTGCTTCACAGGATCGAATTTCAATGATCTGCCTAAACGCAAGGCTACTAAAGCCATATTGATCAACGTGCAGGAACGGTGACCATTTTCTTCGTTTAGCGCAAACTTTTGCCGGCTTTTTACAGCTTGAGTAAACGTGGTAACCTGTGGTGCCGGATCAGGTAAGGCAGCCAGTTTATTATCCAAATCCGGGATATCTGATTTGAAGCCCGGATATAATTTCCCCTTAGGACCTTCAATATAAGGAACGTTTTCATTGCCCTCTCCATCCAAAACAATTTTACATCCGTCAGCATATGTAAATACAATTCTTCTCCAGGTGCCTACGGCATCCGGATTTTGTTGGGGTGCATCAATTTCTACAGAAACCGGGCTTTCATTGTCCTTTCCCAAAAAATATTGTACCGGATCTATGTAATGCTGTCCCATATCCGCCAACCCTCCACCATCATAATCCCAATATCCGCGGAACGTCTGGTGAACACGGTGGGCATTATAAGGCTTGTATTGTGCAGGGCCCAGCCAAAAATCATAATCAAGCTCTGCAGGCACTTGTTGTGGTTCAAGATGATCTTTACCTGTCCAATAAAATTTCCAATCAAAGCCTGTAAGCTTGCCTATGGTAACAGTCAGTGGCCAGCCCATCAAACCACTTTCTACCAGTTTTTTAACCGGCTTTACGGTTGTACCCAGACCATAAAAATTATCTTTAAATCTAAACCAGGTATTGAGTCTGAAAATTCGTCCATATTGTTGAACTGCTTCCACAACTCTTTTACCTTCTCCAATGGTGTGAGTCATTGGTTTTTCACACCAAATATCCTTTCCTGCTTTGGCTGCCTCTGCTGCCATGATACCATGCCAATGAGGCGGGGTGGCGATATGTACAATATCTACTTCCGGCAATTGAATAAGTTCCCGGAAATCATGGAACGTTTTCACTCCATTCCCCAGCATTTGGGTAGCCATTTGAAGATGTTTTTTGTCGACATCACAAATAGCAATGGTGCGGGTACCCTCATAAGCAAAGTGATTGCGTCCCATAGCACCCACCCCAATTACGGCTTTAGTTAGTTGGTCACTGGGAGGAATGAATCCTTTTCCACCCAAAACAAAACGGGGAACAATAGAAAAAACAGCGAGTGAAACGGCTGATTTTTTAATAAAGTCTCTTCGTGAAGAAGCATTCTTTTCTATCATGCAGAATAATTTTATTTAAAGGTGAAAATACAAAAACAGAGCTGAAGTTTTATATTTTACCCTTTAAGATTTATTGAAAAATAATCATTGTTATGCGCATTGTAAAGGATAAAAGACAACCCGGTTCTTTTTTTTAAATTTTATCAGGCACTCAAATCTACTTATTTAAAGCCTTTTCTAATGCTTCTGTGGTTGTAAAATATTTTGCCAACATGCCTGAGATTTCCCATTCGGGCATTTTACCTTCCTCCAGGTATTGAATGTACTTTTTAATCACCAATGCAAAGTGCTCTTCATGGCCTTTCTTATATTGTTCAGGAATAATTACTTCCCAACCATTTTTAACTTCTTTCAATTCTATACCAGGGTACTCTTTTTGAAGCCCAGAAAATGCCTTTTGTAAAGAATTTTTCCATTCGGTTAGAGCTTCCTTTTTTACAGGCTCTATGTATAGTATCGGTTTGAATTGTTGCTCATTACCTTGTCGGATAATCAGATTCGCCTTAGTTCCCCGCACCTTTGAATGATAAGTATCCTTTAATCCCGGTGGTGCTTCAAAATCCCAGCTAACCGCGACCCGTACATGGATACCTTTAAGATTATAATTTATTTCACCATTCGCATAAACGTGCAGCAAACTATCTTTTACATCTTTTTTCAAAAATTCAGGGTAGTTATCTTTTTTAGTTACTTTTTTAAATTGAGCCGGGGTTAATATAGTCGCCCAACGTTTTGAATTCACTATCTGGATATCTTTTTTATAATCCAGGTTCATTTCGGAAAAACATTTCCATTGCACCTGATCAACCAGGTGCGTGGTTACATCCACCATTCCTTCGCCCTCCTGCTCCACATCAAAGTACCAATCCGGGCGAACAATGGGAGTGCCGGATACTTCCTTAAAAAAATAATGCTTACTTTCCAGAGAAACGGCAGGATCCTCCATTGTACCAACTTCCAATGTTCCAAAAACATCCGGCATTTGCATAAATGCCTTTTGTAATAAATTCGTGATCTCATAACGCTCTGTCATGATATCGTACACGAGCAGATTGTTCTTTTTAGCGGTGGCAAAAATATCTACTAACTTATTAAAACCGCTTTTGTTTATCACCATTGGCTTATCCGCCAAAACATTTAAACCTGCTTCTACTGATTTATCAATATAATTTGTTTTCAGTTTATTGTTTCCCGCGATCACTACTACGTTACCAGGTTTTGAACTTATCATTTTTTCAAAATAGTCTGGCCCTGTATAAATGATTTCTTTCCAGCTAGTCGGATTCTCCTTACGATTATTATAGCTTTCTATTAATGTGCTATATGCTTTAACGTCCGGACCATCCGGAGCAAATACATACACAGTAGAATCTATTTTCTCATTCATTGATTTTTGTAATAAGGCTGCATGAAAATGCCCCGGATCCAATACGATTAGATGAGTTAAGCGTGAAGATGAATTTTTCTGCTGATTCGTATCTACACAACCCACATGTATCATTGTAAGAAAAATTAAAAAGAATAAAAATGCTCTCATCGTTTTTGGAATCTTAACTATTTTAAACCTGAACATAATAAAAGGATAGCGTGAAAAGAATTATAATTTGGAAGCACTTTCCCGATCAAGATATAAAGTGACATTGTTATGTTTTCTTAGGACAGTAGAAGGAAACCCCTCTGAAATAGGGCTATTAATTGTATGATATACCGCCTGGGATTTGTTATGACCGGGAGCAATGCAATAAATACTTTTTGCCTGTAACAGACCCGGAACGGTAACAGTGATCGCCATCTCCGGTACCAGCTCATATTTTGTAAAGCATCCATCGTTTACCTGCTGCTGCCTGGAGACTTCATCTAAATTCACCTCTTTCACTAAGAGCGGATCATGAAAATCAGCTACGTGAGGATCATTAAAGGCGATATGCGCGTTTTCTCCAATGCCCATACAAACAATGTCGGGAGGATTGCGTTCTAATAAACCGGCATAGCGGCGGCATTCAAAAGCGCTATCGCCTTTGTTTCCATTCATATAGTACACCTTTCCAAAAGGAACTTTATCAAAAATACTTTCTTTTAAAAAATGGCTGAACCTTTGGGGAGCATCTTCGTCAAGACCAACATATTCATCCATATGAAAAGCATTAATCCTGCCCCAGTTTATACCCGTTTCTTCAACTAAAGAAGCAAGAAATTCATTTTGTGAGGGAGCAGAAGCAAAAATTATATTTACAAATTCCTGCCTTCCCAGGAGTTCTTTTATTTTAGTGCTTACATCCCTGGCTGCCTCTTTTCCCATTTTTAACCTGGTTTCAAAGACCTTCACCTTTAACTTGTTTTCCATGAATTCTTTAATTATTGACATGTTCATTTTTTATTTAGTGGTGTTGATATTATATATTAATCCAACGGTAGTTTAACCCTTTGCCCTGTTTTAGCACTCTCATATATCGCCAGAACAATTTCAACTGACTTTCTGCCTTCATCTCCATCAATCAAGGGATCATTACCTGTTTCGATGGAATGGATCATATCCTCTATTTGTTTTTGATGGCCTATAAAACTGATACTACCGGGATCTGAAGCTCCACCGGTTAAGCCATCCACTTCACTTTTTTTATCTTTTACTGTATCATGTTTATCACTTTCCCGGGCAAATTTCCATTCTATCAAATCATTATCTTCCATTACGGCTGTACCTTCTGTGCCCATGATCTCCAGGCGTTTCAATGCTCCCGGAAAAACTGCCGTAGTGCATTCAATGGTGCCGAGGGCACCGTTGACAAACTTCACCGTAGATACAACAGTATCTTCTACTTCAATATTCTTGTGCCTGAGATTTCCGGCTACAGACTGAACGAATTCTACGTCTCCCATATACCATTGTAATAAATCAACTGTATGAATTCCCTGGTTCATCAAGGCACCGCCCCCATCAAATTCCCAGGTTCCACGCCATTTGCCTGATTGATAATATTCAGGAGTTCTCCTCCATTTTACATAAGCATCTCCTAAGACTAAATCACCAAACTTATCTTCAACTATAGCTTGTTTTAATTTTTTACTACTCTCATAAAAACGGGAAGGAAAAATGACACCTATTTTTACACCCGCTTTTTTGGCCGCGTTTATTATTCGATCACATCTTTCGAGGGTTACTTCCAGCGGTTTTTCTATAAGGCAATGTTTTCCTGCTTCTATACTCTTTAAAGCCGGTTCCAGATGAATGCCGGAAGGAGTACAAATACATACAATGTCTATTTCCGGATGAGCCAGCATTTCTTCCAATGTATCAAATGCTGTACAAGTATGTTTTTCTGCAAATGGCTCTGATTTGATTTTATTAATACTATAAATACCGATCAACTTTGCCTTCTTAATTTGTGCAATTGCCTGTGCATGCACATGAGCGATCATTCCCGCACCGACTATTCCAAAACCAAAATGTTCTTTTTCCATAATGAATTATTTCAGTGTTTATAGTTTAAAAATTTATTGTTCAAAAACCACCTTTCCATTTTTAATAACCATTTGAATCAATATTTCATTATTCTTTAAATCAAATATGACCAAGTCTTTTTCAGAAATAAAAGAG
>JBBSUB010000304.1:0-5142 GCA_038235345.1 Chitinophagales bacterium
GAGGAATTTCATGATAATAATTCCTGGGCACCAGCTACTGCTATTAATTATAATGTGATCCGGTTCGCAGATGTACTCTTATTAGCCGCTGAAGCACATGCTCAAACAGACGATCTTGCGGGAGCGCTGATTTTAGTAAATAGAGTAAGAAATCGCTCTACAAACCCGGTAGGTTGGGTTTATAAATATAATAACGATGCAAATCCTGCAGCAGGCTTTTCTAATGTACCAGCGGCAAATTATGTCATTAAGCCTTACCCTTCTTTTCCAACAAAAGATTATGCGTTAAAAGCTATTTACTTTGAAAGGAAGTTGGAACTCGGTATGGAAGGTCATCGCTTTTTTGATCTTTCCCGCTGGGGCATTGCTGAAACAACTTTGAATAAATTTTATTCCTACGAGGGAACAATTACCAATGATGTAAAATCAGGAAAGTTTACAGCAGGGAAAAATGAATACTTCCCGATACCACAGGTAGAAATTGATAAAACTGTGGTGAATGGGACTAAAACATTGACACAAAATCCCGGTTATAATTAATCAACAAAAAATCTAATTAAAAAAAGAGAGAATATCGCATTCTCTCTTTTTTTAATTAGATTTTTTCTTTATACTATTTGGTGAGATATTCTCTCCAACTTCAAACTTCAATATAACTCCCAATTTTAAACACGAATTTTAGGCACTAATTATACGAATTTTTCAAACTACGAACTCAATCCACTGTTTAATAAATAGTTATTTCCCTCAAAACACAGGCCGAGGCTTGTCGGGATACTCCATACTTTAAATAAGCTCCTACCCTATAATAATTAACACCTAACTGGGCCCACCTTTCACAGCATCAATTAATTTTTGCCCGCGTACCAACATTTTCAACCCTTGTCTTTTTAGAGAAATAGATGGATCTTTCATTACATCCACATCGTGGCCGGTTTTATAGGCCGATAAAATGTCTTTGTAAGTAAGAACTCCAATCACACTATTATCAGCCGAAACAACCGGAAGGATATCTATATTTTCAGCAGCCATTAAGCCTACAGCAGAACGCAAACTGTTTTCATTGCCGATGGAAAATATTTTTCGCTTTATCAGTTCACCTATTTTTTTATCTTCGGGATGATGTCTGCTAAACAAATTGGAGGAACTGATGATTCCCCGGAATTCCCGTTCATTACTTACAATGATAAAATAGTTGTCATCATAATCTTTCTCTTTTTCCAGCCATTCCCGTACCTCGGCAAGCGTATTATTTTCATTAATGACCAATCCATTTTGATTCAGAACCTGGCTTACCGTTATATTATCTAAAATATCCGGCTCAAAGGAATCAGGTGTTTTCACTCCGCGCCGGGTAATTTTTTCCGTCATAATAGTGCTTTCCATCAGGAAAAAAGACACAAAATACGACGCTGTACAGGCAGCCAAAAGAGGCAAAAGTGCATTAGCCTGACCTGTCGCCTCCAAAGCAAAAACAATAGACGTTAGCAATGCGCGGGATGCACCGGCAAATAAGGCGGACATTCCGATCAAAGCTGCAAGGGCAAGTGTAATTCCTGACTCAGGAAAATAATGAAGAATTGGAATCGCCATTAACATACCGGCAGCTCCGCCTATCGTTAATAATGGTGCTAAAGTACCACCGGATGTGCCACTTCCAAGCGCTACTGCCCAGGAAATGAACTTTAAAAAACAGAGAGATAAAACAACTTTTAAGGTGAGTGATCCGGAAAGAAGATCTGTAATATTTTCATAACCCACACCCAGTGTTTCTGGTGCAAAATATCCGACGATTCCCACCACCAGTCCGCCCAATGCCGGCCACCACATCCAATGGATAGGCAATTTTTCAAATCCATCTTCAATAGCATAGACCAATTTTGTAACAAGTACTGACAGAAAGCCGGAGATAAGTCCTATGAAACTATACACAAGGAGTGCGGTATTCGATGGTATCAGCACATCGGCCGCCATTGGAAAAACAGGGCCGTTACTGAATAAAAAATGATGACCGGCGGCACCTGTAATACAGGCCAGCGCTACAGGTATGATTGCCCGGGGAGAAAATTCAAACAACAAAAGTTCCACTGCGAGGAAAATAGCCGCAATTGGCGTCCCAAAGATCGCAGCCATACCTGCCGTGGCACCGGATGCTAATAATATTTTGCGCTCTTTATCGGATATTTTCAATATCTGTCCCAAGGTAGAACCTAAAGCACCTCCCGTAGCAATAATCGGCCCCTCCGCACCAAAAGGGCCGCCGGTTCCGATAGCAATGGCTGAAGAAATGGGTTTTAAATATGTAATGGATGGTTTTATTTTACTTTTATTGGTCAGTATTTGTTCCATGGCTTCCGGTATGCCGTGCCCTCGAATTGCTTTGGAGCCGTATAGTGCCATCAGCCCTACAATCACCCCACCAATTGCCGGAATAAAAATGACCCAAATACCAAGTGGATTTCCAATAGGCGTTACATGATCAAAACCTATTTTACCAAAAAAAGATACATGCGTAATGAGATAAAGAAGCCCCATCAACAGTTTAGCAATAACACTGATCAGCGCACCGATTAGGATAGCCAATGAGGCAATTGTGAGAAGTCTTTTTTTATCCTGGGGAATTTGCGTACGAATATTTTCTGCATCAAGTGTCGGTTTCAATCCGATGGAAACCGGTATACCACTATTTAAAATATCTTCTTTTCCCATTAAATGATTTTACAAATGAATGTCAAAACGGAGCACAAAATTAAATATTGAGAGCAGGAAAGCCAAATAACATAGTGGTCTTTAAAGTTTAAACCATTTTTTAGCTGGATCCGAAAAGTTATGTGCCTTAACATGGAGTCATTTTAGGATCAAAAATAAAACCATAAATACATTTCAGAAGAGAGGACAACATTCAGAAATTTTTATCCGGATTTTCAAACACCGTTAAATAAAAAAGCCTTCAGACTATTTAGGGGAAAAGTCTGAAGGCACTCATCTGCTGAGGATTTGAAAGGATGAATAATAAAAAGGAACTTTTACTTATCCGGTTTAATTAGTTTCTGTGCAGATAATCGGATAATTTCATCCTGGTGTGCAGAAGAGATATTCTTGATCCTTACTTTAAACTGATCAGTCATCTTTAAATCCTGTACAGCTTTTAAGCCCATTTTTAAAACACCGGCGTCGTTATCATCCAGTATTTTCTTTAAAATGGCAGAAGCAGCCGGGCCGGATTTTAGTTTTTTTGCTCCGAATGCCGCCGCTATTCTCACCGTGGCAAATTTATTTTCGGCAGCAGCAGAAAGAATCTGATCTGTCGAATCATCCTTAATATAACCGGCAAGATAGGCAGCTTTTGTGGCCAGGTTTTCGTCGTCGCTTTTGATGATTTCCTGTAGCAGCGGGAGTGCGGCCGATCCAAACTTTGCGGCTCCTCCGGGATAATCCAATTCATCCTGTCTTAAAAAATCAATAAGGTCCTGGTTTAAGTTGTCGTTATTTGATTGCATGTTTTTGAATTTTAAATGTGTTAAATAGCTGTGCTCAGATTGCTGTTGATCATTGAATTCACTTCAGAAGAAGCCAGATCCGGCGGTGGGTTCGTAATATTAAAAGTCCCATTTCCCGTCATCAATCTATTATTGTCATTAACATGATTCAGTGACAACACATGCCCCAATTCATGCCCCAGTGTCCATCTCGAAGCACTCCGTACAACTACCGCACCCGGTCTTCCGGAAGGAAAAGCAGCACAACCGTTATAAGCCGGGACGGTACTTCTTACAAAGTAGACAACCATATCATTTGCCCCAACAAAATTACGGTGACCGAAAAGCGAATTCTGTTCAGCTGTTGAACTTCCCATAGTACATCCACCTACATCCACATCCTCAAGAGAAGGTAGGTTTAAATTTTCAGTTGTAACCCAGTCCACCCGGATACCTGCCACTGCATAGACTTCCTGCATGGCTGCAAATTGCTCATTCAGGGTAAAACTAACCGGATTAGCCAGGCATTTAACATGCACCCGGACTCTTTCTTTTAATACTCTTACACCGGCTGTAGGAGACCAATAAATACTTCCCTTCTGAAAATGAGAAATTCTTCCTGCACCACCAAAGACGACTAATTCATCAGAAACAGGATATTTTAGAAAACTTTTTTCCCATCCAAGTGAAGCCCAATGAGTTCTTATTGCTCCATGAACTTCCTGAGCACCTGTTGCAGGACTCCAATAAATACTTCCTCCCTGGAAATGATTATATCGTCCTACCTTATCTGGACATACAGATTCATTTGTGAGCGGATATCCCAAAAAACTCTTCTCCCATCCCAGGGCAGCATATTTATTCCGGATGGCGCCATGCACTTCCCAGGCACCTGTAGCGGGGCTCCAATAAATGCTTCCGCCCTGGAAATGATTATACCTTCCTATCCCATCCGGGCATTTGCTTTCATCCGTTAAAGGATAGCCTAAAAAACTTTTTTCCCAACCAAGAGAGGACCATCTAGCCCGGATAAGACCATGCACTTCATGGGCACCAGTCTGTGGATGCCAGTAGATGGATCCATTTGCATAATGCTGATATTGTCCTGTACCATCCGGACATGTCCGGATAGGAGTAAGCGATGCACCTAACCAGCCTGAGGCGCCTCCTAAAGAATAATACTTCAAAGTGATCGGATGAAGTAATCTGAATCTTTCAGGATCAATAATCAAAGGATCCTGGATAAGTTTCTTGGGAATTTCATCAATCGTTGTAATCATTTTTGCCTTAATTGATTTTGACATATGGGGGTTATTTTGAGATGAAAAAAGAGAAAGAACTTTACATATTGTAAATGTACATTTGAAAACTATCTGATTTAATAGAACTGAATAAATGGAATATTTAAATGATTAAGTGGAGGAATTTTGCAAATAGATGGCGGATAATACCGGGTGTAAATACTATCCCGTCCAAAAACTAACAGGTATTACGCCCATAGACAACGGGTAATACAAATAAATTAGATTATATAAAATGTTGTATTGGTATAAATAGCGCACTTCGATATAAACAAATCAACAGGGATTTTGAATTTGCTATTTTTGCAGCATGAAAATTTTGATCTCGTATTTAAAACCGTATAAATGGTTGATGGCTCTAA